>CAZWYO010000058.1:0-1803 GCA_964638315.1 uncultured Candidatus Babeliaceae bacterium | reverse complement strand
GCGGTGTGGTTTCCCCAGAGCCTGGTGTTGAGTCAAGAGGAGGAGTTGTTGAGGCTCACACGGGTCATCTTGATGCGATATCGCATTTTGCGGGGCTCGCATTGAAGCAGGATGAGATTGTCATCTGTACCGTTCCAGTCTTTAGAAATCTACTTACCGTTGGTGGCGATCTACTATCCAAAGAGCACATTGCCTGGTGGCAGTGGCTCTCTGGCGAGTCCGTGGATAAGGCTCAGGCTGAGGCCGATTTGAGAGAGCTTGTTGCCAGCACATTATCAGTGCCAGAATTGCTTGCTGAGAGCAAATATGTACGTGAGGTGTTTTTGCCCCATGTGCAGAAGGATTATGACCTCTATCTTGCCAAAACCGGAGACCTGATGATCTGCATACCCAAAGGTATGACGCCTGCCAAGGTTGGGTTGCTTCCGGCGAAGATGGAGTCCTTCGCGTTGGGTTCAGATTATGGTGTTGCCGAGAGGGCACTCTCAAAGCACGAAACAGTTAAGATATCGATAGATAATTTGTTGGCGCTTTTTGACAAAGCCAACAAGACACCAAAAAATTTTGTTCTCAATGGGCATGGATTTTATGATGTGGGGCTTTTTGGTAAGCAACTTGAAGTGGGCGAGGACAAAGCATTTGTTTTTGCGGGGCTTGACCCGGATGGGTATCGGCGCTTTGTTCAGGAGCTTACGGAGATTTGGTGTCAGTCACTTTTTGTATTTACCTGTTTTTCAGGTGTTGAAGCCGTTGCGCAGATGCACCAGAAGACGAAAAAGAGGCTTTGGAAGTTGTTCTTTGATATACGTGACATCAAATTCGCTATTTTAATGGGTGCCACGGGTGCAAATCCGATGATGGCATGTATTAATTTGACGGGTCTTGTATGTAAAAATCCACTTGATCTGGACGCTTACTTTAATGCTATCAATAGCTTTGTTACAAAAAACAGTGGAGGACATGTTGAAGCTGCTAAGGAGCCTCTTAGAACCGCTTGCAGAGCAATGCAGGGTGAATTTATAAGGGATAATACCCCATCCATTCGTATGCCTGGCAAAAATAGCTTTTTCAGAGCGGTGAGTACGGATCCATCCGTAATTGTTCTAACGGTTGAAGATCAGAAACATATGCTGGATGCAGATAAAGAAGCGCAAATAAGGCTACCAAAAGCAAAAGACAGCATGCTGCTCTATTACCCTGCTATCATAAAAATGCCGATTGTAATACCTGTTTTTGAAGAAAAAACAAACTTTGTGGTTCCACAGATGCTTTCTATGGCGCAGGGCACGTTTCTCCATACGTTTAAAAAAATAGATGCACAAGAGCTAGATTTTCCCAGAGCCCTTCAGGCGTTGTTTGGTGTCATGTCGCCGTCAACGCAGGGATTTGTCGTTGATGAGTTTGTCTGTATTAGCAAGATGCAAAAAGTGGAGCCTGAGGCAGGTGCGAAAGTAGAAGAAAAATCGAAAGAAGAGCTCTTTCACGGCCTTCTCGTGAAACTTAATGGTAAAACAGTAAAATCTTCTACTGGTGCAGACACGCGTATTATACGCATCACTGCTGTGCGCAAAAATGCTAAGACGGGGCAGTATCAGGAGGCTGTCGCGTCAGAAAAGTTTGCCAAAAATGACGAAGGACATTGGTATGCGGTCGTCACGAACACAAGCATGGGCGAGCCTTGGATCTATGGTCGTCTTGCCCAGACCGTCTGGAAAGATATCGATGCAGAGCGGTATAAGAAGGTTGCGGACGAGATTATCAGTTCAACCCTCCCAGACAACGAGACCATCTATCAATCGTCCG
>CAZWYO010000057.1:0-1825 GCA_964638315.1 uncultured Candidatus Babeliaceae bacterium | reverse complement strand
CAAATTTAAAGAACCCCAGCTCTGACGGACAAACCAAAACAGATGTCCTCCCGCTCAACCTACTATGGGGTCCAGTCGGGGGGACATCTGTTTGTACTGCGCTGCACCGGGTTGCTGATTACCGCCAGATTGGGGTGAGGCATGGTCGGGACAGACGGTTTTTGGTGATGGAATTTATTAAAAAATATTATCGGACTCGTCTTCCAAGCCTGGAGTGGTCGTTTTACTTTCCTTAAATTCTTGCCTATTTGGCTATAAAACTATTATGCTAGTAAGTGTATGGGCGTGAAGAGCACGTGCCAATGAAGAGGTAGTTTTAAAACAGAGGAAAGTAGATGAACAAGATAGTAAAATTGATGGCCGGCGCAGCGTTTGCGCTTGCGGTGCTGGTGCCGGGAAGTGTAAAGGGTACATGGGACGCTGAGGTTGAAATGACCAATTTGAGTAGCCATAGAGTCACCATAAGAAAAAATGATCTTTTTCATCAAGAAGTCTTGGTCTCCAACAAAGAGCCGTATATATCGCCAGGCATACTCTCGGTTGACGCTTGGTCAAAAGACGTTGTCTCCGCGATTTTTCCGCTTTATGTAGATAACAAGAAGATCTGCACGCTCGAATGTTTGTACTTTGCTAATCCAGGTAATATGACGGATGATGGCAGAGTAGTTGTTCATATCAAAGGGCTTGATGGCAAGCTGCTTGTTGATAAGTGGGTTGATCGGAGCGGTCAGTCTGCAAAGGCTAGTGTAGTTTTTGACAATGTTAGAGTTGAGGCTGAAGCCATCAAGGAGGGGTACTTTTCAACATGTAAATTCAGGGTCTTTGATTATGGTGCTCCGAGTTCCACTCTATGCCAACAATTACTAATTTGTTGACATAGAGTTTGGGGGTAGATTCTATTCAACCACACTTGCCAATTTTTGCTTCTAGATGCATACTTTCAGTAGTGTTTGCTATATTTTGGTAATAACCATAAAGGATGTATGCGGTGAAGAAAAAACTTTTTTTATGCTCAATCATGCTGGCGGTTTGTGGCGGCAGTGCACATGCAGCTGTTGAAGATAAAATAATAGAGAAAATAACCAAATTTGATGCCGGTGCACAGTATGGCGTAAAGCCCTACATAGCTCTGCAAGCCTTTTTGAAGAAACAGTTTGTAGATCCACAACGTATACTAGCCCACATAGCACTCGAAGCCGAAAAAGCTTTTAATGATAGAAAAGATGAGATCTGCGTCGCGTACTGGCCCGACTTTATCCCCTATGCCATCGTTCGTTGCATCACTCAACTTCTTCAGCACGGTCTTGACTATGATGTCTTCACCTCGTGGGATACTGTTGCTGAGGCGATAGCAAAATATAATGATTTGGGTGCTGACGTGCTCACTGCAGACGAGGTAAAAGATTACTACTATATCCGGCACGCTTCACAACCCGAGTATAACTCATACAAGCAGACCTCTAAGGAAAGAGTTAAGGAAAAATTTATACAAAATAATGCCATACTGTCTGAAAAAAAAGAGACCCTGAAAAAGTTGAGAGTATTTGCTAACGCAAACAAGGATGGCTACATGGCATATATTCTCAACAAAAAAACGGTTGCATCTCTCTGCGCAAATAAATGATGCAAAAAAAGGGGAGAGCATGAAGCAAAAATTTCCAGTGGTGGGTGTCGAAAAAACACCCGTCAAAAATGCGTCACAAAAAAACTTTTATAGCCTTATCGACCAATTCATCAAGGACCAGGATGTCGCGCTCTCGTCACGAAAAACCTATCGACAATCGCTCCAGCAGTTTTTCAGGTGGTTGGAGCATGAAGGAGATGC
>CAZWYO010000056.1:0-3549 GCA_964638315.1 uncultured Candidatus Babeliaceae bacterium | reverse complement strand
TGATTCTATCAGGTTTTAGAAAGAACTTACACATTTTGTTTATGAAATATCCGGGCTAAGGGATTAAGGGAATCAAATTTTTTTTAGGGAAAGAACAATGGGACATTATTATCTGCGATCACTAATGCTGGCCCTGACGCTTGTGTGCACAGGTACCAGCGTTTTCGTGTCTTCGGCTCTGCAGGAAGACGAAAACGCGATCTACCATCTTTCAGGAATTCTAAAATCCCTCGCACTAGAAGGAGAAAAAAATACAACGGTGGTGCAAAAGGGCGCGCTTGAAAACCTTGAAACATGGACCGACTACTGCTTTTCAAAAATCCCAGAAGGCTTATTTATAGACTATTCAAACGAAAAACAGGTCAAAACCTACGGCGTTGCCTTTGCATTCAAAAAAGAAATCACCGAGCTGGCATCTGCTGTTTTGGACAAGATGAAAGAACAGATGCTAGCGGGAAAGTGGTATCAGGACAAAAAGCTATCGGAAGCCGCATGGAACAAAGGGACGCTTGACTATGTCCTCATGAAAAATCTGCCCCCAAAAGCCAAGATCTGCGCCATCGGAGACATTCACGGGACTATCCATCCACTACTTCGGTTACTGTGGAAATTGGTTGCTTCAGGCTATCTAGATAGCGATTTCAAAATAATAGATCCAAGCTTTTACCTGGTCTTTTTGGGCGACTTTATCGACCGCGGTAGTTTTGGTCTCGAAGTTTTGTATACCCTTTTGCGCGTGATGCAGGCAAATCAGAACACCGATCGGGTAATCGTATTGAGAGGCAATCATGAGGATGAAAAAAACTACCATAGCCCCTTCTATCAATACCAATTTTCATTTGGCTTTGAGCTAAAAAAGAGATTCTTGAAAGATAGCGGCAAGAACAATGACTGGTCAGAAGATATTTTTGGTAAATTTTTCGAGAAGCTCCCCACCGGATTGTTTGTAACCTGCAACGACTTTGTGCTTCAATTTTGTCACGGTGGAGCCATGTTCACCACACCTGACAATCTATCTGCTCTTGATAATATCTGGAGATGTACCGAAGATTGTTACCGTCTTATCCCCAAAACTGATGATCCCATGAATAGTTTATCCTTCTGGCTGACCTGGGGCGATTTCAACGTCTCCAATCAGATCGGCATTGATGGCGGTTCCGGTAGACCGTTTGTCGGTTCAGGAAAAGTTGAAGCGATAGGTAAAAAACAGAAAATTAGTGCTTTTATCAGAGGCCATCAACACTATTCCTACACACTAAAGCTGCTGCCCCATTACGGAGCAGAGCTAACCGGGGAAAAAGAACCCATCTGGTGGCAACAGGTGATCAAACCTGAAAATAGAACAGACTATTTGCTACATGGCTTCCCTCTTGAAAGCACAGAATATCTCCCCATCTTTACCCTGAGCACAGCAGGAGGTTTGTGTGCATATCAGGGGTTTGGCATCGTCTCTCTGGAGAAGGAATTTAAGGACTGCCGCCTGCATCTTTATGAGAAAAAAATTCTTGCCACATCTGACCTAGAGCAAAAAAAATCACTAACAGGCACATTGACCGAACGGCTTCTCGCGCTAGGCAAACACCCTATAGCATACGACCAGAACCCGGAGCTTGGTGGTTACCTGTACACGGGAATTGTGTGCGATAAAAAGGCAAAAAAGGTCGGGGTCTCCTGGCATGAAAATCCGGTTGAAAAACCAGTGGTCGTAAAATGAGAAACAGACAAAAACAACTCCAGCTCGAACACTTTCTCAAAACAAATTTGACACCAGCAGGCCCCCTATGTAAAAATCAGAGCAACTGAGGCTCCACTAAACTGAGAGGATTTATGAAGAATCGTACGATTTGGATGGTTATAGTTATTCTCACGATGACGGCGCATAGCGCCTACAGTGAGCAGAAGGTTGCCAAGCCTAAGAAGGTTATCAAGGAAAATCTCAACAACGAACAGGTAGAGAGACTCAACGAAATCATCGGTGAGCTCAAATTTGTAAAAAATAGACTTGTAAAAAAGACTATGACCATAGAAGACTTTGCGGCCGACAGGTCCAATGCAAACACATGGAAAAACAACATTGCCCTGTTGAAGGAACTAATCTTCGACTCGATTGTACCGACTGGCCCAGATAAGCATAAGATAGGTCTCGCTCTCTCTTTTATCGAAGACAAAGAGAAGCTTATCTTTGCTGCTAAGTACGACAGGAAGAAGATTACCGATGCGCTCTACGACATTAAGAGGACCAAAATAGAGCTTTCTGACGGGATGGGAACGCTGCAGAAGGCGTTCGAAAAAGTGCTTGCATACCAGACGCTGCTCTGCAAGAAGATCTTGCTGGTGATGAAGGGTAAGTAGTCTGGCAGCTTTTTGTTTGCCTTAAGTTGGCGCGATTGTGGCGCGATTCATTTTTGTACAAGAATCCAAACAACAGATTTCCCTTTACCCTCTGGGACTAGTAACCCAAGCTTATTGAGATTGCGTAATTCTCTTTGCACAGTCCTAACGGCAGGCTGACCTGTCATTTCATCGATGAGCTGCTTCCTGTCTAAAAAACAGCCTATTCATAGCTTAATTTTTGTTTGGAGACAATGCAACACAAAAACCCGAAACGGGTGCGATTGTCGAACATTGACAATTGATATCACATTTGATATCCTGCCTTTATGATGTAGCAACAACAATGGAAAGTTCACACAATGAGTACCAGAGAAAAGCTTATTCAGAAAATATTAGCTGACTCAAAGAACATCACTTTTGATGAAACACGGTCGCTGCTTATTTGGCTTGGATTTGAAGAAAGGGTTCGAGGTTCTCATCACGGCTTTCAAAAAGATTCCATGGGTCTAAACATTACCCTGAAAAAACGCCCGCAACTGTTGGCATATCAGGTCCAAGAAGTTAGAGAGGTTCTAAAAAAACATGGTTACAAAGAAAAAACAGGGGCTTGATTACTACCTATCATTGCCCTGGAGTTATAGCATAAACACGACCCACGAAGCCGGCAAATGCCTCTACATTATTCGCGTGAACGAACTTCCGGGAGTTTGTAGTGATGCCGCCACAATAAATAAGGCTTTCGAGAATATCAAAGAAGCGATGGCAACGATATTCGAAATGTACCTAGAAAAAGGTGAAGAAATTCCCGAACCCATCGATCAAGAGGCATACAAGGGCAAAATTGCCTACCGCACAACAAGCAAGCGACACGCGCTTATAGCACAGATAGCGCAGACGAAACACGTCTCGTTGAGCGAAGTCATCGATGAATGCATTGATCAGAGGCTGAGGTGAGCGTTAGTCGCCACCTCCGTCGCACCCCCCGTCGCTTGCGGAGGCAATGACTTCGAAGCACGAACTGAGCTATCCTCCGTCGCCAAGGCTATGGAGGACAGGTGGCGGGTTGCTCTGTAGCGAAATTGGCGCCTGCCCTACGAAGCTCTGCAAGAGCGAAGTAGGGGGCTTCGCCGGAAAATATATAGTGCGAATAAGTTAAACAGTGACAGGACTTCCTCAAATGCTTGAAAGATTCGAACTAGACGGGAAATCCCATAA
>CAZWYO010000055.1:0-4291 GCA_964638315.1 uncultured Candidatus Babeliaceae bacterium | reverse complement strand
AGGATAAAAACACTTTCAGATCGAATCTTTGGATATTTTGAGGAAGTCCTGTATAAAGGGTCTCAAAAATGGTAAATTCTACAAATTATACTATTGAAAATATACAATCTATAGTCCGAATATTCTAAATGGCGACTAAACTGTGTAGCCCCGAATAAGAAAATTAACTCACATAAGCCGCACACCCTGAGCTTGTCCCTTCGACTCCGCTCAGGATAAACTCCGGGTCTAAATGTGCGGTTAATTCGGAAAATCTCACACATATTCCGCACTCGAGAAACCCGGAGTTTATCCTGAGCGGAGTCGAAGGGACAGGCTCAGGGTGTGCGGATCTTGGATATCACTTTTTGTCGCAATTTAACTTATTCGCACTATATAGACTACCAATTATAGCTGATCTTGCCCCAGCAGCCGTAATTCTTTAAACAGCCATTAGTCTGCGGCCACTCAAAAAATCCGCCGATCGATGCCAAGATGTTGTAGTCGCTCTCGTATGAGAGGGCGGCATGGAGTCGGTGTGATCCCGTGCTAGGGGCCCTGCCGGATGAGTAGTTGATGTCACTCTCTTTGAGGGTGGTAAATACCTCGTCATCTTCAGCGCGCTCGCTTATCGTACTCTTGCTCGCAGATGTGTCTTTTGTTGACCCCGCGATGCCATACTCTTCCAAGCGATAGGTCATAGGATCGCAGCATTGAGAGGCGCGACGGAGCTCTTCGTCACTGCGTGCCCAGAGCTCATACCCGGCCTCTGCCCCTATGCCCTGGTGTGAGAAGACAAAGCTTGCAGCCACGTTTATAAAGCTGTGTGGGCGTACTTCGACGTAGCGAGTAAGTACTTGTGTTGCGGGGATGGTTGCCTCTTCACCTTCGCGCCGCAAGAGCAGATAACGGCTCCACTGGCGCTGGCACGTGAGGTCAAACGTTCGCCACTCTTGGCGGGTCATGTAGTACCGGTGTTGGAGGGTGCCAACAAACTGGAGCATGTCCCCCCGCTCGTCGCACACATAGATTGGGAGCGCGAAAAGAACTGTTGTTGGTACGGTAAAGTGGCCGTTGGTGCCGAGCCCCGGAAGGAAGATATATTCTGATGAGACGTGCCGCTCACCTGGCAGCCCGATGCCGCTTGTCATGGCGAGCAGAAAGTCGTTACTGTTATCGAGGAAGGTTGCACCGAGCGAGAGCATTACTTCGGCTAGGCCATTGCGCGTAAATTCGCAGTTGCCGATTCGGGCGTGTTTAAGGCTAGGGCGCCCAATCTGAGTGAGCAGCGTGCTATTGGCGCTGTAGGGGTGGAGGCCGTTTTTGACATGGGAGAAAGATGCCGTTACATCAACCCAGAGATGTGCGAAAAAGCTATGTTTGATCCAGCTGGCGAGGTCTTTGTTGTACTCTATAACAGCACTGATCTGCTCTTGGCGGGGGGTGAGCGTGAGGTGGGTGTCTGTGGTGCTGTCCATTTCGAACCACTCTGCGCGGACATCGCGATCACGGTTGGGGGTGATCCCGTCGCCCTGGACAAGCAGATGGCTCTTGCAGTCGAGCAAAAAGTAGCCCGCTGTCTTGCACCAGTCGACCGATTTTTGGTAAAAAACGAGTCCCTGGACGGCAGAGCGGGAGTCGCCCTCTTTGTGGACGACCACAGGACTCCACCAGTTCCAGATTGCAGCCGCATTTTGATAGGCCGGTCGGTAGAGCATACGCATCTGACTGGTGTGATCTGTGTTGCTGATATCAGCCCGTACATTCGCTATACAACAGAGCACCAGCCCTGTAAGGTAGATTCTTTTCATCTGGTATCCCCTCTTTGCCCACAGCGTATGACAGGCACGCGAGAAATTCAAGTTTTTGTTGTTACAAAAAAGTGTTGACTCTAAATTTTTATCTGCTACCATTTTGATAGTTTGAATGTCGCAAAACTCCTAAGTTAGAGGAATGTTTTATGAATAAGCAGTTGCTTAAGTTGTTGGTTGTTGGTCTCTGTTTCACTTTTGTTAGCGGCCGCATGGAAGCTGGCTTGGGGTGGGGTAAGGTAGAAGTAAAGAAAGATGATAAAAAAGAAGAAGTAAAAGAAGAAGTAAAAGAAGCGCCTAAAGTAGATGTCAAAGTAGAAGAAAAGAAGGTAGAAGAAGCAAAAAAAGTGGAAACAACAAATTCTACACAAGCAGCTCCAAAAGAAGAAACCAAAAAAGTAGATGATGGGAAAAAAGAAGATCCTAAGCCTTGCTCTTGTCCTTGCAAAGCTTTCCTATGCAGAAACAAATGGTACCTTTTAGGCGGCGCCGCAGCAGCGGGCGCGTTATTATTTGCAGCCTGGTACTTTGACGCGCTTGGTTTGAACAGCCAAGACGAAGAAGAAACAGAAGCTGCTTAAGCCGCTTCGTTAGTTTTTTTTAAGTTTACGAGGGAGTCCTTTTTTGGGACTCCCTCTTTTTTGGTGCGCGCAATTTAAATAGTTGACAATTTGGTAATTTATGGTAAAGTTAACTTATAAGTATTATTTTGATTGAATTTAAATAAGTGAGTTTACTATGCAGAAAAGTTTAAAAAATATATGCGCAATTGTGCTTCTGGTCGGTGGTTTGTGGGCGGTGAATAGCCATGCTGCGGATGATCAGGTTGACAACAAACAGGATACCAAGAATATTGTTGAAAAGACTGCAATTACACCTGCCACAAAAACTGGCTGGTTTGGGTGGCTGTGGCCGTTTGGTAAGAAAACAGAACCAATCGTCAAAGTTGAGCAGAAGGTTGAACAGAAAAACGGGGATGCCAAAAACGCTGTTGCCCCGAAAAAACATTACGTGCGGAGCGCCAAAGATATTGTTTTTGGTCTAACTCCCGCTGCAGTCTTATTTTATGCACTATTTTTAATGCCCGATTCAGTGAAACAGCATCTGTCTAAAGATCTGCTTATGTTTATCCCCGATTCTGTAAAAAAGGCTAAATATCTACCTGAGAAATTCTTAATGTTTCTCAAAGATAAAAATTGTTTAATGCTTCTCAACAACCCTAAAGTTATGGGCACATTGTGTAGTCTGGCTGGCTTCTATCTATCACATAAGATTTCAAAGGTCCGGAATAATCTTTTGAATAGCGAGAATATTGTCGATGTGGGCGGTCAGGCAGGCCAAAAAGCAATTGTGGGGGCATTGGCTGACCCAGGCGTTCAGAAGAATGCGGAGATCGTGCTTAAGAATACGCTAATGGCTTTCCTCGAAGAATTGTACTCCAAGCATCCTGGTATGATCTTTGACCTTCTTAGACAAGTGAACCTTTTAAGCGTCGGCGGGGGCAGTGGTGTTTCTAACGAGACCTTCGAAAAACTGGCTGCTATCATCTCTAAAGACATTGGGATTTTGGTAACATGGGCTTCTAGTCTTGATAAAAAGCAAGATGAGACTCTGAAAAAGCTTGATGAGACTCTGAAAATAATTACAGAGATGCAGGAGGTGCAGACGCGTTCTTATAAGTTGCAAAAGCGTACTCATAAATATGTCAAAGAAAATCAGACATTTACCAATATGATGTATAACAAAGTGGCAGCATTTGGCGCAGGTGTGGCAAGACGAATTGAAAACATTGATTTTGATATCTATTCTCCATTCCCTGAAGAGGTGGATTTTAGATATTCTACGGCTGAAGTCAAAGAGTAATTTTTGACGAAAAATCCTTTATCTGCTAAGCTTTTAACTATGGTTATTAGTTAATCAAATACGTAATCCGAAGATTCTCTAATGGAGGCTATCCTGATGAAACAAAAATTTATGCACTGTTTTCTGTGCGCACTACTTACCCTTACTTGTCTCACTGTCTGTGCAAAAAATGAGAATGACGAAACGAGCTGGTTTGGGAAGGTAGAAAATTTTGCGAAGAGCATCTTCAGCGAAAATTTTATAAAGAGCGTTAAAGGCGTCTGCAACCATGAGAAGGTGCAGTATATTACCGAGTGGATGAAAAAGCATCCTGGCACCACTCTGTTGGGTTGCTCATTTCTTTCTGCTGGCTTTTTACGCAAATTTAGGCTCCCATTATCCTCGTTTCCATTCTACGCATCGCTTGTGGGTATTGCTGCTGGTGCAGGAATATTTTTGGTCAATAAAGAATGTCCACAGTGTATTGCACAGCTCTTCAAACCAAACACTACCCAAAAATAACACCAAATTTTAATCGAACTTTAGCTGCACACCGGCTGACCCTTTTGAGGGGCTGGCCATGTGCAGCTTTTTTTGTCACCCCAACAGGACTTCCTCAAATGCTTGAAAGATTCGAACTAGACGGGAAATCCCATAAA
>CAZWYO010000054.1:0-4652 GCA_964638315.1 uncultured Candidatus Babeliaceae bacterium | reverse complement strand
CATGTCCCTCGATACATTTTTTCTACGGGACAAGTCCCTACGAAAAAACACTCGGGATGAGCGGTGGAGAGAGCTCACTCTACTATTGATCTTACCTTTAAGCATCCTTGTGTAATACTTTTAATCACCCCCCCCCCAAGCACTTTGGATGGTGGCCAAACAGATAAAAAATAGTTACAATTAAAATTATGGAACAGACAATCTCAACACTCCCGGCCGTGCCGGGCGTGTACCTCTTTCTCGATGCAACCGGCGAAATTCTCTACATCGGCAAGGCCAAAAACCTGCGCAAGCGGGTAGCAAGTTATTTCCAAAAACGGGACCACGAACCAAAAATCGACCGCCTGGTGCGCAAGCACGAATCGGTACGGTTTATTGCGACCAAAAACGAGATCTCTGCCCTCCTTTTGGAAGCCTATCTGATCAGGACCTACCAACCACCATTTAACGCCCTGCTGCGTGACGGCAACCCGTTCTTGTACCTGGTCTTCACCGAGCCTGTTGGTGCTGAATTGCCCCGTCTTGAAATAGCCCGACATAAGCCAAAAAAGGGGCGTGTTTTCGGCCCATTTTTACACAAAAAAGAGGTGCGCAAAATTCATGATTTCTTGGAGCGGACCTTCCAGTTAAACGTCTGCACCAAGAAGATGGAACATGGCTGCCTCGATTTTCACATTGGGCGCTGCGCTGGCGCATGCCGTGCCGATTTTGATCGTGCCGGATACCTGTTGCGGCTCGAACTCGCCCACGACGTGCTGGTCGGCGACCGTGAGCGCTTTCTTGCCCACATACAAGAGCAGATCGACCATTTCAACCATGAGTTGAACTTTGAAAAAGCCCAAGAGTTTCATGAGATGGCAGAGCACCTCACCCACCTCTTTGAGGTGCTCAAGACAAAATTTTCTGAGAAACATTTCCAGCGCGAGGTCGCCGATCTGGTCGTCGCGCCGGACGAAAAAGACCTGGACCGACACGAGGCGCTGGTCGCCCTCCAACAGATGCTCAAACTGCCCGAGCTGCCGCGCGCCATCGACTGTTTTGACATCTCCCACTTTCAGGGGCAGAACATGGTCGGATCGTGTATCCGGTTTACCGACGGTAGCCCGGACCCCGACAACTTCCGCCGTTTTATCATCCGGTCGATCACCCATCAGAACGACTATGCTGCCCTGCGCGAGATCGTCTCTCGCCGCTACAAAAATGGCGAAAATCTGCCCGACGTTGTCCTGATCGATGGGGGCAAGGGGCAACTGCATGCAGTCTACGACCTTGTTGGGGCTACCCCCTGTCTGGCGCTCGCAAAGCGGGAAGAGACTATCTTTTCGGACCAATTTCCCGAGGGCATTAAACTGGATATCAAGACCCCTGTGGGGCGGCTCCTGATATCCCTGCGCAACTATGCCCACCACTTTGCGATCAGCTTTTACAAGGCGAAGAGCGTGAAGGGGATGCGGGGGTAGTAAAAAAACTTGCCAATCTTCCCCCGCCAGTATTAGGATGTCCCACGTACAACTTTTTCTTTTTTTGCATAAAAAGTTAGTGAGGCAACCATGTCCAAAAGACTTATTTTCTACCTATCCTGCGCGCTTGTCATCTTCGGTTTTGGTCTCGTGCGGATGGGATTTATTGGGGCGTCAAAGACGGGGCAGACGAACAAAAAGGTATGGGAAGAAAATGTCAGGGCCCATATAGCCACTCTCTTCGAACAGATCATCAAAAAGGGCGATGTTGATGGCGCAAAGAAGCTTCTAGAAAAATATGAAAAACAGCCCCAAACCAAAGAAGCTGATGGTAGTGTTGTTGTCAAAGATCCACTCAAAGAATTTTTGCAGCAGCCGTTTGGCAACTACCCAAACATACATAGCCAGATGCCGATCCAGGGGGTTTTTTACGAACTGGCACAAAGTAACGGGCAGCTGCGGGACAGCCTTAACAAAATAGCTCTGCTATTTATCGAAAAGACAGATCCCGGATTTTTTACAGAAAACCAAACCAAGTTGCTGCACGAAGCACCCGGCGCAGCCTCACCCGCAACCTCACAAAAAATCCCCTATCTCCACTTCGCCCTAAAATACGGGCTTGTTGATGTGGCGAATGCACTCCTGAACAAGACTCCATCACTCGCTAACGCACTCGTGGACGGCAAATCGGCGTTTGTCTACGCCTACGAGGGGAGGGTAGCTGATAAAACCCTATTAAACTTACTGAACAAAAATGCCCTGCTGCAGGAAGCCGATTTTAACCACTTTACAGACCAGAACAAAAAAATAGCCTTTCTCGCCTGGGTCCAAGAAAACGGAATACCCACAACTAATGCTACGGCAGTAATTAAACCACTCGAAGAAGCGGCCAAAGCCCTGATTGCCAACAGAACAATCAGTAACTTGGCCAAGGCCCTGCATGGCATGGTGCATCCGCCAGAAAAGTCCGAAGTTTGATTCGCAAAACCCAAACATCAAAGATTTCAACATTCCGCTCGCCCTGAGGGATCCGGAGGGTCGCTGACCCGGAGGATCGTCTCGAAGGGTTCTTGCGAGCGGTGGATTGGGGAAAAACTATCTGAGTCGTGTTTATAAGATATTAATAAACTTTAAACTTCTGTCAGCAGCTCTTCTTGGAGTTGGTCCGCTCGCAAGAACCCTTCGAGACGCCTTACTTCGCTCTAGCGAGCTTCGAAGGGCTCCTCAGGGCGAGCGGGCCGAGAAATATTCTCTCGTTTTATGGCAATGGCGAAAATACTTTTATATCCAACATTTAAGATGCTTTCCACCCACAGTTTCAGCTCTTTTGAAAAATTCTTTCTATTTGTAAATGTTTTGTGATACACTCTAAGTGAAGAGGTAAGGGATGCCAAAAATCCCCACAATATAACAAACAGATAGGAGAAACGATGAGAGTGCTCATAACGGCCGCTATGGCCGGTCTACTGGTGGCGGGATGCGTACAGGCGAGTAATGACCTCAGAATTGTCGATTCACAGGTCCAGATGAGAAAAATGAACGATTCGTTACGACTCGTTCTGAACAATATCTGCAGCCTGGTGTGCGGAGAGTTCACACATCGCAACATAACCCCAGAGGAACTCTACCACTATCTTCAAAAACACCTAGAACATTATAAAATGGTAAGTGACGAAATGATGAGCTACTGCACGGTAAACAAGATCGAGCCGTGTCACATTCTCTTTGAAAAAGAGCCAATCAAACTGCTTGATATTTTCACCGATTTCAAAAAAAATTACCCCGAAACGGCGGTGAATTAATAACTCTTGACCCCAAACAACCCAATTGGTTAGGCTTTCTGGTGTGACATTTCATTACCAAGGGGAGTGCGGGGATGTGTCGTTTTCTGTTCCGTGTCTTTTTATGTCTATCTCTGCTGCTCGCATGCGATGTGCACGCAACAAATGAGCTCAATATCCTGACCGGCTTTTTTACCAGCCAATGGAAGCCTGGGGGATTTGATCAACTCAGAGAAGAGATCAATAAAGCATTTGGCAAAAAGTATAAGGTAAATATGATAGACATCTGCTTGGGCACAGGAGGCAAAGAAGAAGAGTTGCGCAATGGCTGGAGGGTCGTAGAGACGCTCAAGAATTCACTCGCCAAAAACAGCGAGGTGCAGAACGTCGTCAAAACATACGAGAACGGGGAGGACTTTAATAAAAAACCGGAATTTGTCGGCATCTTCTCTTCCGTTTCTGCTCTCGTTGCACGGTGCACCCTGCAGTGGTACGCAAAAAAAATCCCCTTTAAAATAAAACATCTTATCTCGATCTGCTCGCCCCAGTGCGGTATCGACACAGCCCCACCTGATGGAATATATAAAAATCCGGTCGAAAACGCCTGCGCTGAGGTACAAAAATTTACCACCGACAGTATTATGGCTAACACAAAATCATCGCCTGACAACCCTGCAAAACCCTCATGGATTCTCTCCAATGCAGCGAGCTTATTTGGCGCGCTGGTCGATATTGACAAGATTGCCTGGAAGACCCTCTACCAGCCAGACGTCCAAGAAAATTGGATAGCATTATGGCGCGACATCAACCACTTTGAAGACTACCAGTCATGTACCCCAAAAAACTCCCCCCCATTCTTACCATTCTTCAACAACGAACTAAGGCCCTTGGATGCTGAAAAATACGCGGAAGGCCTTGCGCTATCCAGAGAAAATATGAAGCAGACGGACTTTTTCGATTTTATCGCATCTGACAATGATACGTCTATACCGAGGGCAACCGCGCTCTGTCGGGAAAAGATATCAAAAAATACCTACCGTAAGCGGGATAACTTTTTAAAAAGAATCGGCATAAAACCCGAAAAGGCTAAGTTCTATACGGTGAAGGGTGCTGGTCACCAGTGCCACACCAACCCGGGTATCATTAAAGCCGTGGTTGGGTGTCTCGAGGATCGATGGGGATAACCCCTATCTCTCTAGGAATTTTTTGATCTCATCACAAGCAAGAACATCTCTCAGTCCGCTCGCCCTGAGGAGGCCTGAAAGGCCGTCTCGAAGGGTTCTTGCGAGCGGCAGGATACATGAAACCCTATCTGATCGCAACTTTGAGACAATATTAATAATTTTGGGGATCACATTATCAATACTTCGGACATAATTTAAAAAATTTCTAGGCTTCAAAAAAAACCTAC
>CAZWYO010000053.1:0-5467 GCA_964638315.1 uncultured Candidatus Babeliaceae bacterium | reverse complement strand
TCGACAAGCTCAGGGTGAGCGGATCGTAAAATTAACCCATTTCCTTCAGACCCTTCGACAGGCTCAGGGTGAGCGGACTAAATAGTATTCTAGGTTTATAATTTAAAACCATGAATTTTATGAGCGCAGGTCCTTTTTAACCATGCACGATGACAATTTTGTGTCCGCGCAACGCCTTTCGAAACTCTTTTTTAAGAGATGCAATCATGAGCGTTGAGAGCGACGCAAAGAGGTGCTTTTCTTTGGCATCATCGTCAATGAGCGGCTTACTCAGGGTTATGCGCAGATGAAAGTTTTGCGGTTCTAGCGTGAAGGTAACGTCAGTAAGCCCCATGAGCCGAAGCGTCTCCCCAAGCCACTTGTGAGCACTTGCGACCAGCTCATCATCCCACTGACCAAGTTGTTTGCCAAACGATGTTGCTTGTGTGCTTTGCGGCGCTAGAGCCTCTGCTACGATCGAATTGACCGGTGTGGGTGAATTTTCAAACTCATCGGCTTCGCCAAAATCTACCCGTTCATTTACTGGTGACTCTGGTATCGATGGCCGCGTTGAACGGTATGCTTCTCGCGTTGTGTCCCGCTGATCGCGTGACTGGTACCTATCGCGTCTTTCGCGCGTGCGACCGCCATCGCGACTGTCACGTGACGATTCATCACGTGCTGGACGCTCCCGGTCCCGAGGTGATACATCACGTTGTGACATGTCACGTTGCGACTCGTCGCGTGACGAACGGCTACGATCGCGCGATGGGCGCTCTGAGCGGGAATCTGACCGTGACTGGGAATCACGCCAAGAACCACGATCACGGCTGTCACGCCGCGGTTCGCGCGCACGTTGCTCGCGTTCGCGTGACTCACGTTTTTCGCGTGGTGTACCTTCGCGCGGTGCGTTCTCTTCAAAGACAATCGCTACCTTAGCTGATTTGGTCGTGAACCCGAGAAAGTTGTGTTGCGGAACTTCGAGAACCTTGGTCGAAAAATCACGTGGCTCGCCCGCAGCCTTCCAACCCAGTTCGATGGCTTTGCCTATCGTTGATGCCTCTTGGACAACAGATTTCATGTATGAATCTTTCGCTTTTTGTGGAGATGCTCTAGTAAAAATAGGGGGTGATTAACCAATGTGTCTTGTGTGCAATATACCATGTGTTACAATCTGGTGGTCAAGGAATCGGTATTTTTCTTATGAGGCTTTGGAGTGGGAAACGGGATTTGAACCCGCGACCTTTGCCTTGGCAAGGCAACGCTCTACCAACTGAGCTATTCCCACGTGCATAACATATATCTAGTATCAAGGTAGCAGAGATGTTAGACTTGTCAACAGAGATATTTTTATTTTCATTGGGGGGCATACTTCGTGATCGACTTTCTAGAGGGTGAAATTGCCTCTATTTCCACTCAACAGATAACCATTTTTGTGAACGGCATCGGTTGGGCTCTTGCCGTGCCCGAGGGTGATGCGTTTCGGGTCGGGGAGCGAGTCCGGCTCTGCACCCACCTGCATTGGCACGCTGATCAGGGACCATCCCTTTTTGGTTTTTTGCGTGAGCAGGACCGACGTGTTTTCCTGCTTATTATCGACTGCCCGGGCGTCGGCCCCAAACTGGCCCTTGCAGCGCTGCGACAGCTCCCTGCAGCAGCTTTTATTGCCGCGATCATGCAGGGGGATGTCAAGACATTGAGCAGTGTGAGCGGTATCGGTACACGAAAGGCGGAGACGCTGATTGTGAGCCTTAAAAATAAAGCAGCCGATATGATCGAAGATGGTTTTGAGCTTGGTGCAGAGGGGACTGGGGCCAAAAACTTGACCCAGGTGCGCCACGCGCTCGAGTCGCTCAGTTACGATCGTAACGAGGTGCATGCGGCGCTTGAGCATATCAAATCTATTGAGGGGATTGAGCGGGAGCAGGTGCCAATCATGCTCAAAAAGGCGCTCTCGTTTTTGGCGCGGAGTCGGTGATTTTTTTATGGGTAGATTTTGTTTAAAATGTGTGGAACTTATGAATCATAAGGGAAAAATATAAACTCCGCTCGCCCTGAGGAGGCCTGGAAGGCCGTCTCGAAGGGTTCTTGCGCACGGTATTTACTTTTTCTGTTTTGAGCTTCTTTTCGCCAAGTGATGAATTTGTTCCCAATTTTTTGCAATCAAAGCTTCTTTTTTTGCTCGTGACCATAAATCTCTTGTCCAAATTATCTGTGTGGCCCGTATAAAACGAGCCATCGGAACACCGTAAGATGTAGCAGTAAAAATATTCCACAACTATCAACCTATGTATTATCCTGTGCGCAAGGACCCTTCGAGACGCGCTATCGCGCTCCTCAGGGCGAGCGGAGTTTGGGGTTTTGCCTCAAGGATCATACAACCACAATAATCCATATCATCCCCCAAACGTGCTTCCTGTGCGTCGTTCCTCGAGCAACAGCCGCTGCTCAGTTGTCAGATGTGGCCGCTGGGTGTGGAGCTCGAGGCCAAGTTGTACCACCATGTCGATAAAATCCATCGTTTTCATGCCAATTTCGGCCGCTTGATGAAAGAGACAGGTCGCCGGCGTGAGGCCCGGAAGGGTGTTGATTTCCAAAATAACAACCCGTGGTTTTCCCGTTGGGCTCTGGCTCGCGTCTTGATAAAAACAGTCGATCCTGACATACCCCTTACAACCCGTTGCTTCAAAGACCCCTTCAGCCGTTCTTTTAATAAGATCGATAGCTGGTTGCGGCAGGAGCGCAGGGGTCTGGTTTTCGCCAGCCCCCGGTAGAAATTTCTCTTCGATAGATAAGATGCCTGCTGCCGCGATCGATTGGCTTGGTGGCAGCGCGTATGCGTGGTCATTGCCAACAACCCCAATGGTCACTTCGGTTCCGACAATCATCTCTTCAATGAGTGCAAACTCTTTACAGGTCGTAAAGATTGCGTCGATCGCGTCGACAAATTCTTTCTCATTGACCGCCCGTTGCACGAGCACGCTGCAGCCGTCGTCGTGGGGTTTAATGATCACGGGAAACGGTAATGGGCAGGCGATAGGAGCCTGTTCCCACTCTGCCTTTGCGATAAGCAGGTGGCGCGGAATTGCAAATCCTCGCGCATGTAAAAACTCGTTAGTCTTGTATTTATCTGCGCAGAGAGCACTCGCAAGCACCGACGAGCCATTGTACGGGAGCCCAAGCATCTCGAGCATGCCCTGCACGCTACCGTTTTCGCCCGCGCCGCCATGCAGCCCAATAAAAATAAAGTCGAATAGTTCTGGCAATCTGCTCCAGGGGATATGCATGTCCGGGGTGAGCCCCTCTTGAATCTCAGACGTCTTGTTGCGGACGAGCAGCCGCTGATTAATGGCGTAAATTTCTTGCTTGTTGTCGACGAAGAGCGGCGTTATCTGATACTTATGTGGGGACAATTTGTAGCAGACATTGCGCCCCGATTCGAGCGAAATCTCCCGCTCGTTTGTTGCGCCACCGAGCAGCACTCCCACCCGTATTTTTTGTACGTTATCATCTGATCTGGTTGACCGGTTTTGTGGGCCGGACTCGTTCGCGTCGAGCATGTTGTAGGTGTACAGTTCTGTCTCGATAAGATGATTGATAAAATCGGTATGGGTCATGTTAACTTCCGCTGCTTGTAAAAATGCATAGCTTGATGGGCTCATGCCTGAAAAACTGTTCGGATCGGTTATGACGATACGTCCGTCCGGGGTCAAAAATCCGTCGATGCGGCCGAGGTTGGTAAACCCGAGCACCGCCATTGTCTCGACGCTCGCCTGTTGCATTTTGTTGAGATCTGTACTGCTGCCCCGTGCCGGCGTATGCTTTGTTGCGCGACCTGGCATGTATTTCTGGTCGTAATCAAAGAGCCCTGAATCCGCCTCGATAACGACCTCTGTTGGCGGGAGTGGCACGAGACAATTTTTTTTAAAGTCCGTTATGACGATGCACGAAAACTCCATCCCCTCAATAACCTCTTCCACAACGACTGGCTGGCGACGCAGCTCGCCGACGCTGCTCGCTTTTTCTAGTGCGGGGATAAGATCAGTAGTTTTTACGATTTTTGAGACGCCGAGGCTCGAGCCCTCATGCGCCGGTTTGACGATGAGCGGGAAGGTGAGATTCTCTTGTGCGAGTCGCGCGACAAGCCCGTCCAGGTCGTTCTGATACTTTTGCATCTCATGCACTGCCAGTGTGATGCCCCGGGGCACCTGGATGCCTGCTGCTGCAAGAACTGTCTTTTGCATCGGTTTGTCCATCCCGAGGGCGCTTGGCAGTACTTTTGAGCCAAAATAGGGGATATGTAAGACCTCAAAGATACCCTGGACACAGCCATCTTCGCCGTATCGACCGTGGAGCGCAATGTAACAAAAGTCGATTAATTTTTTAAGATCATCCCAGGTGATCTGCTGGGCTTCGCCCTCAAGACGGTGTTCAAAGTCAGCTATTTTACCCCGATGAAGAAAGTGCCAAGGGAGCAGGTAGAGCTCACCGCTCAGCGTCTGGAACAGGGGAATGATGTCGTAACGTGATGTGTCGAGATGGTCGCAAATCGTTCTTCCCGAGTTGAGGGAGACTTCCCGTTCAATTGACCGGCCACCCATGAGGATGCCGACTTTTAAAAGGTTCATAACAGATTTACCTTGCATCGTCGAAAAACTTATCGTACTATAACACTATTTTACCACGGTCTTTTAAAGTGCATAGGTTATCATGGAAAAAATACGTGAAAAAGAGATGGGGAAAAAATGCGAGCTTGCCAAGTATTCCCTTCTTTGGCTCGATCTTGAGATGACGGGTCTCAACCCGGAACAGGATGCCATCCTCGAAATAGCCGTTGTGACTACTGATGCCTCGCTCGATTGTATGATTGAGGGCCCATCAATAGTTATCCATCAGCCGGAAGCTGCTTTGGATAAGATGGATCAGTGGTGTTATGAGCATCACACGGCATCTGGACTACTCGCAAGTGTTCGGCAGTCGAAAATAACAGTTGCCAATGCGGAACGCGACGTTATAGCCTTTGTTAAGCGCCATTGCGATGAGAAAAAGCTCTTGTTCGCTGGCAATTCGATCTACCAAGATCGGGCATTTTTGCGCCGCTACATGCCGACGCTCGATGCGATGGGGCACTATCGACTTGTTGATGTCTCTTCAGTGAAGGAGTTGGTTCGTGCTTGGTACCCCAAGGACCCACAGGTTGGTTTTAAAAAACGTAAGCAGCACCGATCGCTCGACGATATTTATGAGACCATTGCTGAGCTTGCGCACTATCGGCGGTTTTTCTTTAAAGAGCGGTAGGGGTCAGCCCCAGGGCGATTGCATCTTAAATGTCTTAGACATCAAAGATTCCAAAATTCCGCTCGCCCTGAGGAGCGCGTTAGCGCGTCTCGAAGGGTCCCTGCGAGCGGGCTGGTTTGCAGAGAATAAAACATAATCAATGCTTCGGACAAAATCGCATAGCCTCAGCATGAAATAGTTCCCAAGTTTA
>CAZWYO010000052.1:0-5605 GCA_964638315.1 uncultured Candidatus Babeliaceae bacterium | reverse complement strand
CCGCCAGTAATATTTGTTATCATCCCAGCTGTTGTATTACCAACGGTGACGGCTGCAGCGGCTACGGTGCCGAGACTGAGCGTGGTTGCTGGAGCTACGATGTCGATATAGCCAGGGTTTAAGTACAGGTTGCTGTTAAAGCGTGTGTCGCCAAGAGCGTCGATACTAAAGTTTTCGGTGGTGCCGCCATTGGTGCTTATCGCGATGCCGTTGCCTGCCAGGGAGGTGCTTGGTGTGTAGACACGAGCATATTCAGCGGTGCCATCGCATGCATTGAAGATCACCGCAATATCTGGATCTGGGCAGATTGGTTGTAGGACAATGTCGTTGTGGAAGGTCACGGTGCCATCAATTTCAACGTCGCCACCAATTTTAACATCGTTTCCGACGGTTAAATTGTGGACAATGTTGACATCGTCTGGGAGGGTGAAACCACTCGCTGTTACTGGTTCAAAAGTATCGCCGACAGGTCCTGTTGACGATACGCTACCTGTGTCGAGTGGTGGGCGCGGTGCGCGGTCAGCATCGACAACCGAAGACGAGACCGTTATGGTGAGCGCGTCACTCTCGATTGCTGTTTTATAAAATTCGAGCTGGCTGTTGAGTGATCTGAGTTCGTCATCGCTTGCGACTTTGTCGTTATGTTTGACGAGCAGGTCACGTGCGTCAGCAATTGCGCTTAGCGTTACATCTTTTGGCGCAACTATTGCCCCATCTTTTATTCGTTTTGTTAGTTGCTCAAGCGCTGCAGCAAAATTCTCTTCCGGTGCGAGGCGCGTTACGCGGCTGATCAATTCACTCAGAGATACTACCTTTTGGCCGGCAAGCTCATCGAGCTGCAGGTCTTCTCCGAAATATACAAATGTTCGGTGATCGATTTGCGCATCGATCACCTCTCTGGCATCACGCAGAGGGATGGTCATCTGCTTGTTTTCTGCACCCATTGTGCAGGCCAGTGCCAATGCACCAGCGCAAACAAGGCTGAATAGTGAACGTATATTCATACAACTCTCCTTTTTAAGAGAAAAACAATGTGAGTCCCAGTCTTTGCTCGTGTGGAGCTACGTCTGGCTTTCGCCCGTGCTATTGTCGGGCAACTCAAGATGTATTTTAGACACCAATCTTCCAAATTGTCTAGATAACTTTTTTATTTGTTTATGACTCCTTTTGTGATAGTTTGGTATAAAAATATGCCATAAATAGGGTCCATAGGGATGCAAAGATCATGGCTATCACGTTATAGACTATCTGCATTCTATTGATGACGAATGTTCCATCTTTTGCTAATGCCGAGATCATCGCGGTTGTCTGTGTATAGTTTTGTATTGGTAGCCCCATCCAGATTCTCACGCCCACAAGCGCAATAAAGAAGATGGCGAGGATGAAAGAGAGCTTCCAGATATCGCTCTTTGCATCACGTGTTATCGACCAGCTGCATTTCAACGACTTTATTGGCCCATGCCCATGATCTATGATGCAAAATGTTGCGAGGCAGAAGCGAAGACTTATGAATATGCCCGGTACCACCAACAACACAAAACCTAAAATGGCGCATAGCACTGCGAAGATGCTTGAGAAGAATATCATGATTGTTGGCTTGACGATTGGCGTTACCCAGAGGGGGACCGGCTGGTTGCTGCTCTTGCCAAGTGCAACGCGGAGCCAGACTATACTGGTCGATATCATTGGCACTGCTAAAGCGAGAGCAAGTGCAAGGATAAAAGTGGATTCGAGCCATGGTGCGGGTATGAGGTGGAGCATTTTAGCGAGAAAGTAGAGTCCTCCGACGATCAAAAATGATACGATTGCTGTTGCGAGAAATGTGATGATCATGCGGGGGATTACCGAGAGCCAGAAACCGAAAAAACGTCGGAATGCAAATTTAATCGCATCCCAGACCATATGACGTGCATACATATACAACTCCTTTGGGGTGTAGGGTAACTTGACGTCGTTCATCCTAGCCAAATGGTGATTTTATCGCAAGCATATTGCGGAAAAATGGGGGGGAGGTCAATTGTATTTTAAATATTGAATCTAAAAGCTTTTTTGTTTTGCCACACAACAAGAATTACCCCAGCCGCTCGCCCTGAGGGCGAGCGGCTGGGGACAAACTCTTTGTTTCAGATAACACTTACTACCGCATCCTCAATAACTCCCGCCACATCACCAAGCTCTAGCATTGGTGACAGTTCCCCCGTCAGACCGACCGCAATAAACGGCACTGGATTGGTCGTGTGGGACGTACGGGGGGTCTGATTTATAGGATCCCACATGTCTTCTGCATTACCATGATCGCCCACAATAAAGATGCTTCCGTTGCGCTTGCGGACAATCTCATCAAAGAGCACCGCAAGTTGTTTATCGACACAGGTGACTGTCGCTACCGTCGCCTCAAAGTTCCCGGTGTGGCCGACCATGTCAGCGTTCGCATAGTTGATAAGATAGAAGTCACACGGGTTGTTTTTTAGCGATGCGACAATCTTAGCTGTTATCTCTGGCGCTGACATGCACGGCTTGTCAGCATAGTTTTTTATGCCGAGTGAGGGGACCAGCACTTGCGTCTCACGCGCGTGCGCAGCTTCGCGCCCACCGCTGAAAAAGTAGGTGACATGCGCATATTTTTCGGTTTCTGCGATGGTAAAAATGGTAAGACCTTTCTGCGCGAGCCGGTCCAAAAGGGTGTTGGTCACATCTTCTTTTTCGATCACGACCGGATTTATAAAGCTCTTCTTGTAGCGTGTCATGCTTACCAAAAAACGGTGCCTACCTGCGTTCTCAAGCAGCAGGGCAGTCAACTGTCGCATGCGATCGGGGCGGAAGTTGAAGAGAAATATCCCGTCTTCCGGCCGTACAAAAGCCTCTGGGTGCAGGTTTGTTGGGGGGACAAACTCGTCGGTGATTGTATCCTTATAGAAATGTGCGAGTGTCTCGCGCCAGTGGAGCTCTCTGATTTTTGGTGGGACGGTATAGAGATCATAGGCTGCTCGGGTCCGCTCCCACTGCTCATCTCGATCCATCGCATAAAAACGGCCGCAGAGCGAGGCAATGATTCCGGCCTTTTGTGTGGCGCAGAAAGCCTCAAGTTTTTCAAGATAGGTTGCCGCGGATTGGGGTGGCGTGTCCCGGCCGTCGAGGATAGCGTGAATAAAAACGCGCTCAATACCCGCAGTTGCCGCGCACTTGATAAGCGCGTGCAGGTGCTCCTGATGGCTGTGAACCCCCCCGTCGGAGACAAGCCCGATAAGGTGGAGGGCACCGCCCTCACGCGCAAGCTGTGCGAAATTGGTTTTGATGGCCGGCACGTCACAGAGCGTCTTATTTTCGATCAGTTGATTAATCTTGCTGAGCGGCTGCATGATGACTTTGCCGGCGCCCAGCGTGAGGTGGCCGACCTCGGAATTACCCATAACGCCTTCTGGTAGGCCGACGGCGGGGCCCGAAGCTGCAAGGGTCGCATGGGGGTACTCTGCCCAGAGCCTGTTGAAGGTGGGGGGACACCCGGCGGCGATTGCGTTAAAAGTGGCTTCTGTGCGCATGCCCCAGCCATCAAGGATGATGAGCGCGACAGGGTGTGCGGATCCTAACAGTTTTCTTTTTGGGTTTTGGCTATGCGACTGCATTTTTACCCCGGCTGCCCATTAACCAGTGCCATTGCCCACGCGCACCACCGGTGTAGCTCATCATTTAGACGTTGCACCTCGGCTGCGGAGCAGTCTGTTTCTGCACGGTTTTTAATGACATATGCGGCATTGCTTAGGGCGTCCAGAAGGAGCTCCATCTCGATATTGGCAAAGTCTGTTTTGAGCTGCTCATCGAGTCTGAAGAGGTCGGGGCACGCTTCTCTGTCTTCCCGCGCAAGCAGCACTATTTTTTTTATGAAGAGGCGCAGGTCTTCTTTGAGCAGGTTGAGATTTGCCTTCTTCTGCTCTTTTTGGGCGAGATACCCTATTGTTGCAAGTGCCTCACTGGCTGTGTGTTTTCTTGTTTCAGTGGTGGCGAATGTCTGGTGTGCGGTGGTGAGCATGAGTAATAAAGTTCCGAGTATTACCGCACCGCTCGCAGGGACCCTTCGAGACGCGCTATCGCGCTCCTCAGGGCGAGCGGATCTTGAGTATTTTTGTATCTGATCTAATACCCAGGCGTGCGCAAAGGGCTTCCACACCGCTCGCCCTGAGGAGGCCGGAAGGCCGTCTCGAAGGGTCCCTGCGAGCGGTAACATTAATACATCTGTTTGTGTAACCATAGTAAGTCCTTTCAAAAGGATTTAGTTTTGAGGTATGATGACAAAAATGTACATACTTTTACATATATTGTTAATTCTACAATTAAGGGGTTTTGTGTGAAGCGCGATGTAAAAACCAGTTTTTTGCCGTATCTCAGCCTTTTTTTACTCTTTTCTACCGCTACAATTTTTTCACAAGATAATCCGGTGACGACTTCCGCACCGGTCCAGGCACCGACCGTGCAGGAAAAGACTGATCAGAAAAAAGAGGCAGAGCAGGTCCAGGAGTTTGACGTAAATGAATTTTTTGGTGATACCGGCCTGAATCCCGGCGAGAAGGTCCGTTCTGCAGTGAAGCCACTCTCCCCATGGCAGATCTATCTTGCGAGTTGGGGGACCTGGGCGATGGTCAAGGGTTACGAAGCGTTCTTGTATACAAAAGCGGTTATGAACTCGATTCGAGAGAGCATGAGAAGACGTGCCACTGCACTGATTGGATTAGTATATGCACAAAAAAAACAGCAGTTACGAAAAGCATGAGTTTGCTTTTTTTTGTAAAAACTTGCCAGCCGGTCTGGCGCCGGGTGCCTCTTATAAGATAGATGACCATGATGTCATCCACCGCATGGTGCACGTGGTGCGCGTTGAGGTTGGTGAAGTCGTCCTGCTCTTTAGGGGTGCAAGCGCCGTTACCGCGCGGATCGATTCTATCGTGAAAAATGGGATTGTCTGCACGGTCATAGCTGTGAAAGAGATAGAGCACCTGCAGCCGCCCATCACCTGGTATCTCCCACTGCTCGATCGTGAGGCGTTTGAAGAGTCTGTTTCCATCCTGACAAGCATGGGGGCAGCTGCAATCACGCCGATTGTTACAGAAAAATCTGACAAACGGCTCCGGTCGCTCGAGCGGCTTGAGCGGGTCATGATCGCCGCTGCGGAGCAGTCAAAGCAGCTTCTGCTGCCAACGATCAACCCGGTGGAACAGTTTGCCGAGAGCGGAATTTTTAGGCCAATGGACCGGATGGTGACCCTCTTTTTTGATCCTGCGGGACAGCCCGCTTTTGAGGTGATCTGTCAGTTGCGTGAGCAAAAAGTGGCGGCGCTTGCCTGTATTATTGGGCCTGAGGGTGATCTGACGCATGATGAAAAAGAGTTGTTGCGCGCCAGCGGCGTGATTTTTTGTGCGCTGACACCGACAGTTTTACGGGCGGAACAGGCGGTTACGGTTGCGATGGGACTTCTGCGATCGTGCGATACACCGGCCGCTGGCAGCTAAGAATTGGAATCTGAAAATTTAGTGGTTTATACCGAAAGACTTCACCCACCGCTCATGTCCCTCGATACATTTTCTCAGCATGTGCCATGCGTCGCATGTACCAT
>CAZWYO010000051.1:0-5766 GCA_964638315.1 uncultured Candidatus Babeliaceae bacterium | reverse complement strand
AGGGTGAGCGGATCTAGAAGTTTATTCTTGGGACATCTGCTCCAAAACCCACGCAAGATTCCGAAGCTCCAATTCGCCTGGTGTGACGGCAGAACTCGCGGTGCTGCCGGTCTCAGATGATTCTTTTTGTGCAGTATTAATTGCCACATTAAGATCCTTAATCAACTGGTTCAATTTGGCAACTTCTGATGGCTTGGTGCCTCTCCCTACCTTCAGATCTGGGTAGATGACAAACGTAACCTTGATACCGTAATCACGCACGACCGATACGATCTCGTCGTCGAGCTTACCATCAACCTTAAACGCGTCGATTACAAAATCAAATGGATTGCCAAATGCACCGGTCCCCACAAGTGTCAGATAGAGCTCTTTTTTGCCCAGATAAGCCGTTGCAAGAATGGTCCCAAGATATGCAGCCTTCAGCACGGTTTTTGCCACCTGGCTGATCATGTTTTTATCGCCATCAATATGGCCACGATCGATGTCAAAGGCAGTTGTTAATATCAGATCAACCGGCTTTCTATCGGCATAATTGATAAATTTATTAAATACCATTAATGGATCACGTGATATCCATATGCCCGAGCCTTTTTCCGTTTCGCGTTGCGCGACAAAATAATTGTCACTCAAAAACCGCACCCGTTCGTTCTTTTCATCAAGAGGGCTCTCCTGAGGCAAGCTCTTAGACCATGGCATTGCATAACCGCTCGTCACCGGAACGTTACCGTGAATCCCTATCGCGATAACCCCAATATCATCATCTGGCTTTGCGAGACTATTCACGTTTGTGATGCGGCTAAAATCGATAGCATTTAATTTTATGATCTTTTTTTCTGCAAGCCCCTTAAGCAGACTCGGTTGTTCCTTGAGCCCATATTTACGGATAATCGCCCCACCCATTGTCGCAAGCGACGCCTCTTCGCCCTGTGCCGGATGCGACTGCATCTCTTCTAGTCGCTTTGTAAACATCTTGCCCTCGAGACAATTTGCGTTAGATGCAAGCTGAAAAACAGCTCCAGGATGAGTCTCAATGAGGTACCGGACATCCGTCTGTTTGAGAGCTTCTAGCACCTTTTTTTCGTCTCCAGGCTCGTAAGCGTCTTTGGCGCCTGCTTTACGACCACTCAGTTGATAACCATCCAGAATCTCAAAAGACCCTGGGGTTGAGCTCTTTTTGCCCGTTTTGATAGCGGTACGCAACGCATCAACACTCTTCACCTCAAACTTTGAGCCGAGCAGCGCCTGCCGACCGGGATAACTTTCGAGCTCATCCTTAAAATCTTCTGCTTTCAGCTGGCTCGCATCACCATTTGCATTCCAAATAGCGGTCAAAATGCCAGATTTTTTTCGAGCATTTTCCCAATCATGACTAGCACCTTTTTTCTTTGGCTGTCCCTGAAAATCCCATTCCATTGTCCCCATCACGTCATAGAAAACATAGGGACGAAAGAGCATACCAGATTGGTGGTCTTGTTTACACCAATCGTTCAGTAAATCGAAATTTTTCTCAGCTGCCTCACGCTCAGACTCAGGGACATTTTTAAATTCGCCCGTACAATCACAAGGATTTCCAGTCGTGCAGCTTCCCTCTACCATAATAAATTTTGTATAGTGCTTAGTTTTTTCTGGCACAGGAATAAAAAACTTTCCCGTAGTTTTGCCTACAACGAGCGGTTCTTTGTCGCTGAATGGCACATAGCCCTGCCACTTAGTCGACAGAAACCCACAGACAAAAACCATGCACAAAACAGCAAGACTCTGCTGTTTTTTTGTAAGAAACCTCATGTGACCCTTCTCCTTTTTGTCACGACCTATACAAATATGCGAAGCAGCATCCAGATGGACCCTGCCGCAAACACTCCCGACCAGAAAGGCTCCCAATCCTGCCGGTCTTTTGAAAACAACGCAACTAAGCCTCCGACAACGAGCATGAGCGACTGGGTTACCGGAAAGACTAACCCGGTAAAGACCAGGGCGGTATTTATGTGCAAAAAATGCAGCATGATACCAAAGCAGCTGCCCAAAATAAGGGCCACAAAGTCGAAGTTAAAAGCGGTAAGCAGAATGGCACGCGCATGCGCTTTTTGCGCGAGCAGCTCGACAGACCCGAGCCCGAAGTGGTTAATCAAAAGCCAGAAGACAACCCCCATAACCGCTGCGCTGACGATCAACCCGAGCATCTGATATCTCTTCACCTCTCTCTGCGGTATGCCCGACTCTTGTGCCATCTTGCGCCCAAACATGATGTCGACCGCGATCCCTCCCGCAAGACTCACAAAGAGTGCAACGAGCGTCGCCTGCACGGCATCCCACCGAAAGAGAAAGAGACCGGGAAGCATAACAAAGGTCGCAAAACGGCCCACGGGTGCGAGACCAGTTTTACCACCAATAAGCACCAACTGGTAGACCCAGATAAGTGAGAAGAAGAGTATGTAGAGTTGAGAAACAAAAGAACAACCAAAATAAGAAAAGTAAACGACAGCAGCAATGAACGCCGCCGCTATCGTCCCTATGATACTCCATGATGCCGCAGTTTTTCCCATCCCGCCGTCTGTGCTCCCGTCAGCAACTTTTGCGCGCATGCCCTTTACGGCAGAGCGAAATGTTTTGGGAAGTTTTGAAAAGCCAAAAACCGCTTCTTGTAAAACCAAGCCTGCACCGAATGCAAAGAGAAAGTTTTCAAATGAGAGATGCACAAAAAACAGCTTGTGTAGCGGCCCAACCAGCATAATCTGTGACGCTATACCAACGGTCAAAGGGATCAGCAAGAGCTCGCCCGCAATAAACCCTATCGCCACAAAGATGGCAAACTGATCGAGCGGAACCGCAATGGCCGGAAGCTTGATATACGTCCAAGTCCTGCCAGCAAAAAGACCAATTATCCGTGGAAGTCCGCAGAAAAAATATACGGCATTATATAAAAACGCCGCCCCCATACCTGCAACCAACTCGAGCGATTTTTTAACGCTCTGCTGGGCGCCAACCACCCGCGCGACCATCTGGCCGATGGGGAACGGCATCTTGGGATCAGCGAGCAGAACGTCACCAAAGAGGCGCGTCACCGCAAAACTGAACATGCCAGCGGCCAGAACAACGGCAGCGACAATCGCAGAAAAATAGACAGGCGATGCGAGCCAGTTGGTGAATAGGGCCTTATCAAGAAAGTAGAGTGTCGGAAACGTAAAGCCGCACGCCGTCGCTGCGATGCCGGCGATACCGGCCGCGGACGTGGTCAGCCCTATCAACGCCGCCCCTCTGCTCGCACGTTTGCCCTGGCACAAAAGCCGCGCAAAAAGTAAGACCAGAAGAGCAACTACTAACTCAACCCAGGGGCCGATGCCAGCCGACATGGAGATGTACGCGATCACGGCTACAGCAAAGACCGAAAAGATGGCGGCAGATGCTGCAACAAAAATATTCATGGTTTTTACCCTACATCGTTATTTTTTTAATTTTTTTACCAAACTAATCATGTATCTTTTCACCAGCCAAAAAATGGAGATGGAGATGAAAAACACGCTGCCCCGACCGCTCTCCATTATTAATAACAATTCTAAAATGGCTCGCACCCGGGACGGTTTTGCTCAGCTGCTGTGCCATGGCAAAGAGCTTGCTAGCTATCGGCAGCTCGTCTGGTGCCATGGACTGGATATCGCGGACCTCAATCTTGGGAATGATAAGATAGTGGATCGGCGCCTTTGGCGCAATATCTTCGATGACGATGACATCTTCGTTCTCGGCGACAATTTTTGCCGGAACTTCGCGCGCAATAATCTTTGAAAAAATTGACTTGGCCATGTGACAAACCCTTCAGCCCATATAATCAGTAAAAGTACCCTAGAAAAGAGTCTAACTCACTGCATCTAATTTGTGGAGAAAAAATGGTTTTAGGGCAGTCTACGCCTAAAAAACTGGCGTAAGCCAGGCGAAGCCTCCGAAGGAGGCGTAGACTGGTGGAGCCGACCGGATTCGAACCGGTGACCTCGTGAATGCGACCCACGCGCTCTACCAACTGAGCTACGGCCCCACACAAAAAGGAGAGTCAATTTTGTCGCGCCCCAGGTCACGCTTAAGTAGCGTGGCGCAGCCATACCCTTCGATACGCTTCGCTACTCAGGATAAACTCCGCTCTAATAGATGCGAAGTCTGGCCCCTACTCCGCCCTGGTGGGCTACGAAGGGCAGGCTTGCCATACGTAGCTCGCGCCAGCGAGCGAAGTATGGTGCCGGGGGTCGGAGTCGAACCGACATGGTGTCACCACCGCGGGATTTTGAGTCCCGTGCGTCTACCAATTTCGCCACCCCGGCAGACACAAAAGAAAGGATACCAGAGACTGTAAGCTGGCGCAAGTAAACTTTTTTACTGCTACTTGCACATCTCGCGGGAAATAGGCTAGTCTCAGTGTAGTTATTGCACACTTACAGAGGAGAAAAGAGATGCAAAAACGAAAAAGTCTCATGTGGGCGATCGCGGGGGCTATTGCTCTAGGAATCACGCTCAACTGCACGGCGGAACAGGGCGCAGTGATAGTTCTACCCCCTACTGAGGAAACACCTGCCTCAATAAGCAAAACAATTGGACAGGTGGTCACAAGCTTGTTGGGAGAAGGCAGTAAAAATATCTACTTCAACCCAAAATCTTTCCCACCAGGGTCGGTAAGTACATGGAAAGAATTAAGTGATGATAGGCTCGGCAAATTCGTCGAAAAATACAAACCACCAAAGTTAAACGCCAAATATAGTGATGATGCAAAAACGTATGTAAAAAAATTTAAAACGTACGGCGCAGAAGCAATCCAAACAATAAATACAATAAAATTTACAGCCGTAGCCCGAGCCTTACGAGCAAAGACAATCACAAAAGATATCATGAAAGATATCATGGCAGAGATTGCCAAGACGCTCGTACCCATGAAAAAAATATCTGCCGACGTAAAAGCATCGCTAAAAAAGTTGGAAAGTCGCATCAAAAAACATGGAAAAAATAACTCGTTTCCAGCGGTACCTCCACGGATCAGCCTGGCAAAATTAGAGGAAAAGCTCCGTGACGCCCTCACCGCGCTAGATGTTATTATCGACACGATGTTTAAACATGCCGAAAAAGAAAACTTTGAAAAGGGCCTTAAACAGAGGCTTCAAGACCCAACAAAGCCCCTCCAAAAATAAGCTCTGTTTATAAAATTTTTGTTGCAGGGGGAGTGGTCTCACTTCCCCTATTTTTTTGTTCCTATGCAGGCCGCCAGCTCCTCCCAGCTTGAAAACCCCACAATCTCTACAACCTTGTTGCGGGAGGCAAAACCCTGCACGACGGCAACCGATCGCTTGGGGATACCGAGCTCCTGCGCAAGCAACTCGACAAGCTCTCTGTTTGCCTTACCGTCCTCTGGGGGGCTCTGCAGGTGGCACTTGAGCTCTCCCGGCCCCAGAACTGCAATCTGTTGCCGCCCCGACCGGGGGATAACTTTTACTGAAACTTTCACGCTTTTCCCCTAAAAAACCGTTCAACACCGCTCACCCCACTCTATCGCTCCCCAATAAAAAAGAAAATCCATTTGCGTATGAACCCACTTTCGTGTAAACTTCTTTTTGTGAGGCTTTTCTGGAGAGATGGCTGAGTGGTCTATAGCGCTTGCCTGCTAAGCAAGAGTCCTCGTTATTGGGGGCGCGAGGGTTCGAATCCCTCTCTCTCCACCATACTTCGCTCGCTGGCGCGAGCTACGTATGGCAGGCCAGACTTCGCATCTATTAGAGCGGAGTTTATCCTGAG
>CAZWYO010000050.1:0-6265 GCA_964638315.1 uncultured Candidatus Babeliaceae bacterium | reverse complement strand
TCTATCAGGTTTTAGAAAGAACTTACACATTTTGTTTATGAAATATCCGGGTTAGCGTTATGTCGAAGGATCCAGGATATGGCCTGCACATCTCCATTCTTCGCAGCAAAATCTAACGCGGTCAAAGTCACCATTTTTTTAGTGAGGGGATCGAACACCGTGGCCTTGCCGTCTATGTCGTAACTTTTAGAGAAGTATTTCATGTAGTGGAGCGATCCGATGGCTGCTGCGACGTGCAGTGGAGTAATCCTTGCGCCATCCCTCCGCTTGAGAGTAACGCCTTTAACTGGCTTGCCGCTCTTTATGTGGGAGCGGGCGAGTTTTAGATACCCGAGAAAATCCAATGATTTGATAAGCGTTTCTGCACATGAGTCCTGGCAATCTTTCATAAAGTCCCACAGCGTTGCGAGATTCATGATCCTCTGGACCGCTCTCTTTTTCTGTGTACACGTGAACTTATTATTAAGGACGATGGATTCCGCTTTCCCCCTAATTGTCTGGGGATTAAAGATCTTTTTGATCTCACTCTTTTTTTCTTCGTAGGTCAGTTTTTTGTCGTCGAAAAGTGATCTGAGTAGTTCGCTGTCACCGTGCCCCTCAACGACTGCTTCAACCATCCGGTATTTAACTCTGTCCCCCATGGCGTGCATGGTTTTTGGTAACAGAATCGTGGTGAGCAGAATTGTGGCTGACAGGGCCACGAGTGGTACTATCTTTTTCATATAATAACCTCTCCGTCCGATGGTAATACAGTAAACTCCAGATCATCATAGACCGTTTTACTTATTTTTCCAGCGTGACAAATGACGCACTGATCTTTTTTTCCCCGCTCGGAAAGTGTATGGTCAGATAGGTGATGCCAGTCTCTTTGATATCAACTGCAACGACAGTTCCTGCCCCAAATATCGCGTGGACAACCTTCTGCTTCGGTTCCCATGTGCACTTTTTTGTGCCACGCACAGGTATCGGGTCTGGAGCTTTTATGGCTTCTGTTGCTATTGTTGGTGTTTCTTTTGATCTTGTGGAAGCTCTTTTTGTAGGTGCAGATCTTACTGAAGCTGGCTTTTTGATAGCAAATGGGTCATTGTCCCAGGTGCAGGCACCCTCTGTTTTTTTGGTTTTTGCTGTCTCTGGTACATGCTCATCAAGCGGTTTTTCGCTAAGCCACTGATTGAAAAAGTTTGTGCCCTGGTACGATGACCAGGTCGTCGCATCTTCTCGCGGGATCGATCCGGTCGGTAGCTCATCGATAAAGCGTGAAGGGTACTGGAACGAAATTTGACCGAAGGTGTACCGACGCGCTGCGTTGAGTAAGACTACCCGTTCGCGTGCCCTGGTTATGCCGACGTAGAGTAGCCGACGTTCCTCTTCAAGGGTGGTGATATCGATGCTCGACCGGCCACTGGGGAATATCCCCTCCTCAAGCCCCGGAATGATGACGAGATCGAACTCGAGCCCTTTTGCGGCATGGAGCGTCATGAGAAGAAGCTGATTTTTTTCGGGACTATTTTTTTCTGACTTGCCCTGAATGAGCGCGACCTCATCGAGCAGTACGGATACTGTTGTGATGCCCCGTTCGTGCATCTCGACAACCGCATTGATAAGCTCCGTAATGTTAGCCTCTTTGTCGAGTGCTATCTCCCGGTCAAATGCGTGGTGCAGGTACGCTCGGTACTGGGTCTCTTGAATGATGGTACGCAGTGCTTCGGCCGGTACCGAATCAGGAGACATTTTGGTGAAAATCTGAAGAAATGCTTCAAAGCTTTTTAATTTTGTGCCAGAAATATGCCCCTCATCGATCATTTTGCGTGCCATGCCGTCGAAGGTCAAGAGCGGCTCATGGTCCCAGTGGTCGAAAAATAACTCTTCAAATCGGTCACCAAGCCCCCGCGCCGGAGTGTTGAAGACACGCATGAACGAGACACGGTCGTACGGGTTGACCACGAGCTTAAGATAAGCGACCAGATCTTTGATCTCTTGCCGCCCATAAAATTCGAGCCCGCCGATAATCGAATAGGGTATAGATGACGCGATGAGCGCCTCTTCGATGGCACGTGACTGGTAGTGCGAGCGGTACAAAACGGCACAGGTCTCGTCCCGCTTGAGCTGCCGTGCCGCAGTGACTGCGCGCGCGATCAGGTCCGCCTCGTGCCGGTCAGATGAGGCCTTAATAATTTTGATGCGATTGCGCCCCTCGCGTGTTGACCAGAGCTGTTTGGGCGCACGGGCAAGGTTGTTGCTTATAATCTGGTTGGCTGCCTCCAGGATTGGTTGCACCGACCGATAGTTCTGTTCGACGGTGATAGGCTTTGTTCCCGGAAAGTCTTTGGCAAAGTCGAGAATGTTGCCAACGGTGGCGCCGCGCCACGAGTAGATCGATTGGTCCTCGTCGCCCACCACACAGAGTGAATCGAGGGCGTACTCGCCATTCTGATTGCAGGCGAGTGCGCGTAGCAGCGCGTGCTGAACACGGTTGGTGTCCTGATACTCGTCAACGAGCAGGTGTCGGATGATCCGCTGGTGGCCCGCGCGGAAGTCTTCGTGCTTGTTGAGCAGTGCGATCGTTTCGATCAATAGATCGTCAAAATCGTAGCTGTGAGACCGCTTTTTTTCTGCTTCGTAGGCGGTAAAGAGCTCGCGAATTGTTGGGTGGTCGATATCCAAAAGATTGACCTTGCCATTGATGGCGTTGTTTTTTGCATGGGAGATGGCGCTGCGCACACGACCGGTACTCAGCTGCTTGTTGAGCCCAGCATCGGCCATAATTTTTTGTACCAATTTTTCTTGGTCCCCATCGTCAAGGATCGTAAAATCCTGGATGGATAACAGGTGCCGATTCTTCTTTAAAAGTCGCAAGCAGTAGGCATGGAACGTCCCCACATAGGGGACCTCGTGCTTGCCCGCAAGCAGCTTGGCCACCCGCTCTTTCATCTCCGTGGCCGCCTTGTTGGTGAAGGTGAGGGCGACGATTGAGAGTGGTGAGACTTTGTGGTGCGCGATCAGGTGGGCAATACGCGTAGTAATGACCCGTGTCTTGCCAGAGCCGGCACCAGCACGGACCAGAAGGACGCCGCTCGCCGGTTCGACGGCTGCACGTTGTTGATCGTTCAGATGCGCGAGCGTAGCTACGTCTTTTGGCTTGTCTTTCATTGAGCAAATTTCCAGTCTTCGAGAGCGGTAATCAGTGGCTTAAGCCCCGTCTTTGAAGCAGCCGAAGTGAGCACCTGTGGCTGAAACTCTGCAAGCAGCGTCTCCCGTTCGGCGCGCGCCTTTTCGTCGAGCAGGTCGATCTTGTTAAAGACGTAGAGCATCGGTTTTTGGGCGGCACCCAATTCTTTTAAAATCCCTTGTACCACACGAATGTGGTTGCGCCAGTTCTTGTCAGAGACGTCGACTACCTGGAGCAAGAGGTGCGCATAGGTGAGTTCGACAAGGGTCGATTTAAATGCCTCGATGAGTTCGTGCGGCAAATTCTGTATAAAACCAACGGTATCTGAAATGGTCCCCTTCTTTTTACCCCCCACAAAGAGCTCCCGCGTGGTGGTGTCGAGCGTCGCAAAGAGCCGATTTTCGGCGTAGACCGTGCTGTTTGTTAGTGCGTTTAAAATGGTCGATTTCCCGGCGTTTGTGTACCCAATAATAGCGATATGGGGCGTGCGGCTCTCGATGCGCCGTTTGCGTTGGGTTTCACGCACCTGTTGCAGCTGCGCATGCTCTTTGCGCAGTTGGTTGATCTGTCGCTCAAGATGCTGGATATCTTTCTCTTTCTGCGTCTCACCAGGCCCCCGACCTCCCAGTGACCCGGACTGCTGTGACATTTCGATGCCGCGGCCGGAGACACGTGATTTTTTGTGTTGCAGCTGTGCGATCTCGATCTGAAGCTTGCCTTCTGAAGAAGTTGCCCCCTTTTCAAAGATATCGAGTATGAGCTCGGTCCGATCAGAGATATCTGCCCCCAAAAAGGCGTTCAGATTGCGCACCTGCTGGTTGTCGAGCTGTTCCGATATGATTACTTCCTCGATTTTGTGCTCATCGCAGAGGGCCTTGACCTCCTCTAATTTACCTTTAGTAAAAAAATATCCACTATCGATAGCGCGCAATTTGGTCATGAATTCTGCCGTGACTGCGGTCCCATTCGATGCAACAAGATTACGGAATTCTTGGAAATAGGCCTCGGGTTCGATAAAACGGTTTTGTGGCGTCTGGGCGCCTACAATGAGAACCCTTTTGTCGTGTTCATGCCCGGGAATATAATAATTTTTAACCATGTGGTCCTTCTTTCTATCAAAAACTCAGGCGAAAATTCAGGATATTTAAGCTTACCAAATTTTGTCACTGTGGTATAATAAAGTCTGTTGCTGAAGTAAGCGTTATTGTCCCTTTATATATTATTTGACGATGTTTGACCAGATCTCAAAAGCTTTCTCATCCCTCTTTTCACGTGCCACTAAGCATAAAACGCTTACTGGACCTATTGTTGTGGACCTGCTCGATCCGATGCGTCAAGCGCTCATCCAGGCGGACGTCTCATACGCGGTTGTGGAGGCCTTTTGCGCCGAATTACAGGGCGAGCTTATTGGTGTGACGATCCCCAACACGGTTCGTCCCGAAGAATATATTGCCAAGGTCGTATATGAGCGGCTTGTTGCGTTTTTGGGTGGCAAGGGTGGCAATGAGGCCAGACAGGGTCTGTTTGCGCCGCCATCCGGGTCGACCATTATGGTCTTGGGAGTTCAGGGCTCTGGCAAGACGACTACGGCGGCCAAATTGGGGCACTTTCTGCGTGAAAAAGACAAAAATAAGAGCAAGGGCTGTCGCATCCTTGCAGGTTCGGTCGATTTTTATCGGCCGGCGGCCATCGACCAGCTTGAGATTGTTTCGGCACAGGCGGGCATCGATTTTCGCCGTGCGGCTGCTGCTGATCCGGTAAAAGCGGCGATTGAGTTGCAAGCCTATGCTCGCGAGCATGGTTACGACTATTTTCTGCTCGACACCGCGGGGCGGATGCATGTTGACGACGCGCTTATTGCAGAGCTCTCTGCGATCGATAGGGCGTTGCGCCCGGGGCAGAAGCTGCTGGTCCTCGATTCGATGACCGGTCAGGAGTCTTTGCGGATTGCGCAGACTTTTGAAGAAAAGATCGGTTTTTCTGCCGCTATTTTGACCAAGACGGACAGCGAGACGCGGGGCGGCTGTGCGTTTGCTTTCAGGCATGAGCTTAAAAAACCAATTCTCTTTGTGGGGGTGGGCGAAAAGGTTGCTGATCTTGAGCGTTTCTATCCGGAGCGCGCAGCGACCCAGATGCTCGGCATGGGCGATATGGCGAGCCTTGCAGAGCGCCTCGAATCGCAGCTCCATCAAGAGGAACAGGAGTTGCTTTTTAGAGGGGCTCATAAAAAAGATTTTACCCTTGAGGATTTTGCTCAACAGCTTGATATGATCAGTAAGATTGGTTCAATGGGGCAACTTCTCAGGTATATTCCTGGCGCATCTCAACTGGGTATTTCCAGGGAGGAGATTGAGCGGGGAGAGTTGGAGATGAAAAGATTTCGCGCGATGATCCGTGCGATGACACGAAAAGAACGGCTTGTCCCCCGCATTTTAAATCTGTCGCGTAAGCGGCGGATCGCGCGTGGCACCGGTGTTTTAGTGGAAGATGTGGACCGGTTTTTGGTGCGGTTTGAAGAGAGTCGTAAGATGCTCAAAAAGCACCGTGGACCGGGTATGTTTTAGGTGAAAGTTACCCTATATTTGTGAGGTTTTGTATGGCAGTAAAGTTACGTCTGGCGCGAGTTGGTAAAAAACACGCCCCATTTTATCGTATAGTGGCGATGGATGCGCGCGCACCACGTGATGGCGCGGCGCTCGAGATTTTGGGCACGTATAACCCGTTAAAGGGTGAGTTTATACAGTTTCACCAAGAGCGCATAAACTATTGGATTGGTTGTGGGGCAGAGCAGACCGATGCGGTCAAGTTGCTCCAGAAGAAGTATCAAGAACGTCCGCAAGCGGCTGTATAAACAGGTGATGGATATGGTTGAAAAACTAGTAGAACACATCGTCAAACAGCTTGTTAGCCAGCCGGCTTCGGTCATGGTAACGAGTGTTGAGGCTGATGGCCGTTGTGCGATTTCGATACATGTTGCGGCACAGGACGTGGCACGTGTTATCGGGAGCGAGGGACGTATTTTTAGAGCGATGCGGACTGTTGCCTCGATCGCCGGTTCGCTCAAAAATAAAGAAGTAAGTGTCGAATTGGCTCAGT
>CAZWYO010000049.1:0-7388 GCA_964638315.1 uncultured Candidatus Babeliaceae bacterium | reverse complement strand
ATAAGACCCGGAGTTTATCCTGAGCCTGTCGAAGGAACAAGCTCAGGGTGTGCGGGTTTTTGATATCGTTTTTTGTCACTATTTAACTTATTCGCACTATAGAAAAATTCGCACGCTTTCACAACCAAAATTCGCTACTTACTCTTGTGCCGCAACGATGGGAAAAGAATCACATCTCGTATTGAGGTTGTGTTGGTGAGCATCATCGTCAACCGATCGATCCCCACACCGACGCCAACCGCTGGCGGCAGCCCGTACTCAAGGGCGGTAATGTAGTCCGCATCGTAGAGCATCGCCTCATCATCGCCCGCAGCGCGCGACGCAACCTGCGCCTTGAACCGGTCAGCCTGATCAAAGGGGTCGTTAAGCTCGTTAAACCCATTGCTCAACTCCATCCCCGCCGCAAAGAGCTCAAACCGTGCCGCGAGCTGCGAATTTTTTGCATCCCGACATGCAAGAGGAGATATTTCGAGCGGATAGTCGATAATAAATGTTGGGTCAACCAGCTTTTCTTCAGCGCACGCTTCAAAGAGCGCAAAGACTTTTTGCTCGTATGATGCGGTCTTCAGATCAACCTTTGCCCCCGACACACGGCACGTCTCATCGATACGTTCTGGCTTGAGTTCTGATTCAGCTATCCCACCAACTTCTATCACCGCCTGCCGGGGCGACATGCGCCGGAATCGGTCGAAGTGGACGATATGGTTCCCGAACGGAACATGGAGCGTGCCGCAGATCTCCTCAGCAGCAGCCCGAAGCATATTCTCGACAAAATCCATGATGTACTGGTAATCGTGATTGGCAGTATAAAATTCGAGCATGGTAAATTCAGGGTTGTGGCGCGTCGAGACCCCCTCATTCCGGAAATTTCTATTCAACTCGTAGACCCGCTCAAACCCGCCAACCACCAGCCGTTTGAGATAGAGCTCAGGTGCAATTCTAAGAAACAGTTGCGTATCGAGCGCATTGTGATGGGTTACAAATGGCCGCGCCGCCGCGCCGCCCGGTATGGGGTGGAGCATCGGCGTCTCAACCTCGAGATACCCCCGTTCATCGAGATACCGCCGCACAAACGAGACAATGCGTGACCGTTTAACAAACCGCTCACGCGATTCGGGGCTCGTGATCAGATCGAGATACCGCTGCCGGTGTTTGATCTCAACATCGGCGATGCCATGGAATTTTTCGGGGAGGGGGTGGAGACATTTGCTCAGCAGCGCAAGCTTTTCGACACGCAGCGTGAACTCACCCGTGCGGGTCACAAACGTGACCCCTTCGACCCAGAGGATGTCACCAATGTCGATGGACTTTTCGAAAAACTCGAAAACCTGCTTGCCCACAACCTCTTCTTTAAGGTAGAGCTGCAGCTTGCCCGTGCCATCCTGCAGGTGACAAAAGGCCGCTTTGCCATGCAATCTAACCGTCATCAGACGGCCCGTGAGCGCATAGGTCTCGCCCTCTTTATGAGCTGCAAGTAGATCGCGACAGAAAGCAGTCACTGGCAGCGCTTCGGGCCATGGCTGGATGCCTGCATCGCGCAGCTGCGCAACTTTTCTCAGGCGCTCTTCGTGCTGAGCACCATTGTGCTGCGCACTTTCACGCACCTCGGTTTCATGCGATTTTTTTTCTGGGTTTGATGGCACCATGGCAATCCTTCTGTATATTCAAAAAATTGGTTGCATAAAATAGCCGCACATTTAGACCCTTCGACAAGCTCCCAGGCTTCGCCAAGGCTTCGCCGGGCTGGCGCAGGGTGTGCGGATTTAGATATACTTATACCTTTAGAATCCCGTTAACTTACTCTTTTCAATCTAGCCGGTCTGTGCAGGAGACTCATCTCAAACCCATCAAGTCTCTAGGGGATCTTCACACATCCGGATCCGCACACCCTGAGCTTGTCGAAGGGTCTGAAGTTTTAACCTACTCTTTTCAATCCAGCGTTGTCAAAAAGCTCTGCAACATATGGCCAGTTTACCACATTCCACCACGCCGCCAAAAATTCTGCGCGTCGGTTCTGGAATTTAAGATAGTAGGCGTGCTCCCACACATCAACAACCAACAAGGGAATTAGCCCGTCCCGCTGCGGAATATCGTGGTTAACGGTCGACACAACCCTGAGCGCGCCATCGCGATCGATCACCAACCAGGCCCACCCGGACCCAAAGTGGCCAAGCGCAACCTCTTCAAACTTTTTCTTAAAATCGGCAACCGAGCCAAAACTCTTTTCAAGAGCTGTTTTTAGAGCACCCTGCGGTTCATGAACCGGATTTTTGGCTGGAGCCATACAGTTCCAGAAGAACGTATGTATAAAATCACCGCCCCCCTGATTCCGCACATCAACCCGAATATCTTCTGGCACCTGATCAAGATGGATCAGTAACTCTTCAAGCGACTTGTCAAAAAGCTCTGGGTGCTTTTCAAAAGCTCTATTTAGTTTATCGACATACCCCTGATGATGTTTGGTATAGTGGATCTCGACCGTTTTGGCATCGAGATGTGGCTCAAGCGCATTAAACGCGTATGGCAGCGCCGAAATTTCAACCCGCTTCACCTGACTGTCTCCCCTCAATTTGATAACCGTAAAGACTACCGCTGCGACCACAGCTACAATGGCCATGGACCCGATAATTATTCTCTTCTTCATACAAAACATCTCCGTACGCTGTTGATTGGTAATATCAATTGCTCTGGGCAAGGTTACATTTTAGGCCGCTCACCCTGAGCTTGTCGAAGGGTCTAAATGAGCGGCCCAAATGCGGAAAAGCCCTGCCTATAAAAACCTTCAAACCCTTCGACAAGCTCAGGGTGAGCGGAGTTGGATGCTCTTCAACATCTTGAAATTGTCAAAAAATTTTCCGCATTTGGTATAAGTTGGTAAACAGAAGAGAGTGTACAGAAGTATCGAGATTTTTTGAAGCCCAGGGTCCCTAAACCACAATCACTTCATCGCCCGGATAGCTCATCGAAAGCTTCTTGCGCGCATACCGCTCAACATAAAAAGGGTTGGTACGCCACTCTTCGCCTTCACGTCGCAGCGCGCTCACATCCGCCTCAGTCTGCTTCACCTGTCGCTCAACGGCCGCACATTCGCGCTTTAGACGCACAATCGCGCGCACGCCGTCGCTACTGATAAGATACCAGCTCCCGAAAAAGAGCCATTCGACGCCTACTGCGTAGAAAACGATACGAACTCTATAATTTTTCATCATGGACCCAATCCTCCATTTCCCCTTTTTTTACTGTGTATTAAATTCGATAGGCATACTCAAGACCAACCGTTGGATTGATCGCCGTACCGGCAACATAGGTCTGCAGGCGATCGCCGGAATCTACCGGCACATTTATGCCGTTAGCCCACCCATAGAGCGCATACAACGTTGCGGTAAGGACCGCAGCGGGACATCCATTTTTACGTACCTCAATGGCGAATGTTGCAGGTCGTGACGGTGGGGTTGGAATAACGGATGAATAGGTAATCGTAAATGGTGCAAACACCGCCGTGTTATATCCCACAGCCCCTGGGATGGCGCACGCGCTCGCCCAGCCAGGCTGACTAATGGTAGGATTGGCGATGGTATTGCCATTGATGTACCAGTTTGTCGTTCCGGGCAGCACACCCACGTCATAGCCATCAAAACCGACCAGCCCTTTGCCTGCACCATTGCTAACCGTGTTGTTTGTCAAAACGATTGAAGAGAAGAGATTGAGAAGGTTAGCACTGTCATAAAAAATGATGCCCCCATTGGCGTCATTGTACGTGTTATTGGCAAAATAGAGCCCAAAGCCACCCGCCGCGCCAGTAAAACTCTCCTGCAAAAAGAACTGCCGCAAGTTGCCGCCTGTCTGCGTGTTATTGCTCATGATCAGAGATCCGGCGTACGTATCCCCTACACCAGCCGTTAGCAAGCAAAAAATCGTTCGCGCCGTTGGTGCATCACTGCTCGCAACAAAATCGTTGTCAACGATGCGGCTATTGCCGCCATTGCCGTAAACAGCTATAAACCGATGATTATTACCGGCCGCACCCTGGTAGTGAAAGTCACAATTTTCGATGGCAAACTGCGCTGCATGCATGACAATACCAAACTCCATGGTGGTAACAGACGTAGTTCCCGATATTTCGATCCCCGTAGCACCCGGTGCTTGCACATTAATGGCAGATTCAACGCTTGTATTTACTGTCTTGCGCTGCTCCACATCGAGGTTAACCAGCGCCACGTTGCCAACGGTAATGTAGAGCACATGCGTCGGATCGTCCGTCGTCCCCGCGGTCCGAATCACCGGCCCCGCGCCACAACCTTCAATCCTGACCGATTTGCTGATGGTAATCTGTGTAAGCGTCGTGAACGTCTCTGCCGCCATCTTGATCGTATCACCGTTGACAACCGATGGGCTTGCGAGAGCAGTCTGCAGGTCAGGAAAATCCCCCCCGACAGATGCCACGTACCAGATGTTGCCGCCAGAATTTACCGAAATACCCGTTATGGTCGCATCACGAGTGACCAGATAACCAGTACTTCTGCTCGATATACCATCCAAAATATTTAAATAGGTATTGGTAGAGCTTCCTGAACGGGCAAACCAGACAAGCGGATGGTCGATCGACAACCAGGCGGCTCGCGTTGCATCGTACATATATAAAAAACCACCCACATCGACCACAGCGCCATCAACAAGATCTGTGACAGGAGCAGTAGCAGCTACCGGAAGCACGAGATGCGCGGCTGCCGCGTTCACCAGGCCGGCGAAGGTAGTTGTTGAGTTAGCATCGCCAATGCCACCACGTGCATAGATAACCCCGTCAACCGTCAGATCATTACCGACCGTCAAATTATGCACAATATTCACATCATCAGGCAACGTAAAACCACCGCCCCCCGCTGTTGGTTCAAACGTATCACCAACTGGCCCTGTTGACGACGCACTCCCCGTATCAACTGGCGGACGCGGTGCACGCAGGCTACCCTCAACACCAAACATTTCAAACACAAACAGGATAAGCAGACAGCTCACGCCTATCTTTTTTTTCACCACTACCACGCTCCTTGGGTCAAAAATAACCACAAAACATATTTCGCCCAATTTTAACCATAACGCCAAAAATGTGTCAATCCACCCTACTTCTTCTGCATCTCCACCAACGCCTTTATGATCGCCTCGACATCGTCCATGGTATTGTAGAGGTAGAAGCTTGCGCGCACCGACCCGACCACACCCAACTTGGTATGCAACGGCTGCGCACAGTGATGGCCCGCACGGACCGCCACCTGGTACTTGTCCAAGAACGACGCAACGTCATAGGGGTGTACCCCTTCGACCACAAAACTGACCAGGTGCCCCTCCTTGACCAGCCGCTCGCGTGGCCCCAAGATCCGCACACCCTCAATATTTTCGATACCCTCAACCAGCCGTTTGCAGAGTGCCGCTTCGTGCGCAGCAAGCTCCTTAAAATCAACCTTTTCGAGATACGAGAGCGCCGCACCAAGGCCAATAACCTCTGCTATGGGTGGCGTCCCCGCTTCGAGCAGCTGCGGCATTTCACGCCAGCGGCTCTCTTGCCAATCGACCGAAAATATCATGCTGCCGCCTAGCATGAAGGGCTGGAGCTGTGTATGCAACTCTTTTTTGATATAGATGCCGCCAATACCCGTCGGCCCCACCATCTTATGGCCCGAAAAAGCCAGAAAATCACAACCCAACTTCTGCACATCGCACCGCTCGCGAGGAAGCATCTGGGCTGCATCGATAATGATGCGCGCGCCCACTTTTTTGGCCTGGGCAATAATCGGCTCGAGCTTGGTTGCCACACCGATAACATTCGAACCCGCAGTCACCCCAACCAGCTTAGTCTTGTTGGTTATGACCTTGGCAAGACTCGCGTAATCGAGCTCACCGTCGGGCAAGACCGGGATAAATTTTAGGACGGTCCCATGCGTCTTTGCAAACTGCTGCCACGGCACCAGCAGCGCATGGTGTTCAAGCTCAGAGATAACTACCTCGTCACCCGGCTTGAGATTACCCGCACCCCACGCATGCACAATAAGATTAAGAGACTCCGTCGTCCCACGCGTAAAAACAATTTCAGATGGCTCAGCCGCACCAATAAAACGGCAGAGCTGCTCGCGCACCCCCTCAAAATGTTTGGTCGCCTCTTCTGCCAGCGCATAGATGCCCCGATGCACCGGAGCGTTTTCGTACGCGTAAAAATGTGACATGGCCTCAATCACCGAAGCCGGCTTCTGGCTCGTAGCAGCACTATCGCAGTAGATAACCTTGCTGTTTGCAAAAAACGGGAAATCTTTTTTGTACTTATTCATGATCCTCATCAACCCTTCATCAACGTGATAACGTCAGACCGACATACATCCTTACCATAAAACATTGAGCTCTGCGAAGCTAGAATTCGGAGAAAAACATGGAAAGATGCGGGCCCCGCCCACACCCTCTTCAAAAAACTTGTAATTCCGCTATATTTATAAAAAGTATCAACCCCAGTCCCATGAAAGAGGATAACAATGGTTATTAACAAAAGAGCTTTAGTATGCGCCTGTCTCGTGCTCGTCGGATCGTGCATGAGAATGGAGGCGGTAACATTATTTGATAAAAATTTGAACGAGTATCACATCCCCAGCCACATAATCTACAGCAGCCACTACAGGGCAACCTGGACCGATCTACTGAAAACCGTTGGCGTCTTGGGTGGCATTGTTGGCGTTGGTTTTGCGATAAAAGTGTGCTACGACTACTTCCACTGGACCGACGCGCGGATCATACAGTGGGCACGCGAGAAGCTTGCCGAAATCAGAGATCGCTATACTTTTATCAACAGCACAACATCCCAACTCCGTCCACAAGACGCTGTATTCATCGATCTATTCACCAACTTTGGCCTGAACACCAACAGCAGCATGGACAGCACGCTCAGAGCTGCAGGGCCACTCCACAGCGCGGTGGATCGCATGCTCACCGACTTCAACACCCTCTGTTCAATCATCGAAGAGTGTGGCAAGCGCAAACTGGTGCACAACTCGCTTATCGAAGAAGCCCTCGAACACGCACGGCTCCTAGGACCAATTATAAACATGATTCGTCAGACAAAAGAGTATAAAAAAGAGGCGGTCGAAATTGAAAAGTTAAAGAATTCGCGCGAGCAGCTCCACACACAACAGGCAGCACTCTGTAACCAGATAGCCCACAATCATAATCATGATACCGTCGTGATTGTGGAGAAGAAGTAGAACAAAAATAGGATAAAATAACATGACTAAATCTAGGACAGCGCTTGCTTGTATCTTTCTCATGCCAGCCTCTTCTAGAGTATAAAAAATTTTCTAAACCCGCTCGCCCTGAGGAGCGCTTTAGCGCGTCTCGAAGGGTCCCTGCGAGCG
>CAZWYO010000048.1:0-8392 GCA_964638315.1 uncultured Candidatus Babeliaceae bacterium | reverse complement strand
AAAGACGAAAGTACGTTCAAATCGGATCTTTGAATGGAACTGAGGAAGTCCTGTTCGTAGGGACTTGTCCCGTAGGAAAAATGTATCGAGGGACATGTGCGGTGGTAAATCATGTGTTTATGAGTCGTGGATTTAATGGGGGTTGGGTTGGCCGATTGAATTTTTTTGATTACTAGGCTCTTTGTGCCACCGCACATGTCCCTCGATACATTTTTTCGGCATGTGTCATGCCTCAAAAACACTCGGGATGAGCGGTGGAGAAGGTTCATTCGATTGGCACAGTGGCACAGTGTGAAGAGCGGCGCAAGCCCGGCGAAGCTGACGCAGGAAGCGTAGACGGGTGGAGAGGGAACGGCTAGTGCCATAACGGGTAAATTTTATTGTAACTCCGCCATTTTTTGATATACTAAATATGAGCTGAATAAAAAATAATCAAAAATAATTTAGTGGGGGTGTTATGCAAATCGCGCGCAAACGTGGTATCTTTTTCTCTTTTCTTCTTATCTTTATTGCTGCTGCCATTCAGCCCGTTTTTTGCGGTGCCACAACAGAAGTTGATCTTGTCCGCCGCATTTTTATCGATGACCCCAAAAAGGTGCTTGGGTACGACCCTGATACCGATCAGATTAGTGAGAGTCCGGCGGCTGATCCGCTGAGCCAAACCATTGTTTTGTGCTCGCACGGTTTTGGTGACTCGAAATATTCGGCGCGCGCACTCTCCCCCCATACCGGCACTATTAATCTGTTGCCCCCCGTTGTGCGGGGCAGATTTGTTAGTTTTAACTTCCGCGATCATAGAGTTGGCGGCGCCATTCCGCTCTTTTCGCTCCGCCACACAAACCTAGGGGGAGAGCCCGATGCACGGGTAGTTCTGTTTCACATCATAAAATGCTTTTGCAAGGGCTATACAAACATCATGCTTTTTGGTCACTCTCGGGGCTGCGCTGCAACGATTCGTGCGCTTGATATGTTGACAGACCCCTATAAATATCGAAGCGTGTGGACCGATTTTGGCTTCTCTCAAAATGGGGTGACACTCTGTTGCGAAGTTATCCAGGCCGTACAGGCTGCGGTTGGTCGTGTCTACCTTGCCCGCCCGCTGCTGGATGTCAAAAAGGCCTTCTGGTGCGCGGGGAAAAATGTGACAGGGGCGTTTTTGGCACCAGTGACAGCGTCGGTGTTGCGGGCTGTGGCTTGCACGCTCGGCAGCTGTAGCCTGCGGGTTGATGAGCCGATTACTATTCTTAAAAATCTGCTCCAACGAGCTCAGTTCGATTTTTACTTATTTTTTGCGCCCAACGATGCCGTTGTGGGTAACTTCTACGACGATCTTATCATGCGTGAGCTTGCACACGATCCAGCCAACAGATCGACGTTGCACGCGTGCTGCACGGGTATTGTGCATACCGAATTTCGTGATGCAGCGACTGCGCTGGGCGAATATCTGGTTAGTCTCTGATTTCTGCCCCATTATCCAATTTTTTATTGATCTGACGATCTTTTTTGTTACACTTACATCTATTGGTGAGGGTTCGCACGCCGTTTGCGGGTGAGGGCTCAGCTTTTTGTCCATCATTAGAATATTATTGATTATGTTGGTTTGACAATTTTTACAAATAGTCTAAGATTAAGATATAGATTTAACCATAAATGTAATAATATTTCGACACTAGAAGATTGTATGAGACATGAAAATGATGATTAAAAAACGGGTTATTTTCGTAGCATTGATGCTGTTTATCGGTGCTCAGCTGCAGGCGGCATCGAATGCAGGCGTGGTGCAAAAAAATGGATTTGGTGATGTTTTAAAAAAAGTGGCAGTTGACGCGCTTAAAGGGGTAGGAATCAGCCTTGGCGCTTTTGCTATAACATGGAAGCTTCTTGGCGCATGTAAGGAAAATGCTGCCGGTTGTGTTGTCGCGGGCTATACTGGTTTATGTACGTCCAAAATCGCCGATAAAATAATTGGCAGTAAAAATACCTTGGCCGTGGTTGGCGGTTTGACAGGTTTTTATTTAGGGTTGAAATATCTTTGGAGTGCGCCTTCAGACGATACTGATGTGGTAAAAGAAAGAGAAGCTCCTCAAGAAGTAAAGCAAAAAGAGATTTCCAAAAAAGTAGAGCAAAAAGAAGTTCCCAAAAAAGTAGAGAAAAAAGAGGTTCTCAAAAAAGAAGTAAAGAAAAAAAATGTACTTGAGTTGGACCTTCTATTTGACAACGCTACTGAAATCAATCTTTTGGGGAATAACGAACAAATTAAGAAAATCGTAGAGCTATTTGCTTCAGTCAATACTTTAAAGGTATTGGGCTCGGCTTGTGTTGGGGGCGCAGCATGCAAACTTCTTTCTGTATTAGGTGCCAAAGTGTACGGTAAAGAAGCTACTGATAAAATCACAAAGATGGCAGCTATCGCGGGAAGTGCAGTGCTGGCCAAGAAAATGTTTAATTATGTTTTCCCTGCTTCTGACCATCCATTGGGGTATGATCCGGAAACCACGCATGATGATGTTCGTATTGAAGAAAAAGAAACGGTAATAAACATTGATGCTCAAAAAACAGTTGTATTGGATCTGCGCCCCTTTTGTGGTAAAGCAAGAGATAAACAGAAGTTTGTCAGTAAAATGGGTAAAAACAGCGCGGAAAAATACTTAAAAATGTTTAATTTTATGGGGTTTAATTTTCCAGATACTGGTTTTAAAGGCTATAAGAGTTTGCTTGGTCCTGTAAATTGGTTCTTGCCAGTTGCCTATATGTTTGGGCCAAGAACGTACTTGGGACAGACAATGGATGCTCGTGTGGTGGTATGGCACCTTGTGAAGCTTTATAACATGGGGCACCGAAATATTGTAATTTTTGGTCACTCTCGTGGGGGCGGAGCTGGTATAAGTGCGGCATATATGTTTATGTTCCCAGAAGAGTTCAAGTGGGAATGGAGATGGCTTGGGTTGATTACAAAAGATAATGAGATTGATTATAAAAAAATAAACGATATCTGGGCATCGGTCAAAGCGCTCTTTTTGGCAAATCCCGTGCTTGATGCAACCAAGGTGGTGGCAGTGGAAAATTTTTATATGCCCGGCTGTCTAGTAAAACTTGCTATGACAACATTTATGGGCGTTAGCCTATTTGAAAAGTCACAAATCGAGAAGTTGGAAAATATTTTTACTAACTCAAAGGTGCAGCATGTGCCGCTTTTTGATATAAGTCTTACGAAAGCCGATGCCGTTGTCGGAAATTTGAGCGATGATAAAATTGAGAAGTTGCGTGATGACGTAAACAATAGCGCCAAGTTAAATGTCTGTTTGATAGAGAATGGAGACCACCTAGATTCTTCACAAGCGGCAGCTCATTTTGGGAAGTATCTAGAGCTGGAAGAGGCCAGGAATTTCAAAAACTAAAAACTAACAAGAATAATTGATTTCCACCGCGCAGATGGTGTAAACCAGGCCCTTCGATACGCTTTGCTACTCCCAGGCTACGCCCCCCGTCGCCTGCGGGGGTAATGACTTCGAAGCGCGAACTAGGCTATGGCGGGCTACGCCCGAAGGTGAAGACTGGGTGAGCAATTGAGGCCGTGTTAGCGGGGACGTACATCTCCACCAACACGGCCTCTTTTCTGTTTTTTAAGCGGGCACAGAAAGCGTCTTTTTATCGACCACATGCGCGATTAACTTGGTAAGCAGCTGCTTCATCTCAGTGACCGTGAACTCGGTGAGCCCTGCCAGTGTCTTTGCCTGATCGATACTATAATTAAGATTGAGTATATTCATAAAGTGGCCTATGCCCATAAGTTTGATTGGGTCAAAGTCGGCCAGGTACCGAGTATTTTTAACGAGTGGGATGTAGACCACAATTGGAGCATTACCATTAGCATTACCAAAAATTGTATAGGTGCGGGTGGAGATGCCTTCGTAGTTGATTTTGGGGAAGGGGAGATTATGCGTGCGCGCATACTTTTCGGCCCTGCGCAGCTCATTAGCATCTTCAAGATCGGATGAGAAGTCGCCAATGATGATAATGTCGAGATTGCGGTGTAGGAGCGGCGGCAGGGGGATATTGCAGGGGATCCCGGCATCGATAATGGTGTGCGCTTTTACTAGCTGGTCATGCGACTGCTCGAGGTGATAGGTCGGATTGCGGACTATTGCGGGGAAAATACGAATATCGCCGACTGTTGTTGCGTTTAAAAGCTGTTTGAGCGGGTCGAAAAGCGCCTGCGGTTCGAGTTTGTTTACGATCATGCCAAATAGTTCACCGCACGAAATAGATATCGCTGAACCCCAGATGCCCATGAGGTAACAGAGTGGCAGCGATGGGGCCGCATTTTTGGAAGCCCCTTTTTCAAATTTACGCCCAAATGCCCATGCGGGGGCTGCTGCGTTCTGGTCGTAGCAGGTCACTTCGAACGGCGAAAATTCCACCCACTCGTAGGACGGCGCGTTATCACCATTTTTCACATATACCGCAGAATAGAGCGGGAAGGGGGCCTGCCCCTGATTTATGTGGGGTGCCTGGCTGGTAAGATCGAGGTGGAGCAGCTGTTTTTTTTCATTTGGACCGAGCAGGGTTAGCCCAAGCATTAGACCGTAAATGTCGATGACGGTTGGCAGCTCTTCAAAGGCGATGCGGCGTAAAAAAGTGCTGATAATCACAGATGAGAAAGATGTCAGATCGTATATCTGTTCTGATAACTTCTTGCCTATGATGCCATTTGAAATGCGCACGAGCAGCTCATCTGCAAAGTCTTCATACCTCTTTCCACTGGTTATCCAGGGTGCCAAGAGCCAGGTTGAGCCGGAGAGCGCGGCGGCATAGAGCCCTGTGTCGAGGATGCCAGTCTTTGAGAGCCCCTTCATAAAACCGTCGGCACTGACGGCGGCGCGGATGCCCCCACCGCTAAAACAGAAGCCGATGCGGGGGAGTTGATTCTCTGCTATTTTTCTATTTAGCAGCTTCTCAACGGCATTTTTACAGAATGTGGCACGCTTGCTGATCGTGGAATTTTCATCTTGGCAGAGCGTAAATCTGTCGAAAGTTCGCACCGTTGCGATTCTATCTTTGTACGGGTTGGTGCTGATAACACTGTTATAGATGGTCTCCAGAATCGTGCGCTGCACGTCAGGCGGTGTGCGATTAATCGAAAAGAGCGTTGCGAGCAGCGGCTCGTGGTCTTGTTGACTTATCAGTTCTGGTAGGTACTGCTCGAATCCCCGTATCAGAACTTCGTCAGAGACGGTTTCAACTGGAGTGTCGGCATAGAGTCGTGCAGAAGAGAATGTGACAACAAGAAGTGCGCACCAGAGGGTTACTGAGCGTGTTTGGAAGGTTTTCACGATTTCTCCTAAAAGTGTAAAAGGAGTGTAAAAGAAGACAGTTAAGTCTGCTACACTCTAGTACGATTTTGGAGGAGATTGCAAGTCTGCCCTTACCAGCTGCCGCCGCCGCCTCCACCCCGTCCACCACCCGAAAAACCACCGCCCCCCATGCCACTCGATACGCGTGTGGGGGAGGTCTGGGTCGGTATGTTGAGCGAGCGGGAAAATGCAGCTATGTCATGCACAAAAAGGTCTGGATCAAACCCGGCGCCAAGGCCGTGATGCCCATGTCCCACAAACCAGATCGGTACGTAGGCGGTATCTTCACGCAGCAGCTGTTCAAACACCGGCGCAAACTGGGCAGTCCACTGCTTTTCTGCCCCGAGGGCGATCGCATAAGGGAGATAGATCTCATAGAGCTGGGGCGTTTTGGTAGGTGGTGTGCCCACGAGCGCGATGCGCTCCGCCTCAGCGGTGGTGAGGTAGAGTAGAAAGCCCTCCACCTGGTCACGTAGCTTGCAGCCTTCCGGCGTGTAGATGCGGTGTAGCCAGAACCCAAGCGGCGCGAGAAAAATGGTTGCCATAAAGAGCACGATTACCAGCCAACTGAGTGGGCCGGTCGGTTCAAGTGCGTATGCGAGTATGCCCAAAAGGAGCGTTGATGCGAGCCCCACTACAATGTACCGGTACTCAAACCTAAAGTTTTTGTTTAAGTTTGAGCTCAACCAAAAGCTCATGGTTGTGTTGATCTTTTCGACTCGGTCACGGACGCTCGGCGAGAGGGTGAGCGTTGCGCCACCTGTTGCACTTTCCCCAAATAGGGCATCGAGAATATTTTTTTGGAGTGGTGTCGGTTCAGCATTTTTAGGTGCCAGCTTTGTCAGCTGGTAGCGCGCGTCACCAGACTTTGCAATCTCTTCAATGCGAATAAATCCATGAACCGCCAGCTGCACAATGTCAGCCGCAAGCTGCCGGTTGTCAAAATACATGCGCAGTAGGTAGCGGTGTGCTGAGGGTGGTAGATTGTTGGCGGGGTGAAAGAGGGGGATGATCAGCCCTGTTTGTGTGCGCCGCAGTCGTATCCAGCCGACAAGATAGAGCATGAGCACGGCAAAAAAGCCGAGTAGCATGAGAATAATGCCCGGATGGTGCCCCATAAAAAAGCTGGTTTCTTCACCGAAAGTGGGGTGGTGGATAATACCCTTGGGAATGGCGAGCGAGATGGTCAGCCCTTCGCGGGGCCCAAATGGTCGCGTGCTTGCGATGGTGATCGAGTTGTCTGGATTTTTGACGATCTGGTAGTCGTGCCCCTGCACACCGAGTGCCCCCGTATAGGCCGCTACCGCTATCTGGTCAGTTGAAACACCAGCAGGAAATATGACCGTTGCCGATACGTTTTTGATGGGCAGTGCCCACCAGTTGCCATTCACATTCCAGTAGAGTTCGTCAGCCTTGTCGTGAAGCAGGACCTGCCGGTTTGTGTCGTAGGTGATGACGTAGTGGTAGGCCCCCGGGCCAACTATTTTGTGCGGATCACCAACAAAGATGCGGGTGCCGACATCAAAAGGGGTTGTTTTAAAAGGCTCTTTTTGCCCATCCCGCTCGACCGACACGATCTCAAATCTTACATGAACGCTCTTGCCCGCTTCGTCCAAGTAGCGGGTGGGAAAATCGCGCACGATGCCACGCTTGTTGGTGAGCGAGACGTTAACGTAGTCGATCTCTTCCCGTACGGTGAGGGATGCGTCTTCGTGGACGGTGATCTGGGCGTTGAATCGGTCCAGATATTCGGACATGCCCTGCGCGGGTGCGGTGACCAGGAAGAGGAGCAGGGAGAAAAGTTTGACTTTGGTCATAGGAAATTTCCCATTTGGTGCCGCTCATGTCCCTCGATACATTTTCTCGGCATGTACCATGCCTCAAAAACACTCGGGATGAGCGGAATTTGAAAATTTATCTTTAAAAACATTGATCTAAGCGTGTTAATAGAGATCTTGATCTGTGTGATAATCAGTAGTATTATCACACCCCGCTCATCCCGAGTGTTTTTTCGCAGGGACGTAAGTTCCGTAGAAAAAATGTATCGAGGGACATGGGCGGAGAGCCCTCTAAAACTCAACCTTTGGCACATTCCGCTCAGACTCAGAATCGAGCTCAAAATAGGGTGCCAACACAAACCCGGTCATCCGTGCCACCAGTGACGAGGGGAAGCTCTGGGCAATAATATTGTAGTTGCGCGCAGCGCCGTTGTAGTACCGCCGCGAAAGTTGCAGCTCATCTTCGAGTGACCCGAGATCTTTGTGGAGCGCCATAAAATTTTCGTTGGCTTTAAGATTTGGATAATTTTCCGCTACTGCAAAGAGCGTTTTGAGCGCACCAGTCAGACCCGCTTCCGCCTGCACCTTGTCGGTGATCGAGGTCGCTTGCATCGATATCGAGCGCATCCTGGTTACTTCTTCAAGGACCCCTTTTTCGTGGATGCTGTACTGTTTGACGACCGCCACCAGGTTAGGGATAAGGTCCGCGCGCCGCTTGAGCTGGACGCTGATGCCACTCCAGCCTTCACTGACCATGGCATGGAGTCGCACGAGGGAGTTGAAGATGCCGATGCACCAGAGGGAAATAATGCCTATAAAGACCAAGATTCCAATAAAGATCATCATGCCGGTTGTCATAGAGGGACTCCTATGGGCGCACTGTGCGCGAAAATACGTTTACAATAGTATTAATTCAAGTATACCGTGAGGGTGTAAAAGGGGCAAGGTGGGTGTGGTGGGGGGTGTGGGATTAAAAGTGTTACAAAAACTTTAGGCTGTTGACAAAATCAGACACAAAGATTGGCACATTTGTATCCGCTAGAACCGCACACCCTGAGCTTGTCGAAGGGTTTGACAGGTGCGGACCGAGTAGGAAATTATCCAGATTTTCCGCACATTTAGACCCTTCGACAAGCTCAGGGTGTGCGGATTTGGTATATTCGGCCTACATAAGACCCGGAGTTTATCCTGAGCCTGTCGAAGGAACAAGCTCAGGGTGTGCGGATTTGGTATATTCGGCCTACATAAGACCCGGAGTTT
>CAZWYO010000047.1:0-8881 GCA_964638315.1 uncultured Candidatus Babeliaceae bacterium | reverse complement strand
GTAGGTTTTTTTTGAAGCCTAGAAATTTTTTAAATTATGTCCGAAGTATTGATAAGAACAATATTCTTTAGAAGTTCTCTCTCCACCGCTCATCCCGAGTGCCCTACTTCGCTAAAGCTACGAAGGGTGTATCGGCCTGTCCTACGTAGCTCCGGAAGAGCGAAGTGGGAAGGGACATGCGCGGTGGTAAACCATGTGTTTATGAGTCAGTGGATTTAATGGGGGTTGTGCTGGCCGATTGAATTTTTTTATTAATAGGCTCTTTGTGCCACCGCACATGTCCCTCGATACATTTTCTCGGCATGTACCATGCCTCAAAAACACTCGGGATGAGCGGTGGAGAGGGTGCATGCGTCTGAAACATTGGCTTTGGCCGTTAAAATGTAGGTAGAGATGAGCAGGTGGGGGCAATCGCTTTTACCACCTCGTGTAACACTTTTAATCACACCCTGAAAATGGATAATCTTGCCTCTCCCTTCTCTCATATGTTATGATATAAGCCAAAGGTAACACTGTGCGTAACCTTTAGCTTATGGAGTTGCATGTGAGCCCAAAAGATATGATAGCTATTTTGAGGTCCAAATCTACCATTCTCACTTTTAACGAGATCTTGCTCGGCTCAGGTGGGGCGAAGCCAGCACTCTTAAAACGACGATTGCACTATTATGTGCAGAAAGGAGAGCTGTACCGGATCCGGCGCGGTATGTATGCAAAAGATAAAAATTACGATCGGCGCGAAGCGGCCACCAAAATATTTACTCCTGCATATGTGAGTTTTGAAACGATTCTGGCCGAAGCGGGAATGATATTCCAGTACTACAGCCAGATCTTTGTTGCCACGTACCAGACTAGGGAGATTGAGTGTGATGGCCAGCTCTATTCGTTTAGAAAGATTAAAGATACCATTCTTGTGAATAGTGCTGGTCTTGAAGACAGGGGGAATTATTTTGCGGCCACCAAAGAGCGTGCTTTTTTGGATGTGCTCTACCTCAATAAAGATTACTATTTTGACAACCTGTTCCCTCTCGATTGGGACAAGGTATATGCTCTGTTAGCTGTTTATAATAATAAGCGGATGGCGCGCGTGGTTGATCGAAAGTTTAAAGCTTTTAAAGAAGATAGGTAGTGGTATGACTTTAGATATTGTCACACACAAGAGCATACTGATTAATATTTTGAAAGATATTTATGCAGATGCGGATATTGGCCAGATGCTCGGTTTTAAGGGTGGAACGGCTGCATATCTCTTTTATGATTTAAGCCGTTTCTCGGTAGATCTTGATTTTGATCTGCTCGCGCCAGAGAGTGAAGATCTCGTTTTTGAGAAATTAAAAAGTATTTTAGAAAAATATGGCACAGTGAAAGAGGCACGAAAAAAGAGGTACTGTCTATTCTACTTATTGGTCTACAACAATAAAATCGAAAACGCCTACAACATCAAGGTTGAGGTCAATCGTAGAGATTTTGGATCAAAATATGCAGTAAAGTCTTATATTGGCGTCAACATGAAGGTTATGGTGCGTGAGGATATGGCTGCACATAAGTTGGTAGCGATGTATGAGCGGATTGGTGAGACCAATCGTGATATTTTTGACGTCTGGTTTTTCTTGAAAAATAATTGGCCCATCAACGAAAAGATCATCGCAAAGAGAACGGGCATGTCGATGCAACAATTCTTGCAGAGGTGTATTGATGAGCTTATGGTGAGAAGTGATCAGGGAATTTTGTCTGGGATGGGGGAGCTTCTCGATGCTAAGCAGAAGACGTGGGCAAGGGATAAATTGCGCAGTGAAACTGTCTTTTTGTTAAAATTGAAGCTTGAGTCTTTGGCTCAATAATCATCGTGATATAAGCCAAAGGTAACATACAGCGTTACCTTTGGCTTACGATTGGTTTTTTTCCAGGTCTAATGACACTGAAAATAAAGCGTGAAAATAGCCGATCTCTCGATACATTTTTTCGGCATGTCATGCCTCAAAAACACTCGAGATGAGCGGTGGAGAAAGATCATCTTAATTTCGAGAAGTTCCATCAGCGCTATAGGTCGTATATTCTAAACAGCGACCAAATGGTACAAGGCAAAGTAAAAAATTGACTCATATAAGATCCGCACACCCTGAGCTTGTCGAAGGGTCTAGATGTGCGGTTAATCCGGAAAAACTTACATACAGCCCGCACCCAAGAAACCCGGAGTTTATCCTGAGCCAGTCGAAGGGACAAGCTCAGGGTGTGCGGTTTTTTGATATCGTTTTTTTGTCACTGTTTAACTTATTCGCACTATATTTTCCCCTGCTACGCTGTCATCCCATGCAGTACCTGCACAAACTTGATCAGATCGCTGTCGTCGACAACGGGTTTAGGTTCTGTTTCGGTTGTGGGTGGATAAGGGAGCGGCGTATCTTGTGGGATTACGTTATTTTGTTTCATCTTATTGACGGCCGTATTCATCGCGTTCTCATCAAGAAGCATGTCCTTCGTCTCCTTTTCAATTCTGTTATTTGACGCTATGTTTGCCAGGGGGGCAAGCGGCAGCGTAGTCGGAGCCTTGAGATACCTGCAGGCGAAGCCGAATGTTTTGTTGTCGTGCTTTACTGCTTTCAGCACAATGACATTTTCTGCAATTTTGTTTTTGTCGTCCGATTTTAACGCGTTGGCCAGTGCTTGGCTGACCTTATTTTTTTCTATCTCGGTCGCGTTCTCATAGCCCCTCAATATGTTTTGGTCCATGTAGAGGTGGACGCGCCATTTTAAGTTGGGATCATAGTTTAAGAAGAGTATGCGTAACACATCTGCGGTTTTTGATGGTGGGACCTTCTTCAACTCATCACGGTAGTCATCGGGGACATACGTGTTGACGTTGCTTGTATCCTCCTGCCAGGCGGTCTGGCCGCTTAAAAGTTGGTAGTAGTATAGCGCGTCGTCTTTTTTAAATTCGTACAATTTACCATCGTGAAATTCTTGGCGCACGTGCATGAGGACTTGCCCAAGCAGGTTGCAGCCGGTGTAGTTTCGGCTTGCCCCCCAGAGGTTTTCTTCATAAGGGGCATCGGCGGTATTTTCAACGAGCATTTTTGGATAGGTGTCAAGCAGAACTTTTTTTAGTGCGTCATGTTGTGAAAACTTTGCGCGAATGGCCTTGAGCATGACGTATGGACTCATCTTGTCCCATTCGGCCCAGTTGGTGCCGAATGAGAGCGGCTCGTTCTTGAGTGCCTGTGCAATTGTTGAATTGGTTTTTTTGAGTTCCGTTGGTAGTGCTCCTGGCTTTATGCCCACAAAGAGATCATGGGCCTTTTGTAAGTTTTGATACTTTTTTGCGTGAAAGTAGTGTTCTGTGGATTCCCAGTCGAGCCCATCAATCTTGTAGGTGAAATCGTTATTGTCGCTGACCTTAGGGTCCTGTGAACCATTCAAAAAGGTGTTGGCAAAGCAGTAGTAGTCTTTGCCGCTGTGGTAAAAGGCCACGCAATAGTTTTGCCATGCAGCCCAGCTCGGACTTGCGGGATACGAAATCTTAGTTTTGTCATCTGTGCCCCCGGGCCCGGGCCAGTAGTGTTTGATGTTTGCAGGCGTAATGTTGTTTTTTGTTGAACAGGAGTGCGCCGTTGTTGCGCCGAGTGGAGTCAGCGCAAGGCCTACGGGTAAATACTGAGCGCCCCGCACCACGCCGCACAAAAACAGCACCACCGATAGAAAAAATAATTTCTTCGCCATCTCACTCTCCTCTTAACAAAAGTTCTCCGATTTTTCTTTCAAACCCTTCGAGACGCTTCGCATGTAAACATGCTTCGCCCTCAGGGTGAACGGTGTTGGTTACACCCTACAGCAGCCCACTCATCAGGTCCATCAGCTCACGCGTGATCGACGCCTGCCGCACCTTGTTGTAGTCGCGGCGCATATCCACCAGAATTTTTTCCGCATTGTTTGTCGACGAATCCATCGAAATAAAGCGTGCCGCGTGCTCCGCGATGAGCGATTCGAACAACACCTCTTCAAGATGGACCTTCATATACAGGTTTTCGAGTTGCTGTAAAATGATTGCCGGCGGCTCATCGTACTGGTAGCCGCTTCTGGTCTCAACAGGTTCGCATGCGTTGATCGGTTCAGGCACAAAATCTGGCGCAGCTTTTTTGGGGATGTCGATCGTAGTCGCCATGGGGCGTTGGACAAAAAAAGACTGGGGGTAGCTGCTGTAGATGACCACCCGGTCATAATTTGCCGGGCCGACGACGTGTTGGAACAGTTCGTTGGTGACGACAAAAAAGTTGTTAGGGTTGAAGGCGTTGAACGCGTAGAGGAGCTTGTATTCTCCAGCGAGATTTTCTGCAATCTTTTTGCCGACAGCAACCACCGGCTCCTGGTTGGTCTTTGGATGCTCCTGCACAAAGTATTTGTAGAGTCGCGTATTAAATCCCCCACAGAGCCCCTTTTGTGAGCCGACAACGACGACCAGGTCCCGCTCTGGCCCCTGTGCGGCCACCGGTTGATCGCTTGCAATGTCTTTTTTGACAATGCGTAGGATGCGGTCAAGCTCGCGACGATAGGTCTCAAGGCTATGTTTTTTCTTATTGAGGACAGCGTGGGTCGAACGGGAGGTGAGGCGCATCGCATGCGTCGTTTTCTGGATGGTTTCAACCGTTTTTATTCGCTGACGGAGCAGCATGACAAGTGACATACAGGACTCTTTTTCCTAGATTCTTTTTCCCCAAGCTTTTTGTTTGGGACTCTTTGTCATGGCAATCATTTGTGTTAGCCTCAAAAAGAGGCGGTTTCTTCATTCGTCACTATAAACCGTGTTGGAATTTTTTGCAATAATATAGACTTTTATTGGTGGGTGTTGGGGGCTGCGAAGTAGAGAAGTGATTTATGTTACACAAATTTATTGATATTGTTGATTAACAGGGTATTTCCCCCACCGCTCATCCCGAGTGTTTTTTCGCAGGGACATGTCCCGTAGAAAAAATGTATCGAGGGACATGTGCGGTGGTACAGAATAGGTTTTTAGATATGCCCGATTTTTTTGTTTACATCCTTCTTTGCAGTGATGGCTCGCTGTATGTTGGGCATACAGATGATATAGATAAACGGCTTTCAGAGCACGAAGTAGGTAAGTTTTGCGGCTATACCTCAAGGCGCCGTCCTGTTACAAAAGTATATTCAGCACCTTTTCTATCCAGAGACGATGCATTTAATATGGAAAGAAAGATTAAAGCGTGGTCAAGAGATAAAAAATTGGCTTTTATTGAAGAGAACTGGAAGCTACTTTCCGAATTGGGTAAAAAGGAATTTGAGTGATTTTTGTTCTGCCACCGCACATGTCCCTCGATACATTTTTTCGGCATGTGCCATGCCTCAAAAACACTCGGGATGAGCGGTGGGGAGAGTGTATTCGTTTGACGCATGGGGTAAGACGGGTTTGCCCTTCGAAGCCTTGGCGTAGACTGGTGGGTGTTGCAATAGAATTTTTATTTTGGAGATGCGAAATGGATCGTAAACAGTTGCCGGTGAGTATTAGTGACTTTGCAAAACTTATCACCGGAAATTATTATTTTGTTGATAAGAGCCTGTTTATCAAAGAATTGCTCGATTCAGGCGCCGGGGTCACACTCATCCCCCGTCCCCGCCGGTTTGGCAAGACGATTAATATGTCGATGATCAGATATTTTTTTGAAAAGTCTGACGTGTCACGGCGACACCTCTTTGATGGCCTCAAGATCGAGCAGCACCCCAAGTGCATGGCCAAACAGGGGCAGTATCCGGTTATCTTTTTGACGTTTAAGGATGTGAAGGAGCGGAGTTGGGCTGCATGTCAAAAATCAATAAAAAATGTTGTTGCTGAGGAATTCAGGAGACACGATTATCTTTTATCCGGCGTATCTCTGGACGATGTGCAGAAGAGAGAGTTTAGAGAAATCGTTGATAAGAGCGCTGATCTTGTCGCTTATAGTCAATCATTGGCTACTCTGACGGCTCATCTGGCCAAGCACCATCAGAGAGAGCCAATTCTTCTCATCGACGAATATGATGCACCAATCCACGCGGCATTTCTGAACAATTACTATGATGATGTTATTAGTTTTATGCGCAATTTTTTGTCGGGAGGATTCAAAGACAACTCAAATCTTGAGTTTGGGGTCTTGACCGGCATTTTGCGTATTTCTAAAGAGAGTATTTTTAGTGGACTTAATAATTTAGAGGTCAATACGTTTTTGCAAGAAATCCACTCAGATAAATTTGGACTTCTTGAGGCCGAAGTGACCGAGGTGCTGACCTATTTTGGTCGATATAGTGATCTTGAAAAGGTACGCGCATGGTACGATGGGTACCAGAGCAGAACATGCAAATTGTACAATCCGTGGTCCATTATAAATTTTACAAAAAGTGGCGATTTTTTACCGTATTGGGCTAATAGTAGCGATAATGCGATGCTAAAGCAGGTACTCAAAGATGGTCCAGATGGCATCAAAGATGATTGTGAGGAGTTATTACGAGGCGAAATTATTACCAAAGAGATAAATGAAAACATTGTAATGCCAGAACTGCTTGTCAGTACGCGTGCGGTCTGGAACCTACTTTTTATGAGCGGTTATCTGACTTTTGAAAACCTTCGTTTTGTGGGACGCAAAAGATTCGTTGACCTTAAAATACCAAACGAAGAAGTGTGTGAAATTTATGATACCCAGATTCTCTCCTGGTTCCAAACAACCAGACAGTCTGAACAGCAGTATCAATCAATGCTTACGAGCCTGCTTGAGGGAGACCGAGAAAACTTCAAGTTCTTATTTACCCGTTTTGCACAGGAGACGTTAGGCGTATTCGATGTAACAGGTACCCACCCAGAACGGTTTTACCATGGCTTTGTGCTCGGCATGCTCGCAAGTCTGCGCGAAAGTTATGATGTGGTGTCGAATCACGAAAGTGGCTTTGGACGCTACGATGTCTCTATTTTTCCGCGGGACGTGGCCAAGATCGGCATAATTTTTGAGTTTAAGGTTGTCGACCCGGATCGCAACCAGACACTTGAGAGTGAGGCTCAAAACGCGCTTAAGCAGATTGAGGATCGTCAGTACGAAGCGGCAATGCGGGCGCGAGGGATCACGAACATCATCAAGATAGGTATTTCGTTTGAGGGTAAGAAAAACCTAGTGATGTTCGGATGATTCTACTAATTGACGGCTACAACGTTCTGCATGCCGTAGCGCAAGGACATGACAAGAACAATAGATCGCGAGACCGTTTTGTTGAGCTGGTCGCAGCCTACGCCCATGCGCGGGGGCACGAGGCCATTCTATTTTTTGATGGGGGCACGTCCCCCTACCCGCAGGAATCCGTTGTTGACGGGGTGACGGTTGTCGAATCTGGCTACCGCCTGTCTGCCGACGACCTACTGCGCCAAAAACTGACCGACTACCCGCCCGAGACGGTGATTGTCGCCTCGTCTGACCGGGCTATTACGGACGATGCGGCAGCGCACGGGATCGTGTCGATCGATGCAGATGCGTTCTACTATCGGATGGTCGACGTGCTCTGCGACAAAAGTGCTACGCCGCGCATACCAACGTCAAGAGAGCGTGCAACCAGACTCCACCGTGCGGGGGAGGATACGCTTGTTGATCTGCTCATGGAAAAAGCATCTGCCCACGTGCGGCCCAAAAAAATCGATCTGGAAGAGGAGTTTGCGCGGGAAAAGGGGCAGAAAAGAGGGCATAAAAAATCGAAGGCTGAAAAGCGGCTCGAGAGGGTGATAAAAAAGTTATGAAGTCTTGTAAAGAGCTTCTTCAAAATCTCCAAAGATTTGATCTGGAAGTATTTTTATTGTATAAATACTTGATTTATGGCGAATGGGTCACAACTCCGCTCGCCCTGAGGGATCCGCAGGATCGTCTCGAAGGGTTCTTGCGAGCGGCCTGGGTTTCGAGAATTAGCAAAAACTTTTTTGGGTTTATTTTTAAAGAAATCTCTGATCATGAATTCTACTCGACACATGTACGCAAGAACCCTTCGAGACGATCCTCCGGGTCGATGACCCTCCGGATCCCTCAGGGCGAGCGGAGTTTAAGGTTTTTTCGTGGCACGAATTTGCAGTATTATCTTCTATGTCGGTTTTTTCAACATGAGGGAGTCTTGTATGCAACCCAAAAACTATACACTAGATGCCATTGAGCCAGTTGTCGATGAGCTCTACGAGCTGTTTAAAACAGCAGACATCATGACCTTTTCAGGCCCGCTGGGCGCCGGCAAGACGACGCTCGTGCAGCACCTGCTTCGCCGTTGTGGGGTGACCGGAGTGATTGTCAGCCCCACCTTCTCGTATGTGCACACGTACCGTGTCGATGGGCAGCTGTTTCACCACTTTGACCTCTACCGCCTCCAGAGCATGGACGATTTTGTGCAGGCGGGGTTTGATGAGTACCTTTATCAGCCGGGGGCACAGGTGCTGATCGAGTGGCCGGAGATTATTGAGCCTCTGTTGGGTAAGAGTGTCTGTAGGGTGGGGATTGAGTATCTGGAAGAGAATGTGCGGAGTGTGTCAGTGGATTGTGTTGATTGACGTGGATTTTTTACCACCACCAGGACTTCCTCAAATGCTTGAAAGATTCGAGCCAGACGGGCAATTTCATAAACTCCGCTCACCCTGAGCTTGTTCCCTCGACAGGCTCGGGATAAACTTCGACGGGGTAAACAGCGACTCTCTCCGCTCACCCTGAGCTTGTTCCCTCGACAGGCTCGGGATAAACTTCGACGGGGTAAACAGCGACTCTCTCCGCTCACCCTGAGCTTGTTCCCTCGACAGGCTCGGGATAAACTTCGACGGGGTAAACAGCGACTCTCTCCGCTCACCCTCGTATGTATAGTTTATACTATAAGTAAGGCAAATAAT
>CAZWYO010000046.1:0-8897 GCA_964638315.1 uncultured Candidatus Babeliaceae bacterium | reverse complement strand
ATTCGCACATGTTCCGCACTCGAGAAACCCTTCGACAAGCTCAGGGTGTGCGGAGAGAGTTGCTATTTGTCCAGTCGAAGTTTGGAGCTCTCTCGTGAACCAGATGGTACAGGGTGTCCGGTACGCATGGCGCGTGCCGACAGAGGACCAGCGTGCCCGTGCGCAGGGCCTTGGCCCCGTTTTCAATCTCTCGTTTCCGGTAGTGCAGGTATTGGCTAATCGCGGTTTCACGCGGCTCGAGGACATCGAGTCTTTTCTGTTTATGTCCCGTGAAGACCACACCGCCCATCCAAGCCTGCTGCACGATGCGGAGCGCGCGGTTGAGCGGATCAAACTTGCCATCGATCGGCACGAAAAGATCCTGATTGTCGGCGATTACGATGTCGATGGGATGACCGCGACGTCGATGATGCTCGCAAGTCTCATGCCGCTCGGCGCCGACGTAAATTTTTTCTTACCCCATCGGGTGCGCGATGGCTACGGGATATCGAGCCGGGTTGTCCAGCGGGCCGCGATGAGTGGTTACTCGCTGATCATCACCGTCGATAATGGCATCGCCGCGTTTGACGCGGGTGCAGAGGCAAAGGTCCGTGGCATCGATCTGATCATAACCGACCACCACCGCCCACACGAACAGCTGCCATTCGCCTTTGCAATCATCGATCCAATGCACCCTGACTGCACCTATCCCTTTAAAGAGCTTGCGGGTGTTGGTGTGGCATTCAAGTTGCTCGAATTACTCTACGAGCAGTATGGTCAAAAGTTGCCTGGCGCAGTTCACGAGCTACTTCTGCTGGGCACCGTCGCAGACGTCGTACCACTGCGCGGCGAGAACCGCTTTTTTGTGCGTCGCGGCCTGCAGTGGGTGGCGGAACATGAGAGCCTTGCGCTCAAAGTGCTCAAAGGGAGCATGAAACTAACGCGACCAATTACGGCGATGGATATCGGTTTTTCTCTCGCCCCACAACTCAATGCACTCGGTCGTCTAGAAGATCCACGGCAAGCCGTCAAATTTCTCATAGGAGATGACGAAGAAGAGACATCGTCTATTGGCCTGCAACTCTTCGAACTTAACCAGGCGCGCAAGCTCGTTGAAAAATCGGTGGTCGAGGATGTCCGGGCGGATATCACCGCTGGCAAAATTGATACCAAGAACGATCTTGCTTTTATTGCGGCGCGCTCTACGTGGCCGCCGGGGGTTATTGGGTTGGCGGCGTCCCGTATCGTATCGGAATATGGCCGACCCGTCTTTCTGTTTCATGAGTCGACTGGCGGAATTCTTAAGGGTTCGTGCCGTTCGATTCCGGAGCTCAACATTTTTGATGCGCTCTGCCAGGTCAAAGACCTGCTCGAACATTTTGGAGGGCACGCGGCGGCGGCGGGGCTGGCGATCAAGCGTGAGCACTTGTCTGATTTTAAAGCGCGGCTCGAGGCGTATGTGCGTGAGCGGCTGACGCCGGACGATCTGACCAGAAAAATTGTCTGTGATGCAGAGCTTTCGCTCACGGATGCTAACGTCAAATTTATGCGTGATCTCAACTATCTTGAGCCGTTTGGCAATGCAAACGAGCGGCCGGTTTTTTATGTCAAACGGGTCCAGCTCACTGAAGAACCTAAGCTGCTCAAGGATGAGCATGTGCGCTGCATGGTCTTTGCTGACGGGGTGATTAAACCGGTTATATTCTTCGGGCGGCCCGACCTGTTTCCCTTTTTTAGTGCCAATCGTGACGCGGATTTTGATCTTGCGGTGACGGTGGCGGAGAATGAGTGGGAGGGGGTGAGACGGGTTGAGTTTCATGGGGTTGATGCGGCGCTAGCCCGAAGAAGCTGAAAACCATGAGTGTCAAAACGAAGGGACTTGTTTTTGATAGGGAGGAGGCAAATGAGCGGCGATGAGAGCGTTTTTAGTGGTATTACAAAACAAGAATGTTTCCAGGTTCCGCTCGCCCTGAGGGCGAAGCATGGTTACATGCTGAGCGTCTCGAAGGGTCCTTGCGAGCGGTTGAATGTTTGATGTTGGATTTGAAACAAGATTAATAGATTTTATGTTTGGGTTATGTTTTATTATTTTCAAGCAAGCAAGTCCGCTCGCAAGAACCCTTCGAGACGATCCTTCGGGTCGATGACCCTTCGGATCCCTCAGGGCGAGCGGGTTTTGGGGTATAGTCCTATGGGTTTCATATCTTCGGATGCGCAGATTTTGGACCCCATTTTTCAGAATTTTAGCACCTAGACATAACCCCACATCTTAACCAGGATTTTTTTATGATCATAGCAATTGACGGCCCCGTAGCCAGCGGCAAATCGACCATCGCACGCCAGCTGGCCCACGAACTCGGTTTTTATTATTTGTACACCGGCCTGCTCTACCGCGGCATCGCGTACGTGTTGGTCAAAAAGTTGGGCTACACCGACGCCGATCTTGTCCACCCCCGCCACGCGGACGTTGACGCGGTGATGCAGTCGGGCCGTTTTGTCTACCGCTACGCGGTCGGCGAGCCCTCCATTATTTTTGATGGTGAGGACATCACTCCCGAACTCAAAAAGGGTGAAGTTGATGGCTGGTCGTCGCTCAGCAGCGCCGATCCGTACGTGCGCCACGCGATCTTTGAGACGCAGGTGGCCCTGGGCAAAAAGCATGACCTGGTGGCAGAGGGGAGGGACATCGGGACGGTAGTCTTCCCCCACGCGGAGCACAAATTTTTCCTCACCGCGTCGCTCGAGCAGCGGGCATTTTGGTGGCGCAAAATGCAAGAACAGCTGGGACGAGTTTATAGTCTGGACGAGAGTCTGCGCGAAGTGGCCGAGCGGGATAGGCGCGATACGACGCGAGAGCACTCGCCGCTCGCGCAGGCAGCTGATGCGATTGTAGTTGATGCAACTGGGTTGGGGCTAGAAGAAGTTATTGGGATGTTGAGGGAACGGGTCGGCGTAAGCCCGGCCCTTCGACAGGCTCAGGATAAACTCCGCTGAAGGCGTAGACGGGTTGATGCAACTGGGTTGAATTTGGAAGAGATTATTGGGAAGATTAGGGAATGGGTCAAGGTTTAAAAGTGAGGTGTATCATGACAGGAATGACAATGGACAAGCAAAAATTGCCGGTAGGCATAGATGATTTTGCGAAGTTACGCGCTGGCAATTACTATTATGTTGACAAGAGCATGCTTATTAAAGAGTTACTTGGTGCTGGGGCTGCTGCAACGCTACTCCCCCGCCCACGCCGTTTTGGTAAGACCCTAAATTTGTCGATGTTGCACTATTTTTTTGAGAAAACAGAAATCTCACGTCGCCACCTGTTTAATGGTTTGGCGATTGAGCAGCACCCGGATTGCATGGCGCAACAGGGGCAGTATCCAGTTATCTGGTTAACGCTAAAAAATATCAAGATGGATACCTGGGGGCCGTGTTACGAAAAGCTGTGTTTGGCCATTGGTGCAGAGTTTAAAAGACACCAGAGCAGCATTATGCCTCTGCTCAGTAGCGTAGAGGTGAGGCGTGTAGAAGCTGTTATTGAGGGTACCGCATCGCAGGCCATATACGAAAACGCTCTTCTAGACCTCTCAATATATCTTGAACGTGCCTATCAAGCGAAAGCTGTTATCCTGATTGACGAGTACGATGCGCCCATTCATGCGGGTTATCTCAGCGACTACTACAAAGAGATTATTGGGTTTATGCGAGGCTTTCTGGGTGGCGGACTCAAAGGTAATAATTCTGCGGAATTTGCAGTCATTACCGGCATTTTACGTGTTGCCCAGCCGTCGCTTGCGGTGGCAATGTCTTCGAAGCACGAGCTGAGCTATGGCGGGCAGGCAAAAGAGAGCATCTTTAGTGGTATTAATAATCTTCGTGTCTGCACGATAATGTCAGACCATTTTGCAGATAAATTTGGTCTTACCGAAAAAGAAGTTGAACGGGCTCTGCAAGATTTTAGTCTCCAGAGAAATGTTGCCGATCTGCGCGCGTGGTACGATGGGTACCTGTTTGGACAAGGGAGGGTTTACAATCCATGGTCAATCGTCAATTTTATCGATGCGGGCGGTAAGCTACAGCCTTACTGGGTCAACACCAGTGACAATCTGCTTATCCAGAATCTTGTTAGGCAGGCACCCGACACGCTCCAAGACGAAGTGGAGCTTCTGATGCGTGGGGGTACGGTCAAAAAACAGATAAACGAAAATATTATCCTGCCACAGCTGACCTATGACCAGAGCGTCTTCTGGAACTTTTTACTCTTCTGTGGCTACCTGACCTTTGAAAATTATCGCCAAGAGGGTATCTTCCATTTTGCCGATCTAAAGATCCCCAACAATGAGATACTGTCTGTTTATCACACCTTTGTTCTTTCTTGGTTCAAGGCGCCGGGAATCCATCAAGACTACCTGACCATGCTTGCCAAATTGGTTGCCGGCAATGCCTTCGAATTTAAACGTCTTTTTGAGAGTTTTTCAAAAGAGGCCCTCGGTCATTTTGATATTGCGGGTGATGAGCCGGAGCGTTTTTACCATGCGCTCACGATCGGAATGTTTGCGGCGCTCTACTTTACCCATGAAGTTAAGTCCAACCGTGAAGCTGGTCTGGGGCGGTATGATGTGATGCTGGTCCCGAAGGACAGCACTAAACCGAGCATTCTGTTTGAATTTAAAAAGGTCCCCAAGGGGTCTAAAAAGAGCGTGAAAACGGTTGCACAGGAGGCGCTCAATCAGATTGCGACGCGCGAGTATGAGATCGATCTGCGGGCGCGGGGGATCACAAATATTATTAAGCTGGGGATTGGGTTTAATGGCAAAGAGAGTTTGGTGTTGATTGGTGACAGCCCGACCCTTCGATACGCTTCGCACTCAGGATAAACTCCGCCGAAGGCGTAGACGGGTCGTCGCTCAGCAGCGCCGATCCGCACGTGCGCCACGCGATCTTTGAGACGTAGGTGGCCCTGGGCAAAAAGCATGACCTGGTGGCAGAGGGGAGGGACATCGGGACGGTAGTCTTCCCCCACGCGGAGCACAAATTTTTCCTCACCGCGTCGCTCGAGCAGCGGGCATTTTGGTGGCGCAAAATGCAAGAACAGCTGGGACGAGTTTATAGTCTGGACGAGAGTCTGCGCGAAGTGGCCGAACGGGACAGGCGCCTGCCCTTCCCTTCGACAAGCTCAGGATAAACTCCGCTTTAGCGAAGTAGGGGGACACGACGCGAGAGCACTCGCCGCTCACACAGGCAGCTGATGCGATTGTAGTTGATGCAACAGGGTTGGAGCTTGCTGAGATTATCGGGAAGATTAGGGAACGGATAAAAGTCTGAAAGTGAGGTGTATCGTGGTAGAAATGACAATGGACAAGAAAAATTTGCCGGTAGGTGTGTATGATTTTGCTGAATTGATCGGCGAAAACTACTATTTTGTTGATAAAAGTCTTTTAATTAAAGAGCTTCTCGACGCAAGAGCCAAAGTTACCCTGTTGCCGCGCCCACGCCGTTTTGGCAAGACGGTTAATATGTCCATGCTCAACTATTTTTTTGAGAAGACTGATCTGTCCAATCGCCATCTTTTTGACGGGCTCAAAATTGCCGAGTATTCGGATTGCATGCAACATCAGGGCAAATACCCAGTTATTTTTCTGACGTTTAAAGGCGTGAAGGAGAGTAGTTGGGCGGATATCTTTCCGTCAATTAAAGACGTTATTGAAAAGGAATTTGACAGGCACGTATATCTCGCAGCGAGTCAGGCAATTAGCGAGTTGCAGAGGAGAAAGTTCCAAGCAATTATCGATGGGAAAGGGACAGCAACAGATTACAAAAACTCTCTGCTTCTGCTTTCTGCCTGTTTGCACAAACATCACCAAAAACGTCCAATAATCCTGATCGACGAGTATGACGCGCCGATCCATGCCGCGTTTGAGTATCGGTACTACGAAGAAGTTGTTATTTTTATGCGCAATTTCCTCTCGGGTGGCTTCAAGGATAATCCTAATCTTGCTTTTGGAGTCCTGACCGGAATCTTACGTGTGGCAAAAGAGAGCATCTTTAGTGGGCTCAATAATCTTGCTGTGGATACAATGTTGAGCGATACCTATGCCGATAAGTTTGGGCTTCGGGAAGATGAGGTGACTCAGATGCTTGCGCACTTTGACTTCTCAGCAGAGCTGACACGTGTTCGTCACTGGTATGATGGATACCAGTGCGGTGGCTACAAACTGTACAATCCTTGGTCAATTATACATTTTATACGGTACCGCAAGTTTGAACCCTACTGGATTAATACGAGTGACAATGCCCTGCTCAAGCGCGTTATGCAGAATGGCCCGGATAGGCTGAAGATAAACCTTGAACAGCTGTTGCGGGGTATTCCTCTTACCAAGCCGATCAACCAGAATATTGTTCTGCCCGATATCATGACCGATGAGAGCGCTGCGTGGGGGTTGCTTCTCATGAGTGGCTATCTGACATTTGAAAACCTCCGGCCAGATCCGGGTAACGAGGGGGTAGAGATTGCAGAGTTTAAGATACCGAACGCCGAGATTGCGTCGATTTACAAAACGCAGATTCTTTCGTGGTTCAAAATCGGGGGGTCAGATGAAGAGTACCGGTCGCTGTTGCGCAGTCTGGTAGACGGCAACATGGACGAGTTTCAAGAGCTTTTTGATGCATTTGTTTTGCAGACGTTGAGCGTGTTTGATGTGACGGGCAGAAACCCCGAACGCTTCTACCATGGGCTCGTGCTCGGTATGCTTGCAAGCCTACGTGATAGCCATGAGGTGGTGTCGAACCGCGAGAGTGGAACGGGACGGTATGACGTGTCGATCTTCCCTCGGGATGTGAAAAAGCCGGGGATAATTATCGAATTTAAAGTGGTGAGTAAGTATCGGAAAGAGACGCTGAAAACTGCGGCAAAGAACGCCCTTAAACAGATCGAGGACCGACAGTACGAGGCGGCAATGCGGGCGCGGGGGATCACGAATATTATCAAGATTGGTATATCGTTTGAGGGTAAGAAAAATTTGGTTTTGATTGGGAAGTAGAAAATTTGGCCTGCCCTTCCCTGCGATAAACTCAGGATAAACTCCGCTTTAGCGAAGTAGGGCGTAAGCCAGACGAAGCTCGGTAGAGCGAAGACCGCCCCCATCGCGTTTGGTTGCGCGAGGGGGGCGATGAGATTACTAAAGTGCCTCGATCCCAATTAAAGTCGCTAGTAGTCCATCAAATTTGGTTGCCTCTTTTTTCGTGATGAGTGATGTATCTAGGTTGTTAATATCGTAGATTACCCGTACCCTAGCAGCTTGTTTTGTAAGGTCAGGCTTGGCCCCAGTAAAGCCTTCCTCAACTATTTTTTTGTACTCGTTTATGGCCTTCTTGAAAGCTTTCGGTACTTTGCCGGCTGGGAGACTGTTTTTTAGTTTTTCATTATCAGCTTCATATTTCTTCTTTGTTTTTTCTACTTTTTTATCCTTTTCTTCCAGGGCATAATAATTTTCAAGGTCCCCAAGAAGGGCTTCAAATTGCTTTACTTCTAGGAGAGTCGGCTTCTTTACTCCTTCTTCCTCTTTTTTCTCGCCTGCTGGTGCACCTAATTTTTTCTTCAGTTCTGTAAGCCTTTTCTTTTTTTCTGGCACCAGGGGTATGTCGCCCTTCGCTTCTTCTTCCAATGCTGTTAGTTCTTCGGCTTCAGTTAATACTTTCTCCTCCTTTTTTATTTCCTCGGGCTTCTTCTCCTCTACCTTCTTGATTTCCTCGGGTTTCTTCTCTTCTTCTTTCTTTACTTCCTCAGATTTCTTCCCTGGGGGCGTTGTCGTTTCGATTGTTTTCTTTCCTTCAACCATTTCTTTGAGCACACTGGCGAGGTTGGTGAGGGCGGGAGGAGTGGGTGGGGTGAAGGGGGTTTTTTTGGTTGGCTCAGGTTGTTTTTTAGGTGGCTCCGCTATTATCTCTGCTGGCTTTTTAATTTTTAGTTCTAGCATTATTTGCTCTAAGTTTTTTTTATTCAAATCTTTGTCTAGATTTTTTATGTAATCGACTATTATATTTTTAGTGTTCTGGTTATTGTCTATGGCGCTTAGAATATTATTTATTTCTTTGTGGAAGGTCGTTTCAAGTTTGCCGGTTATTCCACCGCCTCCTCCGAACATCAAGGTGGCTGTCTTTGCTTTGTTGTCGGCCCGGGATTTCATTTTATCTGCTTCTTGCGTGTTGTCTTTTCTTGCATTTAAATATCGTTGCGCAAAATTTGTTAGGTTTGTGTTAAAGTCGTCCAGAAATATTTTTCTCTTTGCTTCTATTGCTTTCTCGTCCAAGCCTGAATTTTTAGCTAAGGCGTTGATATTCTGAGTTGGAAAATTTATGCCCAGAAACTTTTCTGCTGCTTTTCTTCGTTTTACTTCCTGTGCTTCAGTGGTCTCCCACTTTGCCCCCCTCATACTCCCCACCCCCAGGACACACAGTCCCGTGAATATCAACACTTTTTTACACAACTTCATACACAGCTCCTTTTTTGGGATGTGAATACAAACTTCTTCGTTACCTATTCTTGCACAAAATGGTGGTGAGTGACAATCGTTTTGTTCAGGATAAACTCCGCTCGTCAGAGCGAAGTAGGGCAATCGTTGTGGAGGGGGGCAAAAAAAAGGGCACCTTTTTTTGTGAACGGTTCCACGTTTGTTAAACCTTATACCAATTGCTGCAAGTTCTTTAACATGGTTTACGTCACGAGGTGTACCCATGATCCGCACACCCTGACGTTAGCCCGCCATAGCTTTAGCGACGGCTGGGGCTTGTCGAAGGGTCTAAATGTGCGGGAAATCTAGACAAATTTACACACAATCCGCACCCGGGAAACCCGGAGTTTATCCTGAGCCACAGGACTTCCTCAGTTCCATTCAAAGATCCGATTTGAACGTACTTTCGTCTTT
>CAZWYO010000045.1:0-9270 GCA_964638315.1 uncultured Candidatus Babeliaceae bacterium | reverse complement strand
TTAAATCTTTAGGCCTTATAGAGTAGAAAAAATCGAGCCCTAAAAACATCCTAAATAGCTCACAAACGCCGTCCATCCTGAGAATCACTATGGCCATGGCTTCTCAGGACGGATGGCATTTGGCATTTCTGCCTCCTGAAACTGCAACTTTTTACCCTGTTCTACGACCGGAACTTATTACTTTGCGCTGACACCTTACTTGTCACAAAATCGATTGTGTGGTACAAAAAAAGAAGAGACTTCCAACTAAAAGGAGCGCATATGGTCCGTTCAGGAATTCAGGCTGTAATACTTGCCGCCGGCTCTTCATCCCGTTTTGGAACTTCCAAGACAAAGCTATCCTTTCCAATCTGTGGGCAGGAGCTTGTTGCGTATCCTGCAAAATTACTGGCCGAAGCGCAGATGCCCATAACCTGCGTTGTCGGCTATCAAAAAGAAGCTGTTAAAGCTGCTCTTGCGCGTCACACGCTACCAAGCCTGACCTTTGTTGAGCAGACTGAACCGCGAGGAACAGGGCATGCGCTCTTATGCGCACGCGAAAGCCTCTATGCAGAGACCATTATCGTTATCAATGGTGACGTTCCACTTGTGACTAAAGAGATACTAGAAGATCTAATTGAGACGCACCGCTCACGCGAGGCGACCGTGACCCTAGTGACATCTCAAAGCACAAATCCTGCGGCGGAGGGGTATGGCCGCGTTGTCTACCAAGATGGCAGAATTACTATTGTTGAAGCACGCAACTACACGGGCGATCGCAACGCTAATCAGTATATCAATGCGGGCATCTATCTTTTCAAGCGTAGTTTTCTTGAACAGACGCTACCTCTCTTGCAAGCAAATGCCAAAACCGGCGAGATATATCTTACCGATCTTATCTATCATGCCAGCATAAAAAATGAACCTGTCGCAACAACCTATGCCCCTTTTGACAGCATCCGTGGCATCAATACATTGAAAGAGCTCTGGGCGGCCGAACATATAAAACGTTCCGATCTCATCAGCCATTGGATGTCGCAGGGCGTCAGATTTATAGCAGCACAAAATGTCTATCTCGATCTTGATGTTACCATTGGTGCGGACACTGTTATAGCCCCCGGAGCAATGATTTTGCAGGGTTCAACAATTGGCCGTGGCTGTTCAATTGGCGCATACACCCACATAACTAGCAGTTTTATACACGACAATGTCATCATACATCCCCACTCGGTTATCACAAACTCAACGGTCCACCCGCACGCTCAGATCGGGCCTTTTGCGCATCTGCGCTCCAGCACCATTGACTCGCTCGCGATTGTTGGCAATTTTGTGGAGATAAATCGGACCACATTGGGCAGACAGAGCAAAGCAAAGCACCTTGCCTATCTGGGGGACGCGCTCATCGGATCGCAGGTCAATATCGGCGCAGGCAGCATCACATGCAACTACGATGGCGTTCAGAAATACACCACCATCATTCATGACAATGTACTTATTGGGAGCAACAATGCGCTTGTCGCCCCTGTGACAATTGGCGCAAATGCAGCAACTGCAGCAGGATCCGTTATTACCGAAAATGTGCCCGATGACGCGCTTGCCATCGCACGCGCGCGGCAAGAAAACAAAGAAAATTACGCACAGCAGCTCCGTACGAGATCGCCACGCAATGCCAATAAAAACAGCTCTGAATCACCAGCGGCATGATACGCTTTATACATGTCGCCGACCTGCACTTCGGCGTTGAAAATTACGGGAGAATCGACCCGCAAACAGGTATTCATACGCGTTTACTCGATTTCAAAAGGGCATTCGACAGCTGCATAGATAGAGCTGTCACGGAGAATGTTGATTTTTTTCTCTTCTGCGGCGATGCGTACAAAACCGCCTTCCCAACCCCCACGCAACAAAGACTCCTGCTCGACAGCTTTCTCAAACTCTTTCGCGCCAATATCCCCGTCGTTATTATTGTCGGAAACCATGACAACCCTGCAAGTTTTGGCAAAACCCACGCGCTTGACCTCTTTGGCCAACTCCCCGTCTGCGGTTTTACGGTCATCGAAAAGCCGAGTATCGTCACGCTTGAAACCAAGAGCGGCTCTGTTAATATCGTCGGTATCCCCTGGCCAAACCGCTCCCATCTACCGCTTAACAACCAGGCATCCTCACATCCGCGCGATCTTGCCGATGCGATTAGCTCACGCATCACAAAGATTGTCAGCGCGCTTGCTGAGCAACTCAATCCATCAGAACCGGCCATACTTGCCGCGCACCTAACGGTTAGCAATGGCCTTTTTTCAGGTTCAGAGCGGCGCGCAGTCATTGGCAATGACCCCATTTTCTTGCCGAGCCAACTCGCGATACCGCCATTCGACTACGTCGCACTCGGACATCTGCATCGGCACCAACGGGTGACCTGTGGCAACACGGAGATCGTCTATCCTGGATCGATAGAACGCATAGATTTTGGCGAACTTCGTGATGAAAAGGGATTCTGTTTGGTCACCATAGACAAAAGTATAAGAGATGGGAAAACAGCAACAAGCACGTTCGTGCCTCTCACAACACGCCCCTTTATAGAGATTAATCTGGCACTGGACGCAGAAGACAACCAGACTGCCGCCACTGTTACAGCAATAAAAAAGTATGATCTGCGCGGGGCAATCGTTAAGATTATTTACCGCTTACCAGTAGGTGTTCCCGACCGAGTTGATCTACGCGCCATAATGGGAGCGTGCGCCCTTGCCCATGATGTTATCGGCATAGTACCCGTCAGACAGATTGGGCAACGCATGCAACGGGCATCCATAGCGACGGATGCCTCCCTCTCAAGTGCATTAAAAAGTTACTGCGCAACTAAAAATATCTCTGAACCGCAGCAAAAACGGCTTGAGCTGATTTTGCATAAACTTGAAGAAGATAGTTATCTACCCTCCGTACCGCTATCTACTCAGAACTATGGTCTTCAACGACCTCCAGCCCCGCCATCACCTCATCCCGATCTTCTGGGCGACTGAACCAGATAGAGGCTCCACTGAGCAGATCACGCTGGAACTCTTCCAAAACAGCAGCAAATCGTTCACGCCGTAGCTGTTCCATGACATCGTCGTACCGCTCATCAAGTGTAATACGTCTACCTGACGTTTTTCTTACTAACCTGGTCAACTCAAGACCTTCGGCGACACATTCACGACCAACAATAGCACCCGATGCAGCATCTATAATAAAACGCTTGTCTTCGGCAAGCTCACTCTCTTTCACATCAAATGGATTTTCCCAAGGGAAAGCCTCGATCTGAGCGGCAGAAAAATGCTGGTTAACGTCGGTTTTTGAAGGTAGACAGACCTGCTGTAACGTGTAGACTGACTCGACAAATGCGGGGTGTTCCCGGTCGTATTCCTCAACATCACTCTTCTGCACAATCAACCGCTTATCGGAACGAACACGCACCTCAAGCACCTGGCTAACTATCTGCTGCCGCTTAAGTTCTAAGAAGCCCTCTTCTTGGGTAAAACCTGCCATCTCAAAGGCGTGTAGCATCCCCTCGCGATTGATCCCATTCGCCTTCTGAAGTTCAGCCAGCATCCTCTCAACATCATCATCGGTCACCTGGGCAAACTGCTGCCCATGCACCACTATCAACTGACGCAAGATGGCATCGCGCAAGGTAACTGGATGGCCATCGAGTGACCTGAGATCAGAATCGGTAATGGGGGCTGAGCCGCCCTTATGGTAGACGATAGCACGAATTTCGTTGACCAGAACCTCTTCCGCGCCAATCGTACCTGCCAAAACAAGAAGGCCACAAAGAATTATACGCTCTATTTTCATGGTACTCACAATAAAAAAGGGTGCGAAAAGCAGAGCCCTTCGCACCCATTAAACTTACTACTCTTATGCTGCAGCTGGGGCCACTGGAGCAGCAGGTTTTGCCGCACCACCAGTCCGTGCCTGAATAAACTCTTGATTGATATCAATCTTATGTTTACCCTTCAGGTCAGCCATACGTTTGGTGTATTCTTGTGGGAAACGCTCAGATGCCATAACCTCTTTCACCTTAGCCGAAACTTGGGCGAACGGCGCATACTGTGGGTCTACCTTACGAATCGCATGGAAGACAAAGAATGTCTTTTTGTCGGCTGCAGGAACGAAATCGTATGCAGGGAAGGTCTTCAGACCCAGCACCTTACCAACGAGTTCAAAGTCATGCTGCACTGATTGAGGTGAAACAACCCCCATCTCAATGAGCTGTTTTTTTGCTTCTGTCGCTGCACGACGAAGGTCTTTTGCTAGGCGTACTTTGTCCAAGAACGACTTAGCATCAGCTTCACGCTCGAACCGCACTGCTACTGTCTCAACGCCGCCCGCATTAGCAAGGAATGGCGCTTGGTGAAGCCGCTGTTCACGATTCTTCATATAGTACTCTTCAGCATCTTTATCGCTAATAAGAGTCGCTGATTCTTCGATGATGCGCTTACGGAACTCGTTCACCGCAAGTTGACGATCGAGCATCTTGTGCATCTGATCAACAACTTTACGATAGCAATCGGTGCGATCCCACTTCATTGAGCGAACATGTTCCTCAATGACCGATTGATCAGCAAAACTATCGAGAATCTGCTTGTAAACAAGCGCCTTCTGATCATTTGGCATCATGTTAAAAATCTGGTCGAACATAGGCTGTTGACACCGAATAGCATTAAATGCTTCTTTGATGTCACCTATTGTCGCGACCGGCTTGCCATCAACCGATACAATCGCTGTGCTATCCTCTGCGCTCGCTTTTTCAAGCTCGCCAGATTTGACACACGATGGGCAGCTGTCATCCTTGCCGCCAAACCATTTACATGCAGGAAGCACGCACAAAACAGAGACCAAGAGCATTACACTCAAAAAGCTTTTGGTATTCATACTAGATCCTTACCTCTCGCTGGGTATATAGAACGATGATAATAATTCCGATTGTAGATTACCATAATTAAAACAAGCTTGCAAAAATCATAAGACGCGTGCAGCGACCACCCCACTGATTGACGCTGGCCCAGCCTGCGTAATTGTACGCGCCAATGCGCGCATAGTCGCGCCGGTCGTGATCACGTCATCAATAATTAAAATTCTTTTTCCGCTGATAACCTGCGCAGCTCCGTGCTTGAGAAAAAAAACCTCATGCACATTCTTCTGACGATCAGCATACGCAAGAGTTGTCTGCTGCACGGTCCGCCCACCCCGTTTTGCAACCAATACCACCGGAATATTGTGCTGGGCACTAATCGCGCGCGCCATCACTACCGCTTGATTAAAACCACGCCACGCATACCGTGTCCAGTGAAGAGGAACCGGCACAATACAGTCAAATTGGTCCCAGGGACAAAAATCAGCTGCAGCAATCAACTCGCCCAACTGTCTGCTCTGGATAGGACTTCCATAGTTTTTTGACAACACAAACTTACGCACAACCCCCTCATAACCGGAGAGTGCATAGACCTTCATAAGATATGCACGCGTCACCTCCATGGTGCAGGTTGCTGGCGGAATAATCCCCCGACGGCACCATGCGCAGACATGCTCGCGCTGTGGCAGAAAAGAGCCACAGATCGCACAAAATGGTGGCGATAACAGGTCACATGCAGCAGCACGTGCAATGGAATAGATCGATGCTATCGTCTCTCTCATAACCAACCGTATCCCACACCCAATTTTTGGAAACCGAGCACAAGCCATGAGACACAGAAGCCAGCCATCAGACCTGCAGCAACATCGTCGGCAATGATCCCCCAGGCGCGGGGAAGCCCCTCCAAGGCCTGTATGCCAAACGGCTTTTCAATATCGAACAGCCTAAATAGTAGAAATGTGAGCACTATGTAGAGCGGCTTAAACGGGAAGATATACATAGCGATAAAAAATCCGACTACCTCGTCTAGCACGATCTGTTGGGGATCTTTACCATGCAGAACCAACAACGCCCCCTCAATAAGCCAGAAGGCAAGCCCCATGACCAGAAGCGTCATAACCAGATTACTTATCCCGTAACGCATACATAAGTCGCGCGCACCCCAGAGCAAAAAAATTGCTGCAAAAGAGCCACAGGTACCGGGCGCCGGAAGATGACCAACGGGCCCAAGTGATGCAAAAAAAGCACATATCCGGCCAATATAATTTTGTGTGACATTCTTCATGACCACATCCCTTTCCAGAGCATAATAAAGGCACCAGCCGCAATCGCAAGATCAGCAATATTGAAAATCGGCCACGAGTATCCACAAACACCAAGCTGTATAAAATCGATAACACCCCCGTAAACAAAACGATCGAGCAGATTGGAAATAGCACCGGCTAGCACCAGAGCCTCTCCCCAGAGCGTGTTGCCACGTTGTGATTGCCGCACCGTATAAAACGCAAAAAACGAGATAAAAACGGTTACGAGAATGATCACAAACCAGGATATTAGTGGCACCGAAGAGTGCATAAGACTCCACGAGATGCCTTTGTTAATCGCGATCTCGCCTGGGCAGAACTTTACGACCAACAGTTTTGTAATTACATCTATCACAAAAATTATTAAAAAAAGTAGAAAATATTTTCTCATCGCACCTCGGCTCCTATCGCCTTAACTGCGTTATGTACTACCACCTGTACCTCGTCAATCTCCTCGCGCACCAGGGTCTTTTCATCATCCTGCACGATATATCGCAAAGTGACTGAGCGACGATCGCCCCATTCGTTTTTTTCGAAAATATCAACGAGAGCAACGTCGCGGATACGAACATCGGCGAGCACAACTGCCTGCTCAAGCATCGCAACAGTGACACGTCGCCCGACAAACACGCTCACATCGAGAACGACTTCTTGAAAACGGGAAAGCGGAACATAAGGCCTGACTTCACCCTTTTGTCCGAGAATCGACGCAGTCTCAAATTCAAATGCAAATAGAGCGCCCTCAGCAACATGGCTCACGAGCGATGGCTGCACAAATCCGGCATAGCCCATCACCTGGTTATTGACCAGTAGCGCAGCCGTCTCAAATTCGGTCGCCCAGATGGGTAGAGCCTCTTTGGAGGGTTTTACCCACTCAACAAGCAGCTCAAGTGCATCAAAAAGTGCCATGACCTCTGCTTTGACCTCAAAAAAATTGAGTCCAGATTTTCTATAAAAAACACCAGCACAGACATGCTGTTCACTAAGCTCATCACCGCCACGCTCGCTCCACCGACGCCCCACCTCAAAAAAACGGAGCTCGCTCTCACGAATCGCGTTGAGCGACACCGCCTGCAAAAGGTGCGGAACCAGAGTGGTAACCAGCCGGCGCCAATTTTCTGACACGGGATTTGCAATTGTCACGGCCTGTGCAGGTTCAAAACCAAGTTCACGCAGCCAGCTCTCATCAAAAAAGGGATAGGTGTCTATCTCACGCATAGAGAGCCCATAGGCACATTCACGCTTGAGCCGCCGTTTGCCCATGACTTGGCCAGTATCAAATGGCCGCATCTGTCGGCTTGGTAGAACTGGCACAATCGTTTCGTACCCGTAGTACCGCACAACCTCTTCAACAAGATCTTCAGCAATTTTTATATCTTTCGTTGCACGGAATGTTGGCACTTCTACGCGATAGGAAAGACCTGACACACCATCGATCGACTGCACACCAAACCCGAGTCGCGTCAATATTGTGCGTACCTGGCCTTCGGTTATCGAACAGCCCATGCGCTCAACCAAAAACTTGTGGGACAGTACCAACTCCGTGTCGTGCGCAAGCGGACCGACCGAGACAATCGATTCGTCGGCACGATGGGATATTCCACACTCATATAATAACGATAAGTACCGGTTGAGAGCAAAAGTATTTTGGTTGGGATCCAGGCTCTTTTCAAAACGTGCAGAGCTTTCGGTTCGCTTTTTAAACCGAATCGCAGTCTTACGAATCGCTGATGGATCGAAATGAGCTCCTTCCAAAAATATCTTGGTTGTAGTGCGTCGCACGCCGCTATCGCGCCCTCCCATAACACCCGCGAGAGATAATGGGCCCTGAGCATCGGCAATAACGGTGTCCTCTGCAGTCAATTCTATGGTATCACCATCGATCAATTCTAACTTTTCTCCCGGATGGGCAGAGCGCGGAGCAAGCACACCACCACGGATGGCACTCGCATCAAAAACGTGCATAGGCTCACCAAGATCGAACATCACGTAGTTACCTATGTCGACAAGGGCATTAAGCGAACGCGCGTCAATGCGTGCCATGCGACTCACCATACGCAAAATCGAAGGGGCGCAAGAAATGTCTGCCACCTCAATGCCCGCAAACCGGGTACAGGCAGAGGGCTTAGAAAGATCTATGGTAGGTGATTTTTTATCATAGTGACGGATCGGTTTTTGCGCAGCAATCTGTTCTTCGGTTGCAAACGGGAGGCCAAGCATAGCAGAGATTTCACGCCCAAAGCCGCGGTGGCCCCAGAGGTCGGGACGATGGGTTACGGCTTTGTTGTCGATCTCAAATACCCAATCTTCCCCCTCAAACTGCTCCCGCCATGCGGCTGAATTTGCTTCCTGGGGAGTAAAAAGAAGTGGTGGGACAAGATCCTTGCGCGAGGCACCAAGATCAGCAAGCTGCGCCCACCTAAAACTCCCGTCAGCGTGTGCGTAGAGCAAAAAGAAACCCTGCTCACCAGCATCAGGCCGTGTCGGCAGCTTAACACTCTTTTTACGCTCGCAGAGCCGCACGATGGTCTCGGTTGTGCCGCACGACTCAACCTCGGCAAGAAAGAGGTTCTCTTTATCTATCTTTATATGCTCAAAGCCATCGATCTCCCCAATGGTTGAACTCATACGTAAGATGAGGGCGGGGATATCACAGCTCTGCCAATTACCACGCACGTGGTCAAAAGCCCAGGCTATAGAAACTTTCATATAAATACCTTCGCAAAACCGACAGAAAAATCTTTACATACTCCCTTATCATAAAGAAAAAAGCTGAAGCGATCAAAAAAGGGTGGTTAAGACCTGATTGCATTATCTGCACGTTATCTGCATACTTAAATATATGAGCAGTGCCGATACTATGTATGGTGCGAATAAGTTAAACGGTGACAAAAAAACGATGTCAAAAACCCGCACACCCTGAGCCTGTCCCTTCGACTGGCTCAGGATAAACTCCGGGTTTCTTGGGTGCGGGCCGTATGTAAGTTTTTCCGGATTAACCGCACATTTAGACCCTTCGACAAGCTCAGGGTGTGCGGAGTAGCTTGCTGTTTATCCAGTCGAAGTTTATCCCGAGCCTGTCGAGGGGACAAGCTCAGG
>CAZWYO010000044.1:0-9731 GCA_964638315.1 uncultured Candidatus Babeliaceae bacterium | reverse complement strand
CGCAAGAACCCTTCGAGACGGCCTTTCAGGCCTCCTCAGGGCGAGCGGAGTTTATAATTTTGTCGAATGTATCGCACAGTGCAGGACTTCCTCAGCTCCATTCAAAGATCCGATTTGAACGTACTTTCGTCTTTTCAAGTCTTGCTCAAAGTCGAGTTGGTCGCAGTTCCGCTCGCCCTGAGGAGCGCGTTAGCGCGTCTCGAAGGGTTCTTGCGAGCGGTCTGAGATTCAAAAATTAATGGAAAAATTCGTGGATTTATTTTTGAAATACGAAGTTTTCAATAGTAAACATGGGCGCAAGAACCCTTCGAGACGGCCTTTCAGGCCTCCTCAGGGCGAGCGGAGTTTATGGGATTTCCCGCCTAGTTCGAATCTTTCAAGCATTTGAGGAAGTCCTGCACAGTATCAAGACAAGAAGGGCCTGCCCTACGAAGCTTTAGCGAAGTAGGGACATGAGCGGATAGTAATTACAAAACAGAACCGGGCTCTGCAAGACGGTTGGGCAGGGCCTGAAGGTCAGAAACCAATCCCATCCCCTCAAACCCACGCATGAGTTCAAGAAACCGGGGCGCATTGTCGACCGGCACAAAAAACTCAAACCTCCCCTCAACAACATCGATAGTCCGATCAAAGCAGAGATGTTCGTTGCTCCGCAACAGGGCAACAAAGAGCCACGTCTGCTCACGAAGCACCCGCGCTTGAAAATAAGAGCATAAAGCCATATAATTTCCCCAGTAAGAATCTTTTACTATCTCTATTTTTTTAGGATACCACGTGAACAGTAACCAGGGAACTCTCGGCCTCAGCATGGCAACCATCCTCGGGCTCAACGCCGTCATCGGTTCCGGCATCTTCACCTACCCAGCCGCTCTCTCATTCACCGCGGGCCCCGCAGGCCTGCTCACCTTCTGTTTTGTGGTAGCTGCCGTTCTGAACATTGCCATCGCCATGGCCCGCATGTCGCTCATCTACCCAGCAAAGAGCATGTTCTACGACCACGCTGCCCTCTGGGCCGGCAAAACAGGTGGCGTGTTCGCCACTCTTCTCTATGTAGCTGGTCTGATGACCGCGCTGGCGCTGCTTGCACGTATAGCGGGCAGCTATGTGACCCAGTATGCCCCCATTTTTTCTGGCACCGCCTGGGGGGCAATCATCCTTGCGGGCATTGTTGGCATCTCGATGACCGGAACAAAATCGACAAAAATGTGGCAACTGGTGCTAATCATTCTCACCATTCTGCCCCTCGTACTCATCACCGCTTTATGCTTCTCAAAAGCCTCTTTGGCCAACCTGACGCCCTTCGCTCCGCACGGCTGGGGCAGCCTTCTCACCGCGGTTCCGCTCGTCGTATTCGCCTTTTTTGGTTTTGAAGCGGTACCCGCCCTTGTTGGCCTCATAAAAGATCCCCAAAAAAATGTGCCCCGCGCCATGATCCTGACGGTCATCATCACCGGGATAATCTATTTTGCTTTTATTGGATCGATCATGCTTGCGCTACCAGCAGCACTATTTACCGATCCCAAACTCACCATATCCTCGTTCCTTCTCATGCTCTTTCCAGCACAGAAATGGCTCGTCGCCTGCATCGACTGGGCAATCATAATTACGATTGTAGGCACGCTCCACTCGATGCTCCTCGCAATCGCGGCACTGGTGTCAAACGCTTATTCACATGTCAAAACCGTTGCAAACAGCAGGAAATTCTATAACAGAACGCTTATTGTACTGGGTATAATAATTATTTTAGGATGCGCAACCATAACCAATATGGGGCTCAGCTTCAGCATTGTCGCGCTCTGCATCTCCGCTGCTTACACCACAACGCTCATTCCTCTCCTGACCTTCAAAACCGCTGATGGCAAGACCTATCGAGTTGTCGGTATGATGGGAATAGTGGCCTGCTGCCTCCTTTTTGCCTGTGGGGTACTCGGAGTTATCGGAGCACTTGTATAACAGATTCGCTGTTGACGACCCAACGAGAAAGATGCTATACAAATATCAAGAATGCCCAGAGCAACGCGCATGACATTTAGCAAAAGGATGGTAATGAACAGTATTAAGGTTGCACGCTTCTGCGCCGCGGTGGCAGCGGTTCTCTTCTCGTCGTCTGTCAGCGGATTTATGAGCAACAATTCACGCAATGACCCCTACCCCGTCTTCACGGCCGATAGCGACATTGGACCATTTACCTATCTCAGCGAGTGCCAGCCGCTCCAGAATGCGCGCGTCTCGGCGTCTTTCTTCCGCCAGGCGGCCAACAGCGCAGGATTGGCGAATTTAACCCCCATCTACCAATCGTCTCGCTTTTCCGCCTTCACCAAGTCCGCTGATGTTGAGATTGGCGATGTCTACGGGCCGTGGGACGTATTAGCGCTCTTCTATCCAGAAACAAACGGTAACCAACAGGTCCAACTCTACCTTCTCAGCGAGTGTACCGGATGCAACGACTGTACGTGCGACTCAGACGACTGTCCATATGAACCTTGCACCACCACTGCAGACTTAACCATACTGAGAAAATACTGTCAGTGTCCCCAAACAAACGACCCCAAAGGGCTCTTTGGCTGCATGTCGGTGCCAATCCTCTATCGCAAATACGGGGGTAGGTTCCAGTTTGAAGTCGGAACACCATATAGCATCGGGGTACGCGCTGAGGGCAGTTTTGGCCGCGTAGAGCAGTTTCCTGTATTTAACGATCTGACCTCGGGTGCAACACCAACATCAACCTATCCAGCAGCCGATGGGCTTGTGGTCTCCAAATATCTGGTAAACCAGTTTGATGATGTCATCACCGATGCACTCGGCCTAAACGTCGACCGCTACTGCGCGTCAGACATCGATGACATCCGCTTTGCCGTCTACTGGTGCCACGCATTTGAGGCAAATAACAAAAAAGACAAAGATAGCTACATGCCCAAACTGACCTTTGTCCCTTATCTGGAATTCGAATGCGCACCGCTCGTCACCACCGCGCGCCCCTACAGCACGCTCTTCAGCGTCCCTTTTGGCAACGATGGACACAAAGCGATCGGTATGACCGCGGGCTTCACGATCAACTTTATCGACATGTTCACCATAGGTTTTGACGGCAGCATGACGCACTTTTCAAAAGAGATGCACTGTAATTGTCCGGTCCCTACCAACGAACTGCAAATTGGGGTCTTCCCTCGCAAGGCAAACCTCGAGATCAAACCGGGCAAAAATTTCAGCTTTGGGGCTACCATAGCGGCCGAATACTTCTGGTATAATTTTTCAACGTGGATCGAGTTTAGGATGGTAAACCACTGCTGTGATGATATAAAACTGGTCAGCATGGTGAACGTTCCCGGCCTCCCTATCCCTACAGACTATCCGGTCTCAAATATTACGCTCGACGTTCTGAGAGATAGAAGTGAGTGGAGCTCCAGCTTTGCAAACGTCGGGTTGACCTACGACTTCACCGATGCCCTTAGCCTCGGCTTCTTCTGGCAGGCACCAATCCGGCAACGCTTTACCTACCGCTCGACGACGCTCATGGGGACGATCTTTGGCACATTCTAGAAAAAGATTTTACAGGCACCTGGGTCCGATCCTCTCTCTTTTCTGGACAGGCACCCGCAAAAACATTAGAATAGACAGTGAATCTTATTTGGTTAACCCACTTTCAAAGGACGGCGACTTTTTCCCATGAGAAAAAAAGCAAATTTGATGGTCATGGTAAATGATCACAACATCGAACGGGCATTGAGACAGTTAAAAAAACGGAGCGAACGCGAAGGCATCGTCCGTGATATGAAACGTCTTATTTACCATGAACCTGAGTCACAAAAACGTCGTAAACGTCATATGCGCGCGGTCAAACAGGACTGGATGCGCAGAGCCGCTTCCAAGCTCATATAGTTTTATTATGAAATCGACGGACCATATTCGCAAGGCGCGCAAAGAAGCGCAATATTTGCGCGTCATTTCGACCCTGTTTACACAACAAGCTGTCGAGGACGAACGCTTGCGCAACGTCTTTATCAATCGTGTTGAGTTGAGCGCAGACGGAGGTCTCTGTTACGTCTTTTTTTATAGCAACGAGGGTGAGGCATATTTTAAAGTAGTGCTCCCCCACCTTATTCTGTATAAACCATCGCTCAGAGCCGCTTTGGCAAAAGAAATTCGGGGTCGCTACACGCCCGATATTCAGTTTAGGTTTGATGAACAGTTTGAGAAGCAGCAGAAGATTGAACAGTTGATTGATCGGGCGATCAGAGAAGATGGTCAGTCGTAGGGTAAGCAGTCTATTGGAATCAACTTGTCTAGATCTTATTTTAAAGTAATAGCACAAAAAACCGCTCGTCCTATTACGCCCTACGGGCTACGAAGGACAGGCCCTGAGGCCCAAAACCCCGCTCATCCCGAGTGTTTTTTCGAAGAAAAAATGTATCGAGGGAGAAGGGTCCTTGCGAGCGGTCTTACCAAATTACACATATATTTATTTAAAAATATTCTTCAAACCAATTCTTTATTAATTTTTCCGCTCGGAACAACCCTTCGAGACGCCCCACTTCGCTCTAACGAGCTTCGCAGGGCTCCTCAGGGCGAACGGTTTGGAAGTTGTTCTTGCTTGACACACGTTCACACACCACAAATTCCTCAAAATCCGCACACCCTGAGCCTGTCGAAGGGTCTAAATGTGCGGCAAGTTTGAACCATGTTCTGCATGGTCCGCACCCGAGAAACCCTTCGACAAGCTCAGGGTGTGCGGAGTCTTGGTACAGTTTCAAGACAATATATGCTTATTCTGTACATTCACGCACCCCAAATTCCTCTCATCCCGAGTGCCCTACTTCGCACAGTCTCCGCTAAAGCTACGTCTGGCTTGTGCCAAGGCGGAGTTTATCCTGAGTAGCGAAATGGGAAGGGACATGGGCGGCCACACTCTGATCTCAAGGACTAACCCATGACCTCTCTCATAACCCTGTTTCCGCCAGATTTCCCCATCCTATTCCCCGCACTCATCTTTGGGCTATGCTGGGGCTCATTCCTAAATGTTGTCGCCCACCGGCTCCTCTGCGGCACCTCGCCCTTTAAAGGCCGGTCCCACTGTCCCGCCTGCGATACTACCATCGCCTGGTACGACCTCATCCCCATCCTCTCGTGGCTCCACCTGCGGGGGACTTGCCGGACCTGTAAAACCCACATCTCATGGCTCTACCCTTTTATCGAACTACTCACTGCCCTGGTCTTTGCGGGCATCGTCACCTTTGTGCCACCTAACTACTGGCTCGCAACGCTCTTTTACACGTCGGCCCTGATCGTCACGATTCGCACAGATATCACCGAACTGACCATCATGCGACAGACTACCCTGTTTATTCTCCCTCTTGCCCCACTCGCAGCCTATTTTGGGCTGATCCCGCTCACGGTCGCCAGCTCGCTGGTCGGGATAGCCATCGGCGCCGGTTTCATCGCCCTGGTAAGTCTACTTTTCTGGCTTCTAACAAAAAAAGTTGGCATTGGTCAGGGGGATATTGAGCTTTGTGGCCTTATTGGCGGGTTTACTGGCATTCTTGGCTGGTGGACGGCCCTCATGATAGGGTCACTGCTGGGAACAGCTGTTGGCATTATACTCTTAGCATGTCAGCCATCAAAAAGGGTTCCCCACTCGGCAGATTGCGAACCGCTTAAAATTCCATTTGGTGCCCTGCTCGCCATCGGTTCACTAATCTTTACTATCTTCCAAATACCTCTCAGAGAGCTTCTAATAAAATTTCTTTTAGTCGTTTAGGCAAAAAGCTCTCGCCTTTTGTAATAGAATGCTTCTAAGAAAAAGTTGTAATTCCTTGTTTGACATTTTCATTTATTATGGTAAATTAATTCTATAAGACATAAATCGTTATGTTAGTCTTTCACTTTCTGATGAAAGACATAATCGAACTGATAGCTTGCGACCTAAATTGAGGGAGTTTTACATATTATGGACAAGAGAAAAATCATCACAGAGCGCGATTCGGTTACCCCCGCCAAACAGCGCAATTATCAGGAGATCGTTGCGTATCTCAATGAACATTGGCATACCGGCGATAAAGCATCAACTATTAAACGCATGGAGATGCTCGACCGTGAGCTCGGCTCCGTTGCGCAAAAAAAAGATGCGGTCATTGTTTGCGGAACAAATGGCAAAAGTTTAACCATTCATTTTGCATCCCGCCTTTTACAGGTAGAAGGACTTAATGTAGGTATTCTGTATGCCCCCCATATTCTGACTTATAATGAACGCATTGCCACCAACAGTGGTATCATACCAAACAAATCATTCACCGACATTGGCAACCTGGTTATCGACGCGGCCGAACGGCTTAAGCTCGCTGTTAATAGCAGTGAAATCTTGACCATGATGGCCTTTTTGTTCTTTAAAGAGAGCAATGTCGATGTCATGTTGCTTGAGGCCCACGAGGGCGGTGCACAGAATCCGGTCAATATCTGCCATGCAAAAGTAGTGGCCATCACCCGTGTAACGGGCGACAAGGCAACGACATCAGAAACAGAATTGACAGAGTTGCTGCGCGAATGTACTGGTGTTATCAAGAAGGGAACACATGTTGTTGCCGGAGACCAGATTAAGAATCAGCTGCGATTTATCGAAGAGATTTCGGAAAAAGCGGGTGCTTTTTGGGCTATGCCCATAAGAAAACTTGCTCCGCTGGCTTATCCATTTGAGCAACTTCATGGCCGCTGCGCGGCACTTGCAGAGCGTATATCTTCGCTCTACATCAACAATTTTGTAGCGCCACAAACAACGGTGGTCAGCGATAGTCTTCTTATCAAACAGAAGGGCCGTCGCGGTCGTCCAACGTTAGAGGCAAAGAAACAGGCGAGTTTGAATCCTAAAAAGACTGTCGATCAGTTTTGGAAGGAAAATGTCAACGAACTTTCTGGCCGTTTCCAGCTACTCGACAAAGAAAATCCTTCAATACTGCTCGATAGTGCAGACAATCTCGACGCCCTTGAAAACACACTCTTGGGTCTAAGATTGCTCCATTACCAACGTCCAACAGAGGGTCTTGCGATCGTCATGGGCGCGCGTAAAGAGGCATTCGACAGTGAAGAATTTTCAAAAATGCTCCGCTACTTCCTCAAGAAGACGCCAGGACGCGTCTTTGTATGCCCAATCGATCACGAAGAGATGCCTGGTTGCGGCAAGGGGGATACGTGGAACGTTGAGTTAATTGCCAACGAGCTGAAGATCCGCAAGATTAAAGCTGAAGCCTTTACTTCGTTTGACGCCGCTTTTGAAGCTGCAAAAAAATCTGTTGATGAACGCAACGGTCTCGTTGCCGTTCTCGGCTCACACGCCGTACTCAACAGCTATTGGCACCTTCGCGGTATCAAAAAAATCGGCTAAGCTAACAACATAAGTACTTGAACCAGGGGGACGTACACCGTCCCCCATTTTTTTGGCGGTTTTACCAGATGAACATCTTTTTTTATAGTATCGCAACCCTCTTTTCCCTCCTCACCGGTGTCGCCTACATGGCGTCATTTATACGCATGACGGGCACAACTGGCTTTCTCAAATACTTTATTGCCTCGTTATCCCGAGTAGCCATGGGTGTCATTTTTATTGTAATGCTCTTGAGATTACCACCTCTCCTCAGTATACTCATGGTGATACTATACGTTGGCGCAGCAGGCATAACGCTGCGATTTATTTATCCTGCATAACAGTACAGGACCATACGGGAAAGGCAGGAATATGAGTGGTATATCCCTCATGGGTGACGCCGAAACATGGAATCCGCTGAATCTTTTTGGCATCAGTAGCCCTTTTTTCGATCTCAACCGAGAAACAGTAATCAATACCTGGGGAGCACTTGGGGTTATACTTATCTTTTCGCTCGTTGGCCGATGGGCCATCCGGCGACCAGAGACGGTACCTGGGTATCTCTCTATGACAATTATCCGCAGCTTTATGAACATGATCAATCAGTCGCTGGGGAAATTTTCAGAACGCTACTATTTCTTCATCGCCGCACTCTTTCTCTATCTCGTCTTTTGCAACGCCATGGTCATCATCCCCGGATTTGAAGAACCAACCAATAACGTCAACACTACTTTTGCTCTTGCCCTCATATCGTTTATATATGTGCAACGGGAGGCGATCCGCGCGCATGGTTTTTTTGCGTACCTACAGGAATACCTCAAGATGCCCTTTACGGTTCTGCCGGCTGGGCCCTGGACCATCGGTTCAGTGATCTTTATGGGCGTTAAGATTATTCTCAACACAGCCATGGCAATTTTCAGCTTACCGATGGAAATGTTGAGCAAAGCAGCAACGGTCATCTCGCTCTCACTTCGTCTCTTTGGCAACATATTTGGGGGATCTGTCATCACCAAAATGGTTAAGTGGGTAGCTTCAGGCTCATGGCTAAAGCAGTCGATTGCCCTGCTCACCGGCCTCAACCTGATTGTCGCGCTCTTTTTCGGGCTCTTTGAAGCATTCATTCAGGCGCTCGTCTTTTCCATATTATCGCTCACCTACATCTCCATAGCCGTCCAACACGAAGATGGCGCGGAGGATCACGGAGCAGAAGCAAGCGGCATTGCACCACTTTAGAGGAATATCATGATAACGTTTGTAACAATTTTCGCATCGGTCTCGTACTACCTTATCTTACTCATTTTAATCGCCCTACCCGCCATTGGCGTATCGCTCGGACAGGGCATGGTCGGCCGCACCATGAGTACCGCACTCGACCTGCAGCCCGGTGCACGAGCAGTTCTGAACTCACGCGTTTTCATCATTGGTAACGCGTTGACCGAGACCGCAGCCATCCTGGCAACGGTTGTCTCGCTGCTCGTTCTATTCAAAGCAGCCCCTACCACCCTTGAACAGAGCTTCTCATTTCTGGGCGTCTTTTTTGCTATGACCTTGCCTGCTACTATAATCGGATTTCTGGCATCTCTGCCGGTACGTGAAACACTGATTGCAGCCGCACGGCAGCCGCTCTTCGCCCATAAAATCGCCAACCTATTCTTACTTATCGTATCGCTGGCGCTCACTCCCATAGTATTCGGCTTTCTCGTCAGCATGATGATCGTCGCACAGATCACCACCACAATCGACTTCTTGAGCGGACTCGCATTTTTGGGGAGTGGACTCGTGTTAGGCATCGGCTCAATCGGACCCGCGATCGGAACAGCGCTGCTCGGGATGCAGGCCTGCAAAAGCGCAGGCACCAACCGGGATGCTTACTCCCCCATCTTCTCCTACACCTTTATCAGTGCTGCTATTATTGAAACACCCATTCTCTTCGCCCTGGTCATCTCGATTATTCTTATCTTTGTACCCTTCCCGGATAAACCATTGACCTACTACGCAATACTCCTTGCCGCGGCTATGACATCGATTCCAACTATAGCGGTCGGGATAAGCACAGGCAGAACGGCAAAGGCAGCATGTGCACAGATAGCGCTCCATCCTGAGGCCTATCCGGGGCTACTGCGGATGAGTCTCATCTGTCAGGCGCTCACGGACGCCAATGCGATCTATGGGTTGATTATTTCGATCATCATGCTCTTTGTGTTTGTGTAGCGTGAAATAACGCAAAAATCGCGCAAATCCCCCCTATTTTAAAATACTACAAACCGGTATTTTGTTGACAATTTTTAAAATTATGGTAAAGTTTTATATATAAATAAGCTTTAATACCCACATTGAGCACCCCTTAATTAAGGAATTTTGTATATCATCTGGGTTTCGG
>CAZWYO010000043.1:3250-10101 GCA_964638315.1 uncultured Candidatus Babeliaceae bacterium | reverse complement strand
CCTGAGCTTGTCGAAGGGTTTAAACAGAGCGGTCCCATTATGACAATGATTCTTTGGAATCCAACCTTCAGACCCTTCGACAAGCTCAGGGTGAGCGGAGTGGGACAATCGACTTTACCCCTTTGTAACACCTTCAAACACCCCGTTTTTTATGATCAAAATTGACAAAAATAAATATTTGCTTAGAATTATAGGTAGATATTGATAGTTTTAAATGAGATAAGAATGGAGGGAATATGGCAAGAAAGTATAGGCTGTTTGCTGCACTCCTGCTTGTTGTGACAGGCATGCAGCTGTGTGGTGTGCGGAAAAAAAACGTTTTAAAACGTGAAGTAAAAAAGAAGTTAACGAAGGAAGAAAAAAAGAAGTTAACGGACGAAGCCAAAAATAATGCCCTTATCATTCTTTTTAAAGATGATGAGAAGAGCGAGATTTGGGCGCGGGTTAAAGACAATAGCAGTGGCTTTCGGCCTCTGAATATTAAAGATGATGGGCCAATCTATGGGGCTAAGCCCGTTGACGGTAAAACCAATGTTTACACAATGCCTGAAAAAAGTTTAGTAGATCCCTGGATTCAGGTCGCCAACATTGACCATCAGGGTTATGTGCGACTTTTGTGGAAATTGGATTCGAAATTACAAAGTAGCGACGGTTTTAAGCAGGCGCTTGAAGAGGCCAAGATCTGGGAGGTTTTTCCCGGGTTAAAACAACAAACTGCCGGTGACGACGATTCATTCCTTGAGAGCTACGGACCAACAATTATTGTTGGCTTACTTGGGATAGGATTGCTTGGCGGAGCGTATTGGTTTTATAGAAAATACTTCCGGCGATAGAGGACATTTTTTTTGCATAAGTCCTCTCGGCCAAGTTGTATGACATGTGTATGGATATGCAATATGTTTTTTGTTGGGATTTACCGCACATTTTCTTGCTTTGATGAAAAAAATCTGTATCATTAGATCCTGATATAATCTTGGATACTATTGTTTATAAGGGTTTTTTCATGCAAAAGATGTTTAGATTATTAGCAAGTTCTGTTATAGCACTTTCATGCGTCGCAACACCGTGCCTGGCGACGCCATCGAATGGCGGTCAGCCCAATAAAAGTCAGCAGACGACCGGTGCAAAAAAGAAAAAAGCAAAAAAAAATAAGGGTCGCCGTTCTGCAAAGAAGAACGGTCGGCTTTTTACAAAAACGCGCGTCTTGGTTGCAGGGGCACTGGCGGTCTGCATGGGTGGGGGTGTCTACTGGTGGCTCTATCCGGATCAGGTGAATGGATGGCTTGCGAGTCTCAAAACAAAAATATTGGGCAATTCTACCGAGCAGAAGATCGAAGAACTAAAAAAGACAGATCCTAAGGCAGCGGATGACCTTGAAAAAAAAATTCAGAAATTTAAGAAGGACTATGAGGTCAAAGAATTAGATTTGCAAGAAAAATTAACTACGGCAAATGCGAACGAAAAAGTCGCGCTTGAGGCGAAAAAAAATGCTGAACAAAAAGTGGTCGAGCTTGAAGTGAAAGTAAAACAGGCCGAGAATGCAGCGGGTCTGGATAAAGCTTCTCTTGAGGGACAGTTGACGGCCCAAAGGGCACTTGCTGCTGACTGGCAAGTGAAGGCGACGAGTTGTAACGTTGAGAAAGAGAAACTCAATGCACAGTATGATCAACTCAACCTAAATTATCAAAATGCGGTACAATCGCTGAAAGACAATGTGCAGTTGATTGCAAATAGCAAAAGCCAGAATGAGAATCTTGCCAAATTGCTTGAGTCTGAGCGAAACAATAATAAAGTGCTGCAACTTAATTTAGATAAGGCACTAGATGGTCAGAAGGTTAAAACTCTTGAAGGGGAAAAGACCAAGCTTGAAAATGAAAAGACTAGGCTTGATTCCGAGCTAAAAATAGCTAACGAGAACTTGGAAAAAGCGCGACAAAATGGAATCGAATTGCCAAAAAAAGTAAAAGAAGTTGAAGATTTAACATCAAAGTTCAATGCAGCTGATGCCTCTGTGAAGCAGAAGGATCAGGAGATAAATCTCTTCAAGGCAAAGTACTTGAAATGGAAACAAAAAGTCGTTGTAGCAAAGCAACCTAATCGTGCTAAACAATTTTTCAATAAAGTTGGGGATAGTATTCTTATGGTTACGGATGGTGTCGCTGAAAAGCTTAAGAATAAATTTGGCAAAAACGACCAGCAGAAAACGAGCAGTCAGGAAAAAAATGTTGTTGAGTCAAACTTACCCAAAGTCCCTGAAACCCAAAACAATCAGAATGGAAATTTGCAAGTCATCGAGAAACAAGAAGAAAAGAAACCCAACGAGGTCAAAGACGACAAGCAGGTTGACACGAATGGTTCTGGGGACAGTGGCAAAAAGGATGACAAGGCGGTGTGGTATAATCCGCTGACGTGGTTTTAAGTGGCAGCTTTCTTCTTTATGATTTTTGAAGTGGGGGCGGTGAATCCGCCCCTCTCTTATTGCCCCAAAAAAGCTTGCACCTACTTTCCTTTTTCCCCCGCCTCACGAATCAAATTCTTTTCAATAAATGGCATGATCTCGCCATCGAGCACAAGCTCTGGCTGCGATGACTCATAATCGGTCCGCACGTCTTTAACCAGCTTGTACGGGTGGAGCACGTATGACCGGATCTGCGACCCCCATTCGATGCTCTTCTTTTCAATCGACTCAACCTTGCTCTTGGCATCTTCTTTCTGCTTCTGCACGAGTTTTGCCATGAGCATCTTCATGCCGGTCTCTTTATTCTGCCCCTGTGACCGCTCGTTCTGACACTGCACCACAATGCCCGATGGGATGTGGGTGATGCGGATGGCTGACTCCGTCTTATTGACGTGCTGCCCGCCTGCACCGCCGGCCCGGAACGTGTCGATCCGCAGGTCTTGCGGGTTGATGACAATATTGGCATGTGGTGCCTCAGGGATGACAAAAACCCCAGCAAACGAGGTGTGGCGACGCTTGTTGGCGTCGTACGGGGAGATGCGAACAAGGCGATGGATGCCCTGTTCGTTTTTAAGCAGGCCGTAGGCATTCCTGCCCTCAACCATGATGGTGGCGCCCTTGATCCCTGCGCCTTCGCCGGGCTGCGAGTCGAGAATCTGCACGGAAAATCCTTCCCGTTCACAGAAACGCAAATACATGCGCAAGAGCATCTCAGTCCAGTCCTGAGACTCGGTGCCGCCAGCGCCCGCGTTGACGCTCAAAAAGCAGCTCTTGTCGTCGTCTTCCCCGTTTAATAAAAAGCTGATCTTGAGCCGTCGGATCGCGCCGCGACACTCGCCGATCGACTTGCCCAGCTTTTCGAGTTCCTGTTCGTCGTCTTTGAAGAGCTCAACCATCTCAAGAAGTTCGTCGTAGTTCAGGATTGTCGCCTGCTGCTTTTCGCGCATATTTTTTATCGCCTGCAACTCTTTCAAAATTGCGGCCTGGTCGGCCCGTTGCCAGAAGTTTTCGTCGTGGCTCTCGGCCTGCAGCTTCTGAAATTTTTCTTCGTATCCTGATTGTGCCCAACAGGTCTTTACGATTTCGAGGTCGGGCTTGAGCTCTTTTAACTGCTCGCGTAATTCATCAACACGCATGGGCGGTCATGTCCTTCCAAAAAAAGTTTTTGTTTAGCCGATATTTTATACAATACTGCCAACACGCGGTTTTTTGAAGGTTGGGGGTGGGTGGAGTGAATTTTATTGCCAGGTTTTAACACTTGGTGTAAACTCAATTTAACGTTTGGATGCTCTAGGTGTTAAGTTGACTTAACACTTGGTAGAGATTTTTTGGTTAGGGAGACCTTATTATGTTTATTGATAGGCCTTTTTGGAAAAACAAGATACAGCAGGCTTGGCAAGAGCGCTCTGTGGTCTGGCTCATGGGGGTTCGGAGGGTTGGCAAAACAAGTCTTTGTAAAAGCATCGAAAACATCAACTACTTTGACTGTGAAAGTCCACGGGTGAGGCAGCTGCTTGCAGATCCAGAGGGCTTTCTTGAAAGTCAGCAGGATAAGTACATAACGCTTGATGAGATCCATCGCCTTGATAACCCTTCAGAACTGCTCAAGATTGCGGCTGACCACTATCCACGGGTTAAGATTATTGCAACTGGTTCTTCAACTCTGGGTGCGAGCAAAAAATTCAAGGATACGCTGACTGGGAGAAAAATGGAGGTCTGGCTCCCGCCCCTGTTGCTCCAAGACATGCCTCTATTTGGGAATACTGACATTCGACATAGATTTCTGTTTGGCGGACTTCCCCCGTTTTTTTTGGCGACGCAGACGCAGGACAAATTTTTCCAGGAATGGATCGATGGGTATTGGGCTAAAGATATCGAGGATATTTTTAGCATTGGGAAGCGATCGGCTTTCCAAAAATTTACGGAGTTGTTGCTGGCAAATAGTGGTGGTATTTTTGAGGCGACTCGGTATGCTATGCCATGCGAAATAAGCCGTCAAACAGCAGTGAATTACCTCGATGTTCTCGAGGAGACATTTGTGGTGCATGTCGTTAGACCATTTTCTACCCACAGGCCGACCGAGATTGTTATGGCGCCCAAAATCTACGGTTTTGATACGGGATTTGTGTGCCATGCAAAAGGCCGGACAGAGTTAAGAGCCGAGGATGTTGGCTTTATGTGGGAACACGTTGTCTTGAACGAAATGCACGGGCAGCTGCAAACGCGAGCAGTTAATTACTGGCGGGATAAGAGCGGCCACGAGATTGATTTTGTTATGAAAAACAAGAAGGAAAATTCCATAGCCGCGATAGAATGCAAGTTTTTGATCCAGCAAGACGATGCATCGCTTGCGGGTTTAGCACGGAACTTTGAGGCATTCCGCCGCATCTATCCCGAAGGGAGAAATTTTGTTGTTGCGACAAATATTGATAGATCGTTCGAGAGAAGGTGCGGGAGCGTCCTTGTGTCGTTTGTCGGCGCGCAAGCGCTAGTTGACGCACTTATATAGAGGCAAATCATGCCTCTATATTAACGCTAAGTGTAAAGCCAACTTAACGTTTGGAGCCTCCAAGTGTTAAATCGACTTAACACTTGGTAGGGCCGCAATCAGGGCATAGGGTCATTCCGAAAGTTTTTTTAGCGTTCGAGCAAGCTGCATGAGGTCCGTCTCATTCCTTCTGTGCGCGATAGGCGGTAAAACTCACTTTATTGTCATTTTTTAAACACTCTTTATTAATTTCTTTTTCTGTGACTATCTTGTTTCCTAAAATGGTATCGCAGCGCCACCACTTTTGCATTGGGTCGTACTGATCCTTTATGAAGGCAATATAATGGCTTGGGAGGTTGAGGATTATGCCTATGAGATCGTACGTGAGCGGGATGGACCCTTTTTTAACCTCTTCTGCCACGACCGATGTAAGATCCAGGGTGAATTGGATTTTTGTATCGCCGTGGGTGAAAATAATAAGTGGTGTGATCCACGTTTTTTTCCATGGCTGTTTAATCGCATCGATAATGCCTACGTCACGTGATGTCGCCACGATGCGGTCCGTGATGATGTCGCCAAACTGGGGGTGTGTCACGAGGGAGTCTACTGATCCTGTCGCGGTGCTAATGCAGGACATTGTACCAAATGCTTCGCCCTGAATAAGTTTATGGAGTTTGGTGAGCTCTTTATCGATGGTATCCTTTTTTTTGTTGATTGCTTCAAAGAGCTGTTGGTAGACCTTGGTTATCCCAATTGCCTTTTGTGTGAAAAATTTTTTGCAAGGTTCCAGCGCCGAAATTTCGACAACCTCGTTTTCACCAGTTTTTGGGTTTTGCTGTATTGCCAATGTTTTTTCGTTTGTCAGTTTTTTCCCCATGTCAGAATTCTTAAACACCTCAAAGTCTGAAAACAATTTCTCATCAACCGTCAGCAGTCGCTCCGCTATCGGCCGCATGTTGTAGACAAACTGCGCCCACGAGGCGATCCAGCAGCAGTTGTCTTTTTGGGCCAGTTTTGGTGGGATGCTATGGAGTGGGATGGCGGTCGCGATCAGGATGGCGGCTGCCAGTGCGAGCGTTTTTGCGGATAAAATTTTCATATTGGTTCCCTCAATACGTCATTCTGAAAGTTTTTTTAGCGCAAGCGTAAGCTGCCTGAGGTCAGTGTCATCCTGCACCAGCTTTCCTCCCGTTATTTTTGAGCCCTCTTTGCAGTCGCGGGCGCGGTAGGCGGCAGTCTTTGTACCTTGATTCTGCGTGCATTTCTGCATGATTTCTTCCTCGGACACCCGTTTGTTTCCACTGAGGGTGTCACAGCGCCACCAGGTTTGCTCTGGATCATATTGATCCTTGATGAAGACGATATAGTGGCCGGTGCTGCCGGGGATATAGAGAATTATGCCGATGAGATCATAGATGAGGCAGTCATGTTCTTTCTTGATTTTATCTGTTACAACTGGCGTAAGATCCACGGTAAATTCGGGGACCTTAGAAGACGCGTAGATTATAAATTTTGTAAATATGTTTGCATATTCCTTTCGTTCCGCGATCCTATTGATAAAAAAACCGCCCTCTTCAATAGTACTATACTGAGCAAGTAGGGGGTGTTTTATGAGAGAGTTGGTCTGAGACTCAGAGCTAAGCAAAGTTTTTATGTCAATGCATGCTCCGAATTGCTCCCCCTGAATTTTTTGTTGGAGTTCGGTCAGCTTATCATCAATGGTTGTTTCTTTATTCCGTATGGCTTTAAAGAGTGAGCGATATGCCTTGGTTATTTCGATTGCATTGGGAGAAAAATTATATTTTTCAGCGTCTTCAAGGTCTGAACCGATGAATCTTGGTACTTCTTTCATCGTATCTTTTTGGATGACCTTAAGTTTTTTGAAGTCGTCCAGGTTGGTAAAAA
>CAZWYO010000043.1:0-3150 GCA_964638315.1 uncultured Candidatus Babeliaceae bacterium | reverse complement strand
ATCGTATCTTTTTGGATGACCTTAAGTTTTTTGAAGTCGTCCAGGTTGGTAAAAAGTTGCTCTTTGGTATCGAGAAACTCATTATCGACTGAGCTTCGCACAGCTCGTTTGAATCTTGGTACTTTTTCCATTGTATCTTTTTGGATGACCTTAAGTTTTTTGAAGTTGTCCAGGTTGGCAAAAGGTTGCTCTTTGGTATCGAGAAACTCATTAACGAGCGGTTTCAGATTGTAGACAAACGGCTCCCACGATGCAAACCAGCGGTAAGCCTTGGTTATTTCGATTGCATTGGGAGAAAAATTGTACTTTTCAGCGTCTTCAAGATCTGAATCGACTGAGCTTCGCACAGCTTGTTTGAATCTTGGTACTTTTTTCATCGTATCTTTTTGGATGACCTTAAGTTTTTTGAAGTCGTCCAGGTTGGTAAAAATTTGCTCTTCGGTATCGAGAAACTCATCAACGAGCGGTTTCAGGTTGTAGACAAACTGCACCCAGGATGCAAGCCAGCAGCACATGTCGTGTTGGGAAAATGTTGGCGGCTCGCTGCGCAGCGGGAGGGAGGTCGCGATCAGGATGGCGGCCAGTGAGAGTATTTTGATGGTTTTCACGTGGGGTTCCATTCTTTTTTGTGGGGGGGGCTAGCGCAAGGGCATGTTGTCCAGATATTTGAGAAGCTCGTTAACGCTCAGTTTTTTTGATCGGTACACAAGGTACTTCTGCAGCATCTTCTCGATGTTCTCATGCTCAATTTTTTGTGCCAATTTTATAGCCTCAGAGATGGTCTGCGGGCTTGCCGTTTTTCCCGCCGCCATGATGAGATATTTCATGAATCCTACGTTTTTCAAATCTACAGCCACATCGAGTGGTGTCTGCTTGGACTGATTTTGTGCATTGATGTCTGCGCCGTTTTGCAGTAGAAGTTCCATTACGGGAATGTTGGTCGTTCCGACGGCCAGGTGGAGGGGGGTGTCGCCGGTCGATTTGGCTGATGCGTTGACATCGGCGCCTGAGAGAATGAGTAGTCTGATTGTTCGGGCGCTGTTGCCAGACGTGATGGCGGTTGTCAGTATGGCGTTTTCACTTTCACCCTTCTCGTTGATGTAGGTTTTAATCTCTTTGACGTTGTCTATCAAGTACTGCTTGATATTTTCGTGGTTGGCCTTGGTGACCACATTAACCAGCTCGTCAAATTTTGTCTTGGTTGGTTTGGTCAAGTTGCCCGTCTGGACGGGAGCCGCTTGGAACAGGGTTGCCGCAACGGCGGCGGTGAGTAGGTACTGTAGAGCTTTCTTCATGGGAGGGATCCTTTCTGTTTTGAACATTTTTTATGGTGTTTCAACGAACTTTCTGGCGATATGTTACCATTAACGTAGTGGCAAATGTAAGGATTTCAATAACTTTTTTAGAAAGGGCACTAACATGCAAAAAACAGGCAGACTCTTCGTAATAATGGGCCCTTCCGGGGTAGGCAAAACAACGCTGGTTAACGCGCTTGTCGCAGACAAGACGTGCGAATTGGTCATGCGAGTGCCGACCTACACGACCCGCAAAAAGCGGCCGGGAGAGGTTGATGGGGTCGATTATTTTTTTGTTACCGAAGCAGCGTTCCAGGAGATGATACGCACGGGCGGAGTGCTCGAGTGGAGCCGCGCATATCGGGCATATTATGGCCTGGGGCGCAAAATTGTCGAAGATGCTCTGGCAGCGGGCAAGACCGTGCTGGCCGTTGTGGACCGGCTGGGAGCGATTCAGGTAAAACAGCTGATGCCGCAGGTCTCTATTATCCTGATTGTTGCGCCATCTGATGATGAGTTGCGCCGGCGTCTTGCGCTGCGATCGAGCGAGTCGAGCCAGAACGCTGAATTCCGTCTTCAGCGGGCGCAAGAAGAAGCGACGCTCGAGGCGGCCAACCCCATTGCTGATCATGTTATTGTGAACGATAATCTTGATGTAGCGCTCGAATCACTGAAAAAGTTGGTCTGTGATTAGCTCGGTAATTCGCCGGTTTTATTCCGTTGTTTTGGTACTATAACCCTCTCTTTGATGTTACCCGTGGGCGCCAATTTCATATCTCTCTTGTTGGCTATTACAGCTCTGGGAGTGGTGGATACACGGGTTTTTTTACACCGACGGCTGCCCATCGCATAGCCCATGCCATACGATCCGACAACAATAAGAATGATAAAAACAATCTTGTGACGAGTTTTCATAGAATATATTCCTCACTTTTATCCATCTGCAGGTCCATTTTCATGCTAATCAATGTTTTTTGTGACTTGCAAGAAAAGTTGTTTTATGGCGTAAGTATGCGAGCTTTTATGGTTTTGATATCGGTTTTTTATAAATGTTTTTAAAAAGTTTAAAAAAAATGTTGACAGCATGGTATGCATAGGTATACTGAACTCATGATTGAAACGAACCGAAAGCAAAAAACGACTTCGAATAAACACAAATTGTGACGCAAAAACGCACAAGACGCTCGAAAAAATGAGTGAAAATAAAAAAGCTGGTTTCAGTTTAAAATTTTGTCTCTTTGACATATATGTGAAACAAATTTCTAAAAATTTGTCTATGATCTTGCGATTTCCTTCATTTAAAATCTGTTTACAGATTTTGCGATGGAGAGTTTGATTCTGGCTCAGAATAAACGCTGGCGGCGTGCTTAACACATGCAAGTCGAGCGAGAAGAACCTTCGGGTTTTGTAAAGCGGCGGACGGGTGAGTAACGCGTGAATTATCTACCCTATAGTGGAGAATACCTTCGAGAAATCGGAGTTAATACTGCATAAGTTCCTTCGGGAAGAAAGATGGCCTCTTTGCTGTCGCTATTGGATGAGTTTGCGTACTATTAGCTAGTTGGTGGGGTAAAGGCCTACCAAGGCGAGGATGGTTAGCCGGCCTGAGAGGGTGTACGGCCACATTGGAACTGAGACACGGTCCAGACTCCTACGGGAGGCAGCAGTGAGGAATATTGCGCAATGGGCGAAAGCCTGACGCAGCGACGCCGCGTGGAGGATGAAGGCCTTCGGGTCGTAAACTTCTGTTAAACGGGAAGAAATACACAGACCTAATAAGTCTGTGGGCTGACGGTACCGTTAGAGAAAGCACCGGCTAACTTCGTGCCAGCAGCCGCGGTAATACGAAGGGTGC
>CAZWYO010000042.1:0-10691 GCA_964638315.1 uncultured Candidatus Babeliaceae bacterium | reverse complement strand
AGAGCTTGAAAATATGCTTCCAATCAGCTTAAACCCGTTTAATCAAACAGGCCCTACTGATAAATAAACAAGAAAAATAATAAAAATGGAGTTGCTTGTGAAGACCACAAACAAAAATTTGTTCCGCTCCGCCCTGCCAGCCGCCCTGGTGCTGCTTGCGGCAACGCAGCTGGATGCTGCATTTCTCACACAAGCTGGGATTGCAAACCTTTTTCCGCAAATAAGCAACTGCTTTTCAGCCTTCTACACGCAATTTGCCAACTGGATGCCAGGAATGAAAAATTTAGGAGCAAAAAATTATAGCACTTCGCTCAGTCTTTTAACAGCTCCAAAAACGGCCCCCGTAGAAGAAAAGCCCTCTTTCCAACTTGAACCCAAAAAGCTTGTGGAAGGGTACCAAAAGGGCACAAACACGGTCGAAAAAGAGCTCACCAAAGAATTCTTTATGACGGGAAAGCTGGCCCCGCACAACGTCGTGCCAGAGATAAAAAAGTTGATCTCAACCGGTAGCGGAGAGGCTGTCTTCGCGGAGGAGGCAATGAGCCTGCGGGTAAGCGTCTTCAAGGCAGAAGAACCCGGCAGATTAGGCATCGCGCTAACTCTGATAGAAAATAATAATAGTACTATGATTGGAGAAAGATGGTTTTATACAGAATTTAAGCAGATAAAAACAAAAGAGGGCAAAAAAAGCGAGCAATTTGTCATGCACCCTGGGGCGTTCCGTATCGTTAAAGCGTATCGACAAAAAGGAGTTGGCGGATGCCTTTTTTCCCTACAAAACAGTCTTCTCGCATCATATTTAAATGCAACAGGAATCATCCACCCTTATCCATATGATCTGGTTGATGGTGATACTCAAGAAAAATTATTATCCACCCTTCGCGCATACTACGAAAGCCTTGGCTTCATACCACATCCAACCAAACCGGAGCACATGATAATATCTTTTAAAAATGGCAAGCCTCATCCTGTAATGGACCTATTCAAGGCCCTCTATAAGAGGGATGTGGCAGCAATTGAAAAATTTCTCGATAATGGTCTTAGCCTCGACACAATCATCCACCATGATACCGCAGCAGAAACAGCGCTTTATCATATTTTCTCCCAAAACGATAAACAAAGTCTAAAAATAATTAACATTTTCGCGAGATACGGCATTTTCAAAGATCCAGAAAATTTTTCGTTCGCCCTAGAGTGTGCTGTGCGTCTAGACAAACCAGAACTATTAAGTTACATCATACCGCATGGCGCGCTGAAGACCCCTGAGGATGTCTCCAATGCACTGAAATTAGCCATAAAATACGCCAAAGGATGGGGTACCCCGTCCTTCATTTTCCTATTCATGGACAAATGCAGCACTCTCAATGACCCCAAAGACATTTCTTTAGTTCTGGATTACATTCTACGTTGGGGCAAAACAGAACTATTAGATATCTTTATAACAAAATACGACATTTTCAAGGAGCCCAAAAATGTATCTTTGGCACAACAACTCGCGGCCTCATGCCCCCCACACATACAAAAACTGTTAGCAGCCGCTATCAAGAAAAACCAGATTGCCAAACCAACCGACATAATCAAAGAATAATACCAATTCGCGAAATCAAAACTTAAAATAGCCGAAACCCACGATGATCTGCCCTGTACCGCTCATCTCGAGTGCCCTACTTCGCACTGTCTACGCTTTCAGCTACGCCAAAGGCTTCGTCGGGCTTGCGCTGAGGTTTTCAACCCCGCTCATCCCGCGACAGTCCGGCGTAGCTCCGGAGGAGCGAAGTGGGAAGGGACATGGGTTCTTGCACAAATATTTATACAATTCCATAGCAATAGCTGCTTGATCCCAGCACATCCATAAAACCTCTTATCGCGCCCCTTTTTACATTAAATTCTACTTGACATTTTATCTACATATGGTACAGTGAAATAAACAGGAAAAATAATAAAAATTGAGTTAGATATGAAAATGATAAGCAAAAAAATGGTTTTGACCGCCCTGCCAGCCGTTCTGGTGCTGCTTGCAGCAACACACCTGCAGGCCACGCTACTTCCGGTCGAAAAGACTGGCATTTTCTCAAAAATAAGCAACTATTTTTCAAACGTCTACAGGCGACTTGCGGGCCAGGTGCCGGGAGCAAAAAAACCTGATGCTTCCGCCGACTTTTTAAAGAAAACCACAAAGGGAGCACTTGTGACAGGAGGGGAAAAACCGCTCACTACAGAGGAAAAAGGTGAATCTCTTGAAAAATTCCCCTATACCATGTCGATGGCACACCTCATGACCGTAACGCCCGGTGGGGTTAGCCTCACGCCAGAACCACAGGACCCCAAAGAATGGCTCTGGAGCGACGGCATGTTGAACAGCGACGGGGAAACCTATACCGTCACGTACAACGGTAAAAACTACGTAAGCACCTACAATAAAGCAGAGGATCGGTGGGAAACGTCAACCCCAATGGACTACTTCACCTACCACGACTATCTGGCCTCAAAGGGGAAAAAGGGGGTGGAAAAAGAAAATTTTATTGGGTATCTCATAGGACGCTTCACCGGCAAAAAACCTAATTCTCACGTGTTAAACGTATATAAAACGGCGCTTCTCAGAGAAGAACGCTATAGCGATGAGATAGTCTTTTATAATGCCCACATGGGTGGGCTCACTCTCTTTCAGGATTTTTGCTACTTCCTTAATAAATATCTCGATCAAGATGAGACATATAACCCAAAACGGTGCCTCGAACGCTCACGCTTTGAATCGACTGAGCTCTTCGAATCCGCGGACGCTTACCTCAAAAAATATAAGAGAGAGACGGAGGGGATTGTGATATCGGCAAATGCTGCACTTTTTGGCAACAGTAAGATGGTGGGCAGCTATACGCCCCACTACTTTACAAGAAATACATCCTTGCGTATCCGCCCAACAAAAATCAAATTGCTCATCCTAGAACTATGCAAAAACATCGGCATCAGACAGCCGATGCTTGACCGTCTTGAGACGCTTTACGAAGAATATTACAAAATTGGGGGAAAACTGCAGCAGTTTATCACCAAACCCACGTGTGCCAACAGGGTCTCGTACGTCTCCGCCGTCGGTGGGATCCCATACCAAAATTTTCAAAAGTTTCTTCTTCCATACGCCAAATTTCTGACCAGCGCTATCGCGAAGAAAGCAGGGGTAAAACCCTCCCCCGCGCTGGTAACCTCCGAAAACGTCATAGGATTTTTGCGTACCAATCCTCAAAACAAGGGTAGTGTAGGCGCCAACGCCATAGATAATTTCCAGATCCGCCTTCTCAATTTTAGCAAACCCTTCACCGATAAAAAGGAAGCAGAAAAATGCGATATAAAAACCTACTACTACTATGCAGAAGAGGGCACCGAGCAAAAAGAAAAAGAGTTACGAAAAAAGGTTGGTCTGCTCGTACAAGAGATGCTCGCAGACGCGCTTGAAAACGGAACCCTCAAAGGGCTTGCTGCCCAGACAAAGCTCGCACAGGCATACAACGAAGGCAAGTGGCTGTTATCCGTCAAAAAATCGGGAAAGGAAAGCAAAAAGCCGCCCATAGATATCGAAAAACACATTGGGGAGCCAGAAATCGCTAGGTTCCTTCTTGAACACTTTGATGTTTTGAACACTAAAAAAGACGTCTCGACGGCAGTAAAATTCGCCAGCGAGAACGGAGACAAACCCCTAATGGACCGACTCATAAATAAATATAAAGCCCTAGAGAACCCAGAGAACTTCCTCCCACTCCTACGCTTTGCCATAGAAAAAAACGACAAAGCACTATTGAAGGCTCTGCCTCTCATAATTGAGAAGAGCGCCAACATCAACGTTGCCGATAAAGACGACGTGACCCCCCTCATGATTGCGGCACAATACGACCAGATCAAGATCGCCAAACTTCTCATTGAAAAGGGCGCCCTAAACGACCCTCAAATGGCCTCTAACGCGCGCAAGCTGGCTATAAAGTACAATAGGACCAAGATACTAAAACTTATAGATGAGGCTCTCGCAAAAGCAAAAATTATACAAAAAGTTAGGGAGTAACTCATGAAAATCACAAACAAAAAATTGTTCCACCTCGCCCTGCCAGCTGCCCTGCTCACGCTTGCCGCGCTGGTGCCAGCTGACATGGGGGCATTTTCCTTTTCGCTTGTGGCACTACAAAACATGACGTCAAACTACTTTGTCAACACAACCAACTATTTTTCCAACCTCTACTCTCGCTTTTCGAGTCAGGCAACAGGGGGCATAAAACAGTTCAGCACTGGCCCGATTTTCCTAAAAAAGCCACTTGTTGGGACTGAAAAATCTGAGAAAAAAGTTGATCCAACCATGTTCAAACTCGAACCCAAAAAAAACATCGGTAAGTACCAGAAAGCTGGGAACACCGAAGAAAAAGAGGTGACTAAACAATTCCTTTGGGAAGGAAATTTTGCACCAGATAAGATCGCACCAAAAATCAATACAGCCCTCGATCAGATGAGAAAAAATGGTACAGCTCGAGCAAACTTAACCTTTAATCATGGGGCACTGGAGCTAATTATAAGGATTGTAAGGGAAGAAACCTTGAATTCTTTCAGAATTTATATGAACATTTCAGAGATCCTGGAAAAACCGAAACCTGTTGGAGAGAGATGCTTCCCTATTAAATTTGAGCAGATAACGGAAAAAAATGGCACGTCCTATGAACGTGTCACCATGACTCCTGGAGAGTTTTCCGTCAAATTAGAGTATCGACAAAATGGTATCGGGCACTATCTATTTTCTGTACAGAATGCCTTCCTAAAATTACAAAAAAATGCTTTGGGAATAATCTATCCATTTCCGTATGGCCTAACAGGAGATGACAAGTGGGAGGATTTATTACCGATTCTCCGCAAATACTACGAAAGCTTTGGCTTCATACCACATCCAACTTGGGTTGATCACATGCTCATATTTTTCAAAAATGGCAAGCTGGATCCAGCAATGGACCTATTAAGGGCTATCTATAAATTCGACATGGCAACAATCGAAAAACTTCTCGATAATGGTCTTAGCCTCGACACAATCCTAAACGATACTACGGTGGTAGAAGCGGCGCTTTATCATATTTTCTCCCAAAATCATAAACATAGTCCAGAAATAATCAAGATTCTCGCGAAACACGGCGCTCTCAAAGATCCAAAAAATCTATCAAGGGCTTTAAATTATGCTCTGTTCAACAACAAAACAGAACTATTAATTACCCTTACAGCAAATGGTGCTCTCAAGGATCCAAAATATATATCCTTCACCTTAGATTATGCTCTGTGGGAAAACAAAAAAGAACTATTAAATACCCTTTCTCAAGGATCCCAAAAATCTATTATCCTTTGCTTTGGTATCCGCGATGGTCAAAATAAAATCATTTTTCACATTCATAAAAATGACTGTGAAAAATAAAGAATAGTTATCCCAGCCCGCTTGGGCTTACAAATTATAGTTATTAATAATAAAAAATGGAGTTAGATATGAAAACGATAAGCAAAAAAATGGTTTTGACCGCGCTGCTCGCGCTCGCCACACTGGCGCCAGCTGACATGGGGGCGTTCTCTTTTTCGTCCCTGGCAACGCTGAAAAACACGACTTCAAGCTACTTAACCCCACTCTACAACTATGCATCCACAGTATGTTCCCGCGCGTGGAATTGGGGAACTCAAAAAACAGTAAATCTGGTCGCTCATGCACCTTTTATTGGTGGAACAGAGCTGTCACAAAAAATACTATGGTGCGCAGACCACCCTAAGATAGCAGCCTCGATATTCCGCAACAAAATGTTAAATTACAGAGCAAAAAAACAAAACAAAAAAATCTTGTTGGGCGGTGCGCTTGCGCCTGAGAAGGTTGTTACGGTAATAAATAGCATGCTCAATGAACTGAGAAGGTCAGATGAGACGCAAAGCAAAGATACCATTGCATGTGGGCCGTTTAGTCTCACCGGTACCATCACCAAAACGGCTACAGACTCATTCAAATTCCAAGCATCGCTCTTTGAAGGAAAATGCGAGGTCGGCTCGGCCGAATTCGATGTACTACTTAAAGAGATCACCGAAGATGGCAGGTCTTATGAGTGCTTCACCCTAACAAATAGCTGTATCTTTTCGGTTAAACGGAAATATCAACAAAGGGGATTTGGTGAATACTTCCTCTCCATCGTTTTACAGCTGCTAAAATCACAAAAAAATTCTCTGGGAGTCATCTATCCATGTCCCTTTAAGTTACCAGCAGGCCAAGAAAATGTAGATCTTCAACTGGTACTAGAGGGTTATTATAAAAAGTTCGGTTTTATTAAACATCCGGGCTCTGAAACCGACTTTGTCATAGCCTTTAGTGATGGCAAGATAAACCGCGTAATAACCTTTTTAAAGGCCATTTATGCAAATAACACGGCGGCAGTTAAAAAATTGCTCGATAAGGGCCTCAATGTGAATACAACTCTTGATGGAATTTCGGTGGCAAAGGCCGCGCTAGAAAGTGCTTTGCATCACAAAAACATATCCCTATTAAATGTACTCCTAGAATATAACGCACTAAAAGATCAAAACTTTGCAAACCATTTACTGGAGCTCGCATTAGAACAGAAGGCTTTCACAATTGCAAGTCTCATTATAAAAAAATATCCAACATGCATTGACCTTCTCGATAAATACAATGATACTTTGCTCTGGAAAGCGCTTCATGGAAACTACGGAACAGAAACATTCGATGTATTTAAATTTCTGCTCGCACACGGGGCTGATCCCCGGATAAAAAATAGGAACAGATATTCTGTTGCAAACTCACTATACATTTCTCAAGACCTACAAAAACTAGTAGCAGACGCAATCAAGAAACATCAACCCAACAAACTTACCGACAAAATCAAAGAATAACATGCCCCAGATTTTGGGGACAAAAAATAGAGCTTCGATTCTGCCACCCTGCTGGGTCACACGATCGGAGCTCTTTACTTGTTCATTATCCATTCAGACCCTTCGACAAGCTCAGGGTGGGCGGAGTTGGTATTACTTCTTGGGCGCAGCTCTCTTGACCACCTTCTTTTCAGTAGTCTTAGCACTAGCAGCCTTGGCCACAGGTTTTTTCACCCACTTCTTCTTTGGCTCCGGCTCCGGTTCGCCCGAACAGGCACGATCGTGACAGACGAGTACCGTCTCTCCAGTTGCCGTCACCCGTTTAAGCTGATACGGCCGGTTACATTTTGGGCAGTGCGTCTCTTCAATCTCGCCAGGAATCGTGTAGGTGCACTCTGGGTACCGCTCACACGACCAGAAGATTTTACCCTTCCACGACCGCTTGACCATCTTGCCCTTGCCACAGCCAGGGCAGTCAAACGAACTCTTTTCTTGTTTAATATACTTACAGTTTGGGTAGCCAGAACATGACGTAAACGGCCCAAACCGACCAACACGCTTCTGCAAAGGTTTACCACACTGTGGGCACTTTTCATCGAGCATCTCAGGCTCCTGCCGCTCGACCAGTTCAATACCACCCTCTGGCGTACGCTTAAAGTTACTCGAGAAGGTGCATGCGGGGAATCCTGAACAACCCAAGAATGCGCCAGCTTTGCCCCACCGGACCATAAGTTTATTTTTTTTGCATGAAGGACACTCGATCTCGGTAGCCTCTGCTGGACGCTCAACCTGTTCACCGGCAAAGTCTTTGACCTCTTTTGAAAATTCTTTATAAAAAGCACGCAGAAGCTTGTCTCGTTCGAGCGAGCCCTGCGCGATCTTATCAAGATCCTCTTCCATGTGGGCCGTAAATGCAATATCCATTATGCGTGGCAGATTCTCGCCAAGCAGCTTGGTCACCATCATGCCCAGTTCCGTCGGCGTAAACCGTTTCTTATTATCGATTTCGGTATATTCACGCGTCTGAATGGTCTTCATAATAGTTGCGTAGGTACTTGGCCGACCGATGCCCGCCTTTTCCATCTCCTTGACCAGAGATGCTTCGGTATACCGTGCTGGTGGCTGCGTAAAATGCTGTTTAGGGTCGATCTTTTTGAGAGTGAGAGCCATCTTTTCAACAAGATTTGCTGGCAACACTTTTGTGTCACTCTTCTCCTCATCATCAGTACCGTAAACTTTTAAGAACCCATCAAAGAGCAACGTCGAGCCGGTCACCTTAAAGGTGTATGGTCCCCCATCAATAGTCACCTGCCGCTGCGCGTAGAGAGCTGGTTTCATCTGCGAGGCGACAAAGCGGCGCCAGATCAGTTCATAGAGCTTTGCAAAATCGGGCTCCACATACGGTTTAATCATCTCAGGCGTTATCGCCACATTTACCGGACGAACGGCTTCGTGGGCATCCTGCGCCTTGTCTTTTGAATAGAGGGGCGACTTTTGGGGGAGATAATCTGCGTCAAAGTGTTTTGAGATAAATTCCCGCGCCTGTTTAAGGGCAGTATCGGAGATGCGAAGCGAGTCGGTACGCATGTAGGTAATAAGCGCAACAGGGCTGCTCGGATCTCTGAGCGGCACACCCTCATACAACTTCTGCGCAACATTCATAGTCTTTTGCACCGAAAAACCGAGCTGGTTAAATGCTGCCTGCTGGAGCGAACTGGTCATAAAGGGTGCAGCCGGATTTTTGATCCGCTTCGAATCTTTTATGCTCGTCACCGCATAGGACTGTTTTGGCAGGTCGGCAACAATGGGATCAACCTTCTTCTTCTCAGAAAATTCGGCTTTTTTGCCATTAATTAGCGCAAGGGTTGCAGAGAGTGTCGAACCATCGGCACCAAAAAATCCTTCGATATCCCAATACTCTTCAGGCTTAAAATTTCTAATCGCGTCTTCGCGGTCACAGATGAGCCGCAATGCAACGGACTGGACGCGGCCGGCCGAAAGCCCCCGCTTAATTTTTTTCCACAAAACGGGTGAAACTTCGTATCCGACCCACCGGTCGAGCACACGACGCGCCTGCTGGGCCGCAACCATGTTCAGATCAATCTTTGAAGGGTGTGCAAGGGCATCTTCAATGGCAGGTTGGGTAATTTCGTTAAACGTAATGCGATGAATAATAGACGGGTCTTTGACGACCTTGAGCATCTCTTGCGCAACGTGCCACGCGATAATCTCGCCCTCACGATCAGGGTCAGGAGCCAGATAGATCTCATCAGACCGGCTCGCCTCTTTGCAGAGCTCCGCCAGCGTCTTATCCTTCTTTTCAAGCACCACATATTCTAGCTCAATGGAGCCATTCATCGTCACCCCGACGTTACGCTTTGGAAGATCCTTAACGTGACCAAGGGTCGACATGATTCTAAAATCTTTCCCCAAAAACTTGCTTATCGTTTTTATTTTTGCGGGAGACTCGACTATTAAAAGTTTTTTCATGGTCCTTACACAATATATTGGTTACTCAGAATCTCTTTTCACCATTAAGTCTATATTAACGATTTTCAAAAAGTCAAATATTTTAACAAATCTTTCAAAATTCAGATCTCTTGCCCCGAAGACCGCCAATGCATTAGAATGAACCCGCACTGTTAAGGTCACCGATACGAGGGAGAAGTTCATGACTATCATTGGTAAATGGTACCAACTTGTCACACTCATGAAACCACAGTTTATCATAAAGTTAGGATTTGTCTGGTGGAAAAATGTTTTGGAACTTGCCAAAGTGCTCCTAAAGCAGTGGTGGCCACTTATTATACTGCTTATTGCCGGATTTGCTGGCCTCTTTGATCGCGCTTTTACCAAAATATATGGGTCCAACTCACACGATGGCGATAACATATTTGTGAGACTCGGCGGTGAGATTACAAAAATGATCTCAGTCGGGCTTGCCACAAAGATACTGCTCGGCCTGGCCATCGGCATGTGGCTCGGGGCGATACTGCTCACCACCCACCCATCTATGCTACCCAAAGGACGAGACTATTACCGGCCCCATCTCTTGCTGTTTTTGCTTGTTACGATCGCGGTGGCTGTCGCCTACCTGCACCTGCCGATAACCATCTTAGGTTTTAAAACCAACAGCTGGCCAATGCCCTGGCTGCTCGAGCTCAAAGAGCTGTGGCTTATCTTCGCCTGTTTTTTTATTCTTGATGCACGACCTTCGGTACAAGAATACCTGCGCGCTGCAATCATCCTGCCGCTTAAACTGCTCATTTTTAACCTACCCATCACGATACTTTTGTATCTGGTGCTCATACCTGTCCACTGGGTACACCCAGCAGTTGGGCTGTTTGCGCTGGCGCCGCTGTTTATTGTGGCGTGTGGGATCTTGTATAAGCTGGCGGTCAACAATCATTACGAAGATTATTATGGGAGCAGGTGATGCTGGATGGCTGTGGAATAGTCTATAATATCGGTTGAAAACATCGCGCCTCTCTCGTCCTAGAGCTTGTGACTCATAAGGCAAAAACACAAACTCCGCTCGCCCTGAGGGATCCGAAGGGTCACTAACCCGGAGGATCGTCTCGAAGGGTTCTTGCGCACATATTTTAAGACAAAAAAGAACAAAATCGCCACAGTGGGCCGCTCGCAGGGACCCTTCGAGACGCTTCGCTGCCTCAGGGCGAGCGGATTTGGTATAATTCATAAATCCAGAATGGTCTTGATAGACCAAAACAGAGGATATAAACATGTCAAAATACCGTATCGTACAGGACTTCCTCAAATGCTTGAAAGATTCGAACTAGACGGGAAATCCCATA
>CAZWYO010000041.1:0-11321 GCA_964638315.1 uncultured Candidatus Babeliaceae bacterium | reverse complement strand
TGCGCTCTGAATCAGATTTCACGCTATGCTTAATTTAGTTCTGAGGAAGTCCTGTGAGCCAGTCGAAGGGACTGGCTCAGGGTGTGCGGACTCTAGAATGTAAACTTATTTTCGAGAATTAGTATTATTGATCAATGCTGACAAACGTCCAGCCAGCCTTTTTCATGGAATCGTATGCCTTCCCGGCATAATTCCACCAATAGTGCTCCGCGGGTGCTTGTTCCAATTTTTTGTTGATCTCAGCCATCATCTCTTTGCTTACCACTGCTTGGGTTGCAAGAGTTTTCATAATTTCTGGAGCGAATAGCTTGTGTTCGTCTTGAATGATAGTGAGAATTCTTACCAGCCGCTGGAACTCAGCAATCTCATCAATCGTTGGTTTCTTTGCCTCGATGCCCGCGGTTGATAAAACTTGTGGGTACTGTTTTATAAATTCTAACGCTGCAGGGCTCTTTTTGAGCGTTTCTATGGCCATGCCTAAACTATTTTTTGCCGCGTCAACGCCACTGTTTTTTTCTAGCGCTATCCGTAACTGTTCACCCGCCTTCAATACAGCATCAACATGTTGGTAGGCTTTGGGTTCAGCTAATTTTTTTAGTGCTTCTGCAAAGTTTTTGATGGCGGTGTCGCCGGTTGTTGGGGTGGTGTCGCGGGTGCTCCTTTCCTCTATTTCGTGTTGATAACGCGCTCTAATCGTCTCAAGCTCCTTTTCGATCGCTGGCATGGCCTTTTCCACAGATTCGGCGTTCGCGAAGCGGATAATTGCGGCCTCTATGCGAAGCCAGCAGACCTCGAAGAATAATGTTGCATCGGTTTGGTACTTTTTCTCCAATTTTTCCCCCCTTTGCGCTATCTCATCTAATTTGTTTTTTTGTGCTTTTGTATCGTATTTTTGCCACATCAGAGGCACGATGGACTTAACCATACTGATAAATTTATCGAGTTCTTGACCAGCTTTTTGCGTCGCACCCTTTTTGTCTGCGGCCGTTTCGATTGCCAGGTATGCAGCGGTAAAGGGTGTTGAGAGTTTTGATTTCAGGTCTGCAACTATCTGCTCGACAAATTCGTGCACAGAACCAGCTGGATCGGTTGGCTGATATTGAGAGGTTAGTTGCAGGGTACTATAACGTAAATTGGGTAAAAATTTCTCTATGCGCGCCTTCCAGTAGAGCGCATTATCCTTTATTTTCTCGGTATCCACTCTGCTCTTTTCTTGCATGGTGTTGATAATATTTTTGAAAAAATCGGCCCGCTCTCTTTGGTTAAGAAGTTGGTATTTTTGAGCGGTTAGCTCTGCAATTTTTGCTAGCTTCTCTTGCACGGTATTGAGCGCTGAAAGCGCATCAATAGGATGCTCCCCTTGGTACGCATTAACAAATGCGGTAAGGGCACGATCGTTATGGTGCATCGCGAGTGTGATTTTTTTATTGATGAGCTCAATGTTGAGCTGTTCAACTTTTTTGCGCAGGTCAATGAGAGCAACGTATTTTTTTGTTACTTCATCTTCATCGAAACAGCGTAACATGGCACTCTCCAGGTCGAGACTGGCAAAGTAATCAAAAGCATATTTCAATGCCTCATCAACTTTTCCACTCGTTTTGACAATTTTTCTTGCAAGCTCGAAAAAGCTAGAAAGTTCATCAAATGTGGTATTTGCAGGTTTATTTTTGGACTCTTTTGATACCAGGGCAGTGTTGTCATCATTGAATGTGAAAGTGTAGTAATGGCCATCTACTCCGGGATCTTCGATGACTTTTTTATCTTTAAAAGTATTCCAAAGTTTCTTGAAAGCATCGGTGTCAAGCTGCATGACGGTTGTACCTTCAAGATAAGAAAAATCACCAGAAACCTGGTCAAATGCCTGTTCACGTGCTGTTGCCGGGGCTTTAAGATATGCTCGCGCTTGTTTTAACAGCGTGCTGAGTTCATGGGCAACGTGGAAGTAATAGGCCTTTACGTTGGTCATATCCTTTAATGCTGCATAATATTTTGGCACAAGTTTTTCTAGCGCTTTTTGCCATTCGGCGCGCGCGTGCTCCGTCTCTGTTTCAAGCGTTGTGATCTGACCAATCAGGGCCTTTTCTTGCTCATCTTTTGCTCCCCTCATACTCCCCACCCCCAGGACACACAGTCCCGTGAATATCAACACTTTTTTACACAACTTCATACACAGCTCCTTTTTTGGGATGTGAATACAAACTTCTTCGTTACCTATTCTTGCACAAAATGGTGGTGAGTGACAATCGTTTTGTTCAGGATAAACTCCGCTCGTCAGAGCGAAGTAGGGCAATCGTTGTGGAGGGGAGAAAAATAGAGGGGCCCGCTGCATTGCTGCAACGGGCCTTTGGGAGATTCCCTTATTTTTTTTGGAACCACCAGCCTGTTTTCCAGTAGTTCGAACCAAATATGCTTGAAACGGCCGTGCTGCTCGTTGTTGGCGCAATTTCTCTTTGCGCTTCTATTTTTGTTAGAAGTTTATTGGTATCAGCTACCGTGAAGAACGTGTTGTTGAGCTCAGCCATCTGCTGCAGCGCCCTTACATCTGCTGCAAGTTGATCAAAGTTTTCTTGCGAAACTTTCTTAGTTATTGCTTCCTGAATAAGCTTGTCTGCCTCTGCTGGCAGGCCTTTAAGCAGCGTGACCAACTCGGGACGTTTGGCTGCCTCAGCGAGTGCATTCTTAAGATCTTTCTGCAGTTTCTCTATTTCGCCCTTGTCTTCTTTGCGTAGCGACGGCGCGCTTTCTGCTATCGCTAAAGAGCCGACCCATTCACGAATTTTGAAGAGCAGCTGTCCCGACGTTTCTTCGGATTTGCCACCCACAGGCTTTACGGTAAGTTCTTTGAGAGCTCCTGCAAGGTTGTTGATGGCGGTGTCGGTCGTGGTGGTAGGAGGGGTGGTTGTGTCCGTGGTGGTTGTTGTTGTTTTCTTACCAACTTTTTGATCAATCTTATTGTTATAGTCCGCTTTTACTTTTTCTAGTTCTTTGCCTATTATTCCAACATCCCCGCCAATCATGGCTTCAGCTAACGCGAATGATTCTGCATGTTGTAGTTTCTTTGTTAGCAGCGCCATCTCATCTATTTTTTTCGCAGCAAATTCTTGTTCATCTGCAGTCAAAAAATCTTGCGCAATTTTTTTCTTGTTTTTTCCTGCGTCAGCTTTTCCCAAATCGGAGATCTTTGATGCTTTGAATTGTTTCAGTGCACTTTGTCGTATTGCAAATATTGCCTTATCAAGTAGCTCTTTTGCTTTTTTGCCTGTCTCTTCTGAGTTAACCGTTAGGTATGCAGCAACGAAATTTTTGATGGCGCTCTGGAGTATGTTTTCGCCTGAGAGCTTTGATTCTATGATTACACTCCATATATTTATCAAGTCTTCCATTTTGTCATTAATAGCTTTTGTTGCCGCAGTCGCATCTTTTATGTTGAGAGCTTCCAAAAGAATCTCATCAGCATTGAATACGAGAAGATATGCCAAGCGTTGAGCTTCCGCATTTTTATCTTTTTTGGATTCTTCAACCAACTTCTTATCAGCATTCAGATATTCTGTAACTAGCTGGGTGCCCTTTTCCAGGCCAGCGTAGGTCTCCCAGCCACGTAACACGTACTGTCTCACGGCCTCTTGTATTTTTTCAAAGTTTTTAAGCGCTATGTCAACTTTAAGCTGAGAATCGATCTCGGGAATTTGTGATGTAAAGAACCCTGCGATGGTCAATAGCATGAACCGATCAATGTCAGCGATGTCAAAACGTGCGTTTATCCTTTTTTTGATGTCCGTAAGCGTGGAGGCCTTGTCGAGGGCCTGCGCTATGTCGTACTTTACCTTGTATACGAGCCAGGTGAGAAGCTCAGCGATGCTGGGCAGTTTATCTATGGAAAACTTGTTACGATAGGTGTTGTATGCTGTTGTGTATTTTGTTACAAATCCTGGCTTTGCATCTTGCTTGAGCTCTTTATATTCTTTCACCATTGTGTCTTCGAGGGCCATCACTGCCTTTTTTAGCTGGGTCATTCTATCGGATAGCTCTTTTCTATTCGGTTCAGTTTGCATATGCTCGATGCCAAAATTGGTAATAGCATCTTTTACTTTATCTTCTGCTTCCTGCGCTATGCCAGCACAACAGATGCATAGGCCGAGGCCTACCATCTTTGTAATAGATAGTCTCTTCATATAAAATTCTCCCTTTTTGGGTTGTGGACACAAACTGATTCGACAACCATTCTTACACAAAACAGTGTTATGTGGCAATGAGTTGATCAAGAATTTTGTGGTGTTGTTGGAAGCGTGGAGAAAAATGAAGAAGGGCCCGCCGCATTGCTGCGCGACAGGCCCTTGTGAGAAAATATTTAGTGAAAACCTATTTTTTGGGTGCGGGATATCCACCCATCCATACAGGAAGGAGTTTACGTGGGTTAAGAAATGAGAAAAATCCTCCTCCTGTTTTTACTTCTTCTGCACTTTTTATCTCGTCTTTTTTAAGCTCTTCTTTAATTTTGTTTTCTTCTTTTTTTATATCGTCTTTTTTGGGTTCTTCACCAGGTTTTTTTTCTGCCAAAATTTTCTTAGCCTCTTCAGTAGCATACTTGTCAAGTGCGGAAGTGAGGGTTTCATCTAATTCTTTTAATTTGCTTTCGTCTAAAATTTTATACGTTTTATCATTGATGATGGCGAATGTAAGATAGAACGATCTGAACTGAATGAGGTCGTTTTCGGTAGGCGTTGTTATTTCTTTAAATTCAGCCATTAATTTTGCAGGATACTCTTTAATTGCCGCTGCCGCTTCGGAATTTTTTCTTAGTGCAGCTACAGCGTTTTTCAGAGATTCTAACGCATTTTTGCTTTCGGTGTTATCTTTTGCAGAGACAACTTCGCTTCCCGCTATGATAACATCTATTACCAATTGACCTGCCGATCTTTTCTCTTCCTTCTTCGCCTCACCCACAGGCTTCCCGGTAAGATTTTTGAGGGCTTCTGCAAAGTTGTTGACGGCGGTGTCGGTGGCGGTTGTAGGAGTGGTGGTTGTGTCAGTGGTTGATGAAGGGAGTTTGGTACTTGTGTCAGTGGTCGTAGGAGGGGTAGTTGTGTCGGCGCCTGATGAGGCATCAGGCTTTTTTGTGACTTCTTTCTCGAAGGCCGTCATAAGATTTTTTACAATCTTTGACGTGTCCTTACCACCTTTTTTGGCGCTGAGGACCGCCAGCATTACCTTGCCTGCATAGCGTTTATTGATATTGTTGCTCTTTACCCATTCATCTGCTTTTTCTTTGGTGAGCGCCGTTGCTTTATCTTGTCCAACCGCTCCAATGTAATCTTCGAGGGCATCCTTTATTTCAGTGAGCATCTTTCCAAATGCCTCTGAGGCGGTCACTATTGTTACTAGATTTTCAATATTTTCCAACGCCTTATTGAGGTTAGCGAAAGCCACATCTTCTGAAACAAGAGCCCTTTTTATTGGTTCGGTTTTTGTTTTGTCAACCTTGATTTCATCATCAAGCCCGATATTAAGTGGAAAGACGTTAACATCAGAGGGCTTTTTCGCAGGTTCAAATTTTTTGAGATAATCATTAAAATCAACGACTTTCTGAAGGAGATACGTATCATACGCTATGTTTTTGTCAATCTTTGTAATGATCTTATTTTCCATAAAGTTTTTTAAAGCTGCCAAATTTGTTGTGGCATCTTGGTTTATTTTTTTTTTGTATTCAGCACGGAGTTCTTGCAATTTTTGTTTAAGGATCTCGTCCTTGCTTTCTTTATAGTAGTCACCAAGTGCTATTGCGGTCTCTTTAAACTTTTTTGTAAGGGGAGCAATAAGTGTGGACTGGTCGGGCGCCGCCACAAAATCCTCAATTGCTTTGCTAAACTCTTTTTCCAGTTTAACAAGGTTGTCCCATTTCGCTCCTTTAGCACACCGGGCCTCAACGCAGCAGAGACACAGCCCCACTAACAACGACTGTTTTACGTACAACTTCATACATATCTCCCTTTTTGGAATGTGAACGTACATTAGTTCGTCTCTTATTCTTACACAATATGGTGTAAAATGGCAACGAGTTTGGAGTGAAGGGCTGCAAGATGACTGTAGCTCTTCACTCCAAACTTATTTTTGTTAAGACTTACGAGGCAACATGTCCCTGAGAGTCTGCGCGAGTTTGACCTCTGGCGGAATAGGCTTTTTTATTGGGATTGTTTGTTCGATTTCTTTGTGTATTGGAATTGCCTGCTCAAACTCTAACGAAAATTCCGGCGCCTCGGTTTCTTCTTCAGTTTTCTTGATGTTTTCTATTTTTTCTTCGATTTTTTTAGCTTCGTTGTCGCTAATGTCTTCACTCGGAGCATTCCTATGTAGTTCGAATACACTTTCTTCATAGGTGATGATTGGGAGTATGTCAACAGTGCTTCTTTTTTCTATTGCTTCTTTGATTGGTTTTAGAACTGCTTCAAGATTCTTAGTGATAGTCTCTTTGCTCTTCAGGCTGAGAGCATCGATTTTTGAGTTGTAGAGGGCAAGGCGCAATGAGAAGTAAATTTCTGCATTTTCTCCCTGTTTTTCCGTTTTGATTTGAGATATCTGTTTATTAATCGATTTTACGGTATTTGCAAGAATCTTCAGTTGTGCATCACCAAATTCGGTTCGTGTTTTGGTGGTTGTTTCTGCAACAAGCAGTATAGCACTTTTTACGTTTTCAAGTTGTGCTAAGAGCTTGTTTGCGAGGTCTGGTAAAGGAGTACGACGGAATTCTACAAATAACGCACTAAATTTTTTGATCGAGGCGAGAGCTGTTTGGGTAACTTTGAACATCGGCGAAGTTTTGATGTCCTTAAGGGCGTCCTGATATGGTTTTAAAACTTGGGAGAAGTTAGTATCGTAAATTTGTTGTATAACATCCTTCAATGCCTTCGCAGAAGGTTTCGTATTAATTGCTTCTATTCCCGCATTATAATATGCTTTTACAGGTGTTGAAAATTCTGTTTTGTCATAACTATCTTTGATGGCATTCCCCATTCGTTTTAGATCTTCGGCATCAAGAACTTGTGTTGCTATAAGCAATTCCGTAAGACCCGCTTTTAAGGAAGATTCCATTATTGTCAGTGATTCTTTTGCTTGCCTTAAAAGGTTGGTCTGCTGTTTAGGATTGGTCGTTGCGAACGCCTCGTTGTAGATAGTCATGAAATCTGAGATGAGTGCGAATTTTTTGGTAAAGATTGCAGTAGCCCTAAGACGCATTGGCGTGCATATCGTATTGATTGTCGTTGCTGTTTTGTTTTTATCATATCCTCTTTCGAATCGCGCTATTTCGATATCATAAATTATTTTGTTGGAAAATTTGTAGTCCAAAATTATTGTCTCTATTTGCGGCTTGCGGCTTTCTTCGTTGAGATATTTCTGGTAGTTTTTTGCATGACCCTCTCCAAAAAGCGCCACTATTTCCGCTGTAGTTGCGATATCCGAAATAAGCTTATCAATATCTTTTCGCCCATTAATGAGCTTGAAGGTCTTAATTTTTTTTATCGCACTATCAAATTCTTCCAGAACGTATTTGTTGACAAGGGGGATGACATACTCAGTTTTCTCATAGGGGATTGTTTGTTTAGCGAATCTTTTTATATTTTCATATGTGATTGATATTTTACAAAAGATTATGAATCGGGATTTGCATAAATCCTCTAGAGAATTTGTGTTGTTTAACTTTTCGATAAGATTTTTTTTAGTGGCCTCAAAATCATCGACTACTTTCTGCTTCCCATTGTCATCGAATTGCAAGTACCAAGCCCGAATACTTGTGTACGCAGGTTCAAGGGTTTTTTCGAATGCTTGCAGTGCCTGGAGGAGACAATCGGGTGCCTTGCCGTCACACTTTGCTATCCCATCAATAGCCTTTTGGGCTGCGATAAATTTCAGGAGATATTGAGCATCTTTTTTGAATACTTTTTCCCGATCCTCGGCGTTTTCTTGCTTATCCAAGATGCGTGGTTTTGCTAGTTCCAGATTTTTCTCGTAGTCCTTGTCTGCCATTTTAATGGCCTCAAGCATGCAGTTCTCAAGTTTGATATTTGCGGGGAGAACTACTTTCTCTGTGCTAGATTTTTGTCTTAATGTTTCGAATGATATTTTTTCGGGTATGGCGTCGATGACTTTTAGGCTTTTAATGCTATCCCATGCTTGTTTCATCTTGTCGGGATTAAAACCGAGGTAGCCCAGGAGTCCTGTTGTACTGCCCTGCATATCTGTAAATAGCTTTGTTATGTCGTTATCATTTTGCGGATTTTTTCTGTATTCATTGTCTAATTTTTTTGCAAGGTCGCCTAGGGTTCTATATGCTTGGTACCTCTCGATCAATTCCTTGGTGATGGAATCGTAGAATGCTACCTTCTTTTCAGCCCAATCCCAGGGCAAAACTTTTCCGACACCTACAGCCCTTTGCGGCACCAGTACACCTACGCATAGCAGGGCACAACAGGCCCAGGTTATTCGACTCATTTTTTGCAACATATCTCACCTTTTGGTAATGTGTGTACAAACAACTCTGGTTAATTTCATAACATGTAACGGATATGGATGGCAACAGGTTGGGAATATTTTGAATATTTTGGCGAGTGACAATTTCCTCAAAGTGGATCTTTCGTTAGTCCGACTTAGAATAATCGGCCTTCATTAAAACGCTCCTTAGTAGGTTTTGATGCCTCTAGGAGCGTTTTAATATTTTTTCACAATTTAATAAAGATCTTCCCGGTTGATTAAAATTTCCTTAATTAGACAGACTCATGTTCTCCAAAAGCATTGAGTCGTTAATTTCACTAAGTTCCCCAAATTTGTTAGAATCTTCATCCCACTTAATTCCGTTCTTTTCTATTTTGCCGACATGCTTGAAGCGTGAATCGCTTGAGCCAATTACGCTTTTCATGAGGAAAAATCCCTTTTCCTCTTTACTTTCCCCTGAGGTTTTGATGAACTTCTCCTGCATAATTAGTTTAAGCTTTTCCTCGGTCTCCACTGCTGATGTTGGCACCTTATAAAGATAGAGATTATTTTTTTTATCTTGCGCAAGAAGGGGTTTGTCTTGACGCTTGACCGGATCGATAATGTTTTGTTGGCAATAGGTATCATTAGTTTTCTTACTTTCAAGGGCTTCTTGCAAAAGGTTTTTGAGGCCCTTCTCATCAATACAGTCATAGTTATCAGGTTTCTTGAAAGTATTATATAAACTATACGTTTTTTTTATAGGAATTCTGAATCCACCGTTTTTTAGCGAACAAATAATTTCTTTGGAAAAAGAGGAAAAAAGCGCTTTTTCAATAGATTTAAAAGTCTCTATATCTATCGCAGGAAAAACACAAAAAGATCCCCATTTTTTTGTTTTGTCACCTTCAACTGGAATAATTAGATTATTGATTGATATCGCTTTTTTTACTAAAGCCATTTTTAGTGGCACTGGTATCTTTTGCTCGAGAAAATGAAGAGTGGCCGAGTTTCCAGCTTCGTCTTTTGATATAAGATAAACATCTATGGAATCCCTGACGTCTTTTTTGTGTTGTTCATTAAGCTTCTTCTTAAAAAAATTGGATAATGCTTCTAATTCTTCTTTTACTTCTTTTTTAAATTCTTCTTCTGATTTTCCTTCTTTAGCGATAAGAGGTTTGTTATAGATAACAGCTGTATCAAAATTTTCATCTCGTGTGAACACTTCTTTGCCTTTGATATCGGTGGTAACTTCACCGACACAAGTAAAATCTGGACTAAGATTTTCATTGTTATTGTCGATGAACCCTCTGACAACGTAAGCGGGTTTGAGGTTCTTGTTTGTTGAGACGTTTATTTCCTTCCTAAAATTTAACCTCTTGTTGGTATCTTCGCCGATGTAGCAGTAAATTTTCCCATTTTTTGCCACACCAAAAATAGGCAGTTTTTTATCATCGGTAAGTGGGTCGATAATATTTTTTTTATAAAAATCGTCATCCTCCAAATAGAGATTAACTTGGGCAGATTTTAAACGGTTTTTTAAGGCTTCAGGAGTGTTTTTTGCCATGTATTCTAATATAGTAGTTCCAGCTTTTTCTAAGTTTATTTCAGGATTTTCAGAAGCTTCGGAAATCTTTATATTTTTATTATCAGGCTTAGAAAATGAACATATTTTTTTACAGGATTTCAGTAGTTTATCAATTTTTTCAAAATAATCTTGAGACATAGGGTATGAAATCATGAGTGATGATTTCTCTAAAAAATCAAAATGAAATGCATGACTTATAATGGTAGACCGTATTGCTGCAGGAATGGCCCCCATTTCAATCTTGTACATGTCGAACACTTGGTTCTTTTTAACTAGGAAATATATATCCTTTATCGCTCCACGTAACTCTTCGTCTGGGATAATATCTCCCTCGTCGACAATCTCTTCTTCCTCTATCTCCCCTATCTTCTCAATCTTCTCATTCTCACTATCTTCTCCATCACTATCTTCCATCCCCCACGCCTGCCCCACAGCGCCAAAAGCGGTGACGGCGGCTAATAGTATGAGTAATTTTTTCAGACTGTTTTTTGTCTCAATAAACACGTTCGGACTCCTTTTTGAATATATTTGCGATGAAATACAACAACCAGCATATTTTTTCTAACATCAATAAAATATCTTGTCAAACACTTGTCGGAGGTGGGGTGTGTTGGAGGCCAGAGGGGGTATGAACAAAAGTTTCACCTGAGGTAGTGTATCCCTGTGTCAAGACCATTTTCCACCTAAGCTAAGACAAAATTTGCCTCTTTGGCATATAAGTTTTTTTATTACTATAGTCAGGACTTCCTCAAATGCTTGAAAGATCCGAGCCAGACTGGCAATTACATAAACCCCGCTCGTCCTACTACGCCCTGCGGGCTACGAAGGACAGGCCCTGACGCTAGCCCTGCGAAGCCTTGGCGAAGCATGGGGGAGGCCGTAAGGCCGTCTCGAAGGGTTCTTGCGCCCATGTTTACTATTGAAAACTTCATATCCGGGAACTTTTCAAAAATAAACCAATGAAATTTCCCGTTGGTTTTCGAACCTCAGCCCGCTCGCAAGGACCCTTCGAGACGCGCTAACGCGCTCCTCAGGGCGAGCGGAATTACGATCCATGCATCATAAAACAGATATTTGTAGGATAAAAACACTTTCAGATCGAATCTTTGGATATTTTGAGGAAGTCCTGTATAGTGTAATATTGCTCCTTTCTATGTTATAGCCCAATGGAGAGTAGGGTGAAGCCCACCGTGCAGCAGAAGTTTTATAGCCATATAGACAGGACTTCCTCAGTTCCATTCAAAGATCCGATTTGAACGTACTTTCGTCT
>CAZWYO010000040.1:5965-11540 GCA_964638315.1 uncultured Candidatus Babeliaceae bacterium | reverse complement strand
GGATGAGAAGAAAATAGATCCAAATGCAAAAGACAAACTAGGCAGAACGGTTCTCGATGCGGCAGTCAATGGTTCCAATCCTAGTCTGAAGATTGTCAAATATCTCGTGGATGAGAAGAAAATAGATCCAAATGCAAAAGATAAGAATGACTGGACGGTTCTCCATGTGGCAGTTCGGGTTCCCAATCCTAGTCTGGATATTGTCAAATATCTCGTAGGGAAGGTGGCCGATCTAAACGCAAAAGATGAACATGGCAGGACGTTTATCTATTTTGTGGTCGAGGGCCCCAATCCTAACTTAGAGATTGTCAAACATCTCGTGGAGAAGGGAGGTGTTCCAAAGGAAAGGGATGAACATAATCGGACGGTTCTTCTCCATCATGTGGCCCAGGGACCCAATCCTAGCCTAGAGATCGTCAAATATCTTGTGGGGGAAAAGGGACTAAGTGCAAAGGTAAGCGACGAGAATAAAAAGACGGCGCTCCATTTTGTGGTCGAGGGCCCCAATCCTAACTTAGAGATTGTCAAATATCTCGTGGAGAAGGGAGCCGATCTAAAAGCAAAAGATTCGGTAGATGATTCGACGGTTCTCCATGCGGCGGTGGGCGGCCTCAATCCTAGTCTGGAGATTGTCAAATATCTTGTGGAGCAGGGGGCAGATCTAAAAGCGGTAACTAAATATCCCGGCTCGACGGTTCTCCATGCGGCGGTGGGCGGCCTCAATCCTAGTCTGGAGATTGTCAAATATCTTGTGGAGCAGGGGGCCGATCCAAAAGCTCAGGCTTTGTCTGGCGAGACGGTTCTTGCTTGGGCACAAAAAGCCACCAAACCCAATCAGGAGATTATCAACTATCTCAAAACAAAGTAACAAACTGATTTTACTTCCGCCGCCGTCCCCACCACTTGTGCACCTCTTCCGTAACCAAGACCAGCGAGGAGACGCCCAGACAGAGCATAAAATCTGATAACGAGAGGGGGACGGTGTAGAGAATGTTTTGTAAAAAGGGTAGGTAGAGCGCTCCGATCTGTGCAACCACTACAAGAAACGTGCAGGTGAGTAGCCAGATGTTTGAAAAGGGATTTTGCGAGAATATCGAACCGGTCTCTGATCGCATATTCCAGGCATTCCACCACTGTCCCATAGCAAGGGCCGTAAGCGCAACAGAGCGGGCGGTGTGAAGCCCCTCGGGCAGGTGGTAAATAAAAAGCACTAAAGTTATAACTGCTACAGGCACGCTGGTAAGAAAAAACGCTCGTGTCATGCCCCGATCAATGAGACGCGCTTTTGGATCAAGCGGTATTTTTGCAATTTTTTTGTCTACCGGCTCCATTCCCAAGGCAATGGTTAACAATCCATCCGTCAGCAGGTGTACCCACAAAATTTGGGTTGCAGATAGGGGTAGTGGCACATTCATAATAAGCGTAGCTGCAAAAGCAAGAATCTCTGATGCACTGGTCGCGAGCACAAAAATAAGTACGTGTCTCATCGTGAGAAATGCGTGCCGCCCGAGCATGATTCCCTCTGCAATACTGGAAAGTGAGTCATCGAGCAGTATAATAGAAGCCGCCTCTTTGGCAACATCGGTACCACTCTTCCCCATTGCAATGCCAACATCCGCAGCCACAAGCGCGGGTACGTCGTTTACACCATCCCCGGTCATGCCAACCAGGAGGTTTTTCTGGTGCAAATGACTGATAATTTTTAACTTTTCTTGAGGCGTTACCCGTGCAAGCACCGTTATCTCTTCATCACCTTTCTCCTCTATTGCCGTGCCTTCTTGCACCGATAGAGGGCCCTGGTACAGACCGGTCGCCCGGGCGACATGAATAGCAGTCTGTAGATGGTCACCAGTGGCTACCAAAACTCTAACGCCAAGCTCTTGCACTGCGTCTATGCTCTCTGCCGCATCGGATCGTAATGCATCGTTGAGCCCCCATAATCCTACTGTTGTTATGGCAGAGCCGGCAGTCTGTGTGAGCTGGGTTGCGGTGGTAAATCCGTACCCGATAGCAACAACGCGCAAGCCATCGGATAGCATCTTTTGTAAACCAGTTTCTGGTTCAGACTGCTGGTGGCAGTAGTCCGCAACCCGCTCAGGAGAGCCCATTACCACCAGTAGATTTTTATCTCCATCAAAGGTAAAAAGAGCTTTTTGGAGCGGTGTTTCTGGCGCGAACGGGATCTCATCAATTTTGGGATATGTTTTCTGATCAGTCTCTAAATCAAAGCCCATTTTTTGTGCACAGATGCCGAGCGCTGCCTGGATCGGCTCGCCCCGCACACGCAAAGCTCCCGTTTTTTCGTCGCGCGATAATTCGGCGTCATCAAGCAGTGAAGCAGCAAGACCCAAATACCAGAGTGGCGTTTCGCGCTTAATCTGTGCTACACCACCTTTCAGATCATACACCGCGCCGCTCTTTTCGTACCCATTTCCGGTGACAGTATAGAGACTGTTTTCTACCGCCAATGCCGATACCATCTGCTCATTTTTGGTGAGGGTTCCCGTCTTATCAACAACCAGTACTTGCAATCTGCCGAGCCCATCGATTGCTTGTAGCCGTTTAACGAGTACATTTGAACGTGCCATGCGATATGCATTGCGCGCCATCAATATGGTTGAAACAATAGGTATGCCCTCTGGCACGATCGAGACTAGCAGGGAAGTCATGGTAAAAACAAGTTCGGCAAAATCCTTTCCGCGTAAGAGCCCTATGAGCACAAAGATAACAACTATAACGATCACTGCGCGCAAAAGAAAGTAGGAGAGGTGCGCAAGATCCCGCTTGAGTGGCATGTCTGTCTCTATCTTATCTATAACACAGGTGAGATGGCCTATCTCGGCCTTTTTACCGGTGGCAACCACGATGGCATGCGCATGCCCACTCAAAATCGTACTCCCCGTAAAGACCATGCCGCTCTGTTCCGATAGGGGGGCCTTTGGTAGTGCGGTAAGCCCGGGCGTTTTGGTCACCGGTACGGATTCGCCAGTCAAGATAGACTCGTCGATACGGAGCATATGCCCCTCGAATAGACGCGCATCTGCCGGCACGCGCATCCCCTCATGCAAAATAAGAATATCACCAGGAACGAGAAGCGTCTGATCAATAATGTGTGTCTGCCCATCACGGATTACCAGACAATCGGTTTTGAGAAAAGACCGTAACTTCGCCAATGTCTGTGAGGCGCGCCCCTCTTGGATAGCGCTCACCAACGCGTTGACCATTATAATTACGCCAATAATTATGGCATCACGGTACCCCTCAACGAGACATTTTAGGAGCGCCGCAACGATCAGAAGGTAGCTAAAGGCATTATTAAGTTGCTTCAAAAAAAGCAGAACGGCTCGCTCTGGTGGGCGGCCCGGGAGGGTATTTGTGCCGTTTTTACGCAATCTTTTTTGGGCCTCTTTAGTTGTAAGGCCAACACCAATGTCTGTTTTGAGAAGTGTAATAAGCTGTTCTAATGGTATGCGATAAAATTCCATTCTACTGCTTTCGCTGCCATGTTGGTTGATCTTTTTAAGCAGCTTAACGAGTTGAACTTATGAAGGCAAGCGAAAGCTTGTTTTGTCAGGATCTAATTTATTAAAATAAAGATATATGGGGGGGGTTATCCAATGAGAAAAATGGTAGCAATTTTTACACTAATTATTTTCGGTTGCTTGGTGGGATGCTCTGTACATGCGGAGACTCCAGCGGAGTGTAAAGTACGAATGTCATGTCAGTGGTTCGACGCCTACTGCCATGACCACTGCAATAGATGGCCGAATGAGCATGGCAGGTCCCCAAAGGATCTGTGTAAGCAGAGAAATTCTTGTGGAGCTCTGGAAGTCATATGCCATACCGCTTGTGAGAGAAATCCCGATTGGAATCGGCCAGAGTGGGCAAAGAAATGGATCCCCGATATACCAAACCGGGCGGAAGTAGATGAGTGTAAAAAACGAAACGAATGTAAAAAACTTGAGCTTTTTTGTCATACAGGATGTGAGTTAAACCCAAAATGGGTGCGACCTGAATGGACAAAACACTTACTTGGTGAATTTATTGAAAATAGTATAGACAAGCTAAAGGACCTGTCGCTCGGAGAAACCAAGCTGCGTATAATAAATAATTCGACAGAAAACTTCAAAATCCTAGCCAACAAAAAGATCTATCTTTGTGATCTGGACGGTTGCCCACCACATGCACAGGTAACAAATCGAAATGACTTTCTTGGTCTCTTTCTCAAGTCAGCTCCTGTTTCTTTTGACTGGATACCGCGAACGGGAAAGTGGGAAAGATTCTTATACACTATTATCCCACAACACTCTAAGGGGCAGATAGACCTAATTGTTGAAACTGGAGCCACATGGGGCTTTGCCTTGGCAAAATACGGTGGCAACTGGGGCGATATCATAAGCCAGGACGATAAAAATAAAAATGCTGCATATAATACTGATCTGTGGGTCAGGGCCGGCGCAACGACAAGTAGCAACATCGACGCTCCTATCCCTGGGCACGACTCAATGCAGGTTGGGCCAACATTGCAGTGCTCTTTACGGTGCGTCTTCGCCCCAGCCATGCTTGTTCCCAATTTTGTCCTGACATTTTCAAATGACGCTTCCCGCGAAACCTGGCTGCAGCGCTTTTTGGTTCCCGGACAGACAAACGTGGTCTTTAAAAATTCAACACCAATCGATTGGACGATTATGGCCGAGGGATTTAATGAACCGAATGTTACCGTCGATGACAAGAAGAGTATTGAGCTTGAAAATGGGGCGATAGAAAAGCTCTTTTCCTTTGCACCGAATCTCCCTCGTTCTAACGTTACCAGAAGGGACAAAACGGTTTACTTCACCTTTATTCCAAAACAGGCATCCGTAGATGTTAAAGGTGAGCAATTTAAATGTGAGAGCTTTGTTATTGCGCTCTATAAGGTCGGAGAGAACCAGTTGCCAGAGGTCAGAATGGGAAAATCTCGCTATCGACTTACAAAAAATCTTTCCGCGGGAAACGTCCTGTGCGAACTCACCCAGTCGCCTGAGCAGTGGCGGTTTAAAATACTCAACCCTGGTATTTTGAAGCCTGTCAAAGCCCTTAAAGATGAACTGGCCTACCTAATCAGCGAACAGGCAGTGGGGAAATTGGGGCAAGAAGAATTTAATCAGAAAATAGACCATCTGCTTGCGGCGTTAACGCAACCACTTAAAAATGAGCTCTTTGAGGGCATACGTGGTCAACGGGCGGGACAATTTGGGCTCGAAGTACTCAAGCAGAAGATAGATGACATCTTACGGCGAGCAGAAGAACTTGCGCTAAAACTTCCAGTAAAGATCGACCCACGTATCATAAAAAATTCTATTATCAATGCAGCCGATCCCGCTATCAAAGAGGGATCTAGCAATATGGTCCCAGTATTCTGGTTTGGGAACAATCTCGACATGGTCGAGTTTTTTGTCAAGCGCGGCGCCTCTCTCACCCTGCAGAATAATCGGCTCTTACAATTTGCAATTGGTGCACAAGCACAACCGGTTATAGACTATCTGCTTGCGGCGTTAACGCAACCACTTAAAAATGAGCTCTTTGAGGGCATACG
>CAZWYO010000040.1:1827-5865 GCA_964638315.1 uncultured Candidatus Babeliaceae bacterium | reverse complement strand
ATCTGCTTGCGGCGTTAACGCAACCACTTAAAAATGAGCTCTTTGAGGGCATACGTGGTCAACGGGCGGGACAATTTGGGCTCGAAGTACTCAAGCAGAAGATAGATGACATCTTACGGCGAGCAGAAGAACTTGCGCTAAAACTTCCAGTAAAGATCGACCCACGTATCATAAAAAATTCTATTATCAATGCAGCCGATCCCGCTATCAAAGAGGGATCTAGCAATATGGTCCCAGTATTCTGGTTTGGGAACAATCTCGACATGGTCGAGTTTTTTGTCAAGCGCGGCGCCTCTCTCACCCTGCAGAATAATCGGCTCTTACAATTTGCAATTGGTGCACAAACACAACCCGTTATAGACTATCTGCTTGCGCATGGTGTAACGCCAAAAGCGTGACTCCTACGATATGTGCGACTGGTGCCGTAATCTAAGTTAAGAAAGGACCCACAGTATGTGTAAAAAAAATTATGTAGTCTTGCTACTTTTACCGCTCTGTCTTGTGCTTTGCGGTGAAATAGAATTTGGAGAAACAAAACTTAAGATCGTAAACAATACGAGTGAAAACTTCAAAATTAAGGCGATTAGATCAACCTATCTCTGCGGACCGTTAAACTGTCCCCATGCGGTTACCGAGAAAAACACTTTTCTCGGCTTTTTCCCCTCTAACCCCAAGCCGGTTACTTTTGGTTGGTTACCCCGATCGCTCGACTGGAATAGGTATGAGTATGCCATTTTTACCAGCGCAGGTCAGCGCATCGATCTTCTTGTTGAAACGGGCTCAACCTGGACTTTTGCCGTAGCCAAAAAGGGCGGAAGCTGGGGAACGGATAACAATAAAAATCTTAACCTGGTTACCGGCACTGATCTCTGGATCAAAGCAGGAGCAAGTGGCCTGATCGTCGATGCGGAAAAGCGGGATCATGAGAGGATCATGCAGGTGTCACCACGCCTGTACTGCCGTATCGAGTGCTTTATTACACCGCTTCTCTATCCTAACTATCAGCTCACCTTCACCGATAACGCTTCTCCCGAAGTCTGGCTGAATCGCTCCCTTGTTCCTGGTCAGACAAACGTGGTCTTTAAAAATTCAACACCAATCGATTGGAAAGTTGAATCCACAGGGTTTTATGAACCAGATGTAACTGTCGATAACAAAAAAAGCTCTGAGTTTAGTAAAGATACAGTCGAAAAACTCTTCTCCTTTGGACCGAGCCTTCCCCGCCCAACCATTACCAGCAGGGATGGATCGGTCTACTTTACCTTCACGCCAAAACAGGCATCGGTAGATTTCAAGGGTGATCAGCTGAAATTTGAGCCCTTTGTCGTCGCTCTCTATCGGGTCGGGAAGGACCAGATTCCCCAGGTCAAAATGGGAAAATCTCGCTACCGGCTCACCAAAAACCTCTCTGCAGGTGGCGTCATGCTCGAATTTACCCAGTCGCCTGAGCAGTGGCGTTTTAATATAACGCTCAGCCCGGGTATTTTGAAACCTGTCAAAGCCCTTGAAAGTGAACTCACGTACCTAATCAGCGAGCAGACTGTGGGGAAATTGGGGCAAGAAGAGTTTGATCAGAAAAAGGCGGCTATTCTGTTACGCGCTGAGGCCATTGTCGAGACGCTACCAATGGCAATTAACATAACCACACTCAAAAATTTTATCGTCAATACCGCGCAGGCCGACGCAAACGCGTGCGAGTCGCCGTTAACACAACCACTTAAAAATGAGCTCTTTGAGAGCATACGTGGTCAACGAGCGGGACAATTTGGACTCGAAGTACTCAAGCAGAAGATAGACGACATCTTACGGCGAGCAGAAGAACTTGCGCTAAAACAGCCAGCAAAAATCGACCCACGTGCCATCAAAAATTATATTATCAATGCAACCGACCCTACCATCAAAGAGGGATTTAGCAATATGGTGCCAGTATTCTGGTTTGGCAACAATCTCGACATGATCGAGTTTTTTGTCAAGCGTGGTGCCGCTCTCACCCTGCAGGATAATCGGCTCTTACAATTTGCAATTGGTACGCAGGCACAACCGGTTATAGACTATCTGCTTGCGCGTGGCGTGGCGCCAAAGGCATGGCACCTGCGATATGCACGACGTGAGAATTTGCGTGACAGGGCACGGGATCTTGCGTTTTACCTGATCAACAACCCAACTCCTGTCAATCGCAAGACGCTTATTGATGCGCGTGCGGACGCGTTGCTTGAGAATGACACCTCCTATGCGGTCTTCATATCGGAACAGCTCAAGGAGGCGGGTAGACGAGAAGGACGTAGCGAGCTTGAGTCGCTCGGCAAAGAATTAGGCTGTCCAACAAAAGCTGCCATCCAGATCTACAACCAGCAGAACAATTTCGTGGCCAAGGTTCGCCCAATCAGCCTGGTATTAAGCGATCCTCTGCCATACAACCAGGTTTTGGTCTTCGATCAGATCTGCCGCGAACTTGATAAGAACAAGGCAACGGAACGATACTACCGGTTTGAAACGGACACAGGCAAAATAGTTGGAATCATAAAGTGCTTTTATTACGGGAGTGACGAACGCATTGCTGAAGTCCGTTCGGCTGACAATAACCAGATTCTGCAGCGAACCACCCCAGATAGGCAAACAGTTGAACATCGCTTTGTCGATCCCGCAGTTCTATTGAGGGTACAGCTAGTACCGGGAGCGTTCAAAATCTACCTGGTGCCGTAATTTGCGATTATTTTTTTGGGCTGCTGGCGAAAAACAGTGACCTACAGGACTTCCTCAAGTATCTGAAAAATCCGATCTAGACGAATAAACAAATAAAAAGTACTCTCCTAAGTAAGTAAAAACGCATACTAAAGGAGAGTACTATGCCAACGTTAAGCACAAATCTACTTTACTCTTGTCTTCTAATTTTTTCTACAGGGAAAAAAACTTTTGAAAATATGGGCAGATCTATCGAGAAAAGTGGCGATACGGTAGCGCGAGCGCTTTTGGATGAGGGGCGCAGTCTCGCCGAAATAAAATCGATAGCTGTAAACAGATTTTCTAAAAAAAAAGAACTTCTATTTGTATGTGATCATTCCATCTTAAGAAAGCTGTTCGCGAGCAGAATTGAGGGAACATGGCGTCATTATGATGGAGTTTTGGGCACAGAAGTAAACGGATACCATTGGTTTGTGGTGATGTTGGCATCTGGTGGTGTTACACTTCCGTGGGAATGTAAATTTGAACTCCCACAAGTGCTGTGTCCAGAAGATCATGAAACATGGCTCCAAATTATTCAACGAATTTATGCGGATATACAAGCACATTTTCCTAAGACGCTGATAACAATCGTTGCTGACGGGGCTTTTTCAACAGGCAATATGCTTGAATGGTGCACGCCAAGAAACGTTCGAGCCGAAATGCGTATGCACAAAAACAGGAGGGTGATCTACAATGGAAAATCCATGCTGATTCGCGAAATAAAGGAGCTTGCTCCAACGAATCTTCGGCGTCAACGAACAATAAAAGCAATCTGGCAGGGGCATCACGTTTTTATAAGCTCGGAAAAACGCGTAGATAAACACGGCGACAAAACTATTGTTTACCTGAAGAATAAAAAATAACATGGCAAAGGTGTGGGGTCGATAATGATAGCTTGTAATTGAAATTTATTGCTTATTGCAAGTCCCTTTTGTTAACGTATAAGTAGGCACAAAAGGAATTTGTGCGGAGTTTTTATTAACACTAGGAGTAGGTATGAAGATACCAAAAATATCTGTTATTGTTGCGTGTGCATCGGTGGTCCTTGCGGGTAATGTGATGGCGGTACCGGAGAATGTTATGAAAGCGGCTATTAAACTTGATCCGAAACTATTCGGGTCAAAACAAAATATTGAGCTTTATAAAAAATTAAAGACTACAGATAAACGCAATATATTACATTACATCGTAAATGAATATAACACAGCGGAAAATGAAACGGAACGCAAGAGACTTCTTAATCTTGTCGAAATTATTTATGAAAAGTTGCCTGATTTTATCAAAGAGAAAGATGCTCAGGGGATGACACCACTA
>CAZWYO010000040.1:0-1727 GCA_964638315.1 uncultured Candidatus Babeliaceae bacterium | reverse complement strand
GAAAAGTTGCCTGATTTTATCAAAGAGAAAGATGCTCAGGGGATGACACCACTACACTTGGCATCAATTAGCATTTTTCACTCTACACCAATGATCAAACTTCTTATCGAAAATAAAGCAGATGTAAATGCTAAAAATAATAAAGGATTGACCCCCATAGATCTCGCATATATATCTAACAAGCCAAAAAATGTCATAAAAATATTGCAAGATGCAGGGGCACTTGCCACCCAAAAATGGGTAGCAAGCTATAATTGGGATCCCAACCAACTCCTGCTTGATTAACGAGATTTGATACTATCAGAGGCTATTTGCTAAATTGTGAAAAATGGTAAAAACGCTCCTAGGACAGTTAAACCCTTAAAGGAGCGTTTTTACACGCATGACGTGAAATCTGGTTGGGAAGTGAGTAAGTTGGGGCCGAGTTTTACACGCAGCCCTCAGTATCTTAGTTGTTATTCTGGTTCTGCTTCGCGACATTATAGGCAACTTTTGCCTCAAGCAATTTCGTATTGATCTGATGCTTAATCTGCTGGTTTTTCGTTGGTGCGAGACTTCTCAAGAACATAAGTTTTTTTGCCCATTGCTCACGCACGTTTGTAGTATTATCTGGAGCATTGGAAGCAACATCATCGACTTCCTTCCAGTTGACTTGGGTCAAATTTTGGTTCGATTCTTGCATCGCCCAGATGCCATTGGCACAAAAAACAACAAAAGCAACAGCCAATATCTTCTTCAACATTTTCATTATGATTCCTTACTATTAAGGGAAAAAACAGAACTGATAACTATCAAGCCGATAGTTATCGTAAAATCAAGCTTATCAAAAAACAGAAATAAAAAAAGCTATATCTTCAAGCTTTTTTGTTCGTGCTACCCCTTCATCTTTTTAAGTAACTCACTGATCCGCTGCTCAGGGCCACCCTCTAGGCGTTTGGCCTGCTCGATATCACCAAGATAGATCTCGGTAGTGGCGGGCGAGGTGTGGCGCATAGCAAGTTGCACCTCGTACAGTGAAGCCCCCGCTTTGATGGCCATAACCCCGAAGGTGTGCCGTAGGCTGTGGGCAGAGAGCCGGCGCGAATCGACACCGATCGCGCGCAGGCGGCGCTTAACAATACGGGAGAGCGAAAAGGTGGTGAGTCTCCCCCCAAAGTTCCGATCACTGACTGACGTAAAAAGGGGCTCAATAAGCTGCTTCGGACCACGTTCTTTTAGATAGGTGGCTATCGGTTCTAGCACCTCATCGGTGATTACCACAAAATCATCTTTGCCCTCGCGCCCCTTGCCACGTACCCAGAGGACCGCTTTGCCATCCGAACGCATATCAAGGTCTTCGATAAGCGCCCGCTTAACCTCAATAAGCCGCAAGCCGGTGCGGCAGAGCAAGTTGATGAGCGCGAAGTCGCGCATGCCCTGGAGCGAATCCTGTTTTATCGATTCGAGTATCTGATTAATTTGATCAAAAGTGAGCGCGCTCTTCTGGTGAGTCTTTGTTGAACGGCGCAGACCCTTGACCCCCTTGGCAATATTAGGATAACACTTTTGGCCCTCGGCCCATTCAAAAAATTTTCGCACCGCAACTAAGTAACTCGAACGCGTAAAGGGCCGGAGCTGGCGAAGATCGAGCTGCTCTTTGTAACGCAAAATGGTTTCGCGTGTTGGAGATCCCGCATCTCCTTCATGCTCCAACCACCTGAAAAACTGCTGGAGCGATTGTCGATAGG
>CAZWYO010000039.1:0-12766 GCA_964638315.1 uncultured Candidatus Babeliaceae bacterium | reverse complement strand
TCACCAAGTATTGCTTTTTGCAAAGCTCTGGACAAAACCTCTGTAACCGTTCCCTCTGCATAATGTTTTGCAAAAACAATCTCTGGGCTCGTCTCAATAGCTTTTCTTGCAAGATACATAACAAAGTCCGTGTAACCCTTTTTATCCGCACTTATTTCTTTATCACGAGCCTCGACCCAATAAATTAATGCGTGAAGAAAGGGATATCTGTTACCGCCATAAACGCGCAGAATCTTCAGGCATTTTTTTGTATCAGAATCAACGGTGTATTGATCTCCTGATCCACACTCGTAGAGATTGTCAAAAAAATCTTTCCGATTTTCAGCAATTTTATCTATCACCTTTGTGCGCTTCTCATCTCCCAATGCAAAAACCACATCGCAGAAAGTAAAAAAATAGTCGTGATACGCAACAGCATCCCAATATGGGTATTTGTCATCGAAACGACCCGCATCAATTAGGGCGCCAATAAGTGGGTCAGATAGCTTATGATCCCTTCCTAGCAGGTAAAGGCCTGTACGCGCTTTACCGGTACTTTTAGCTAGATACTGCTCTGCTTCTTTTGTCTTTAAAATCTCCGCAAGTTGCTTGCGCACCACCTCCTTAAAATTTGGGTAGTAGTCAAAATCGCAATCATACTTTCCTCCAGCCAACCTCAGTATTTCCCCCAACTTGTCATATGCATTTTCGGCTTTAATTGCTGCCACATCTTTATTAAAATTTTCAATGGCAATGTTTTCGGTCTCAGAAGCCCGCCCTTCCCAGGACACCCCCAAAATGGGTATCGAAATAACAAGACAAGCGCCCACCAAAAAACTTTTGTACATGCGCATAATGCTCTCCTTAAACCGTGTGGGAATAGCCTAATCAAGCTATTCCCACACACACAAATTCTCAAATTCTTACAGATAGTATCCAACGGAAATCACATACTGTTCGGTCAGCTCGGAGTCATTATTCTCAGACTCACCAACAACCTTTAACTTACCACGCTTGTTCTCCTGTACACGGGACTCCTTACGCTCAGCAGCTCGCACCTCAGCCGCCTCTTTGGTGATCGGCTTCTCCACAAGGTTGACATATGCGCGGTAAGGATACCCATACATTGGATACTCAGCAAGGCCACCGCCGCCCCGTGCAATAGCAAGAATCTCTTTAAATACCGGATACCCTTTTTCATCAAGATGCTTTTTCTCATCATGCCAGATACGACCGCGATCGGGGCCACTTGCAAGACAGATACCATCCGCCGAATAGACACGAACGTACAGGTCCCCACGAACCCAGTCGTTACTGATCGTCAAGAAGCCGCGTATCGCCTCTGACAACTCAGTCGATTTCAACTTGCCCACCGCCTTTTCCGCAATAGAACGGGCGGTATAATCTTTGGATGCTGGCCAGTAACCAGAACCAATAATAAACTTACCATCAGGCACTTCCACATATTCAACATATACTGAGCGGTAAGCGCCCTTATCTTTGAAGGTGACCCACCCGGAACTGGCATCATTTTTAACCGCATCAAGTATTTTAACAACAATGCGGGTACCTTCAGAATCCTTCTCATGGACAAGATTTTGCCCAATGAAAATAGGATTTTCTGAATCCGCCAGCATTGTGCCCTCGAGATTGTACGCAAAGAGACGGAGTGGTCCCTGCACAAATTTTCCCGCATAACTTGAAAAATCACGGAAGGCTTGATCAACACCATTCGACTTAAGATAGTTGATGCCACGTTTTACAAAATTGACCACCATATCATCATTGATCGTTGGGTAGTAACCACCACCAACAATGTAACGACGACCAGAACGGGGATCAATAAACGCTTCAAAGTACGCGGTCTTTGGCAAACCATCTTCGATGTAATCAATCCATCCTTTGCCATCAACCTGGACCGTCTCAATCATTTTTTTGTTTCTCTTGAAACCGAACGAGTCTTTCCACTCTTTGCGGTTTTGGCCAACAAAAACAATATTGTGCCCATGCGCATAAGCAAAGCCCTCAAAGTCATATGCCCAGAGGTAGAGATCACCGCGCACAAATACCCCACGAGGGTTATTGATCTGTTCAAACATCTGGTGGGCACCCGCACGCTCCCCGTAGCGAATCGCTTTTTTCACCAGCTGTTGAATGGCAAAGCGAGGGGAATCGGGGTAGAAACCGACCGTTATGACAAATGTCGAACCATGTTTTTTCACTGTTTTTGAAAAGGCAAAACGAATACCAAAATCCCAATCATAACTGATCCACCCGCCATCCGTACCAAGCTCGAGCATCTTTCCAACAAATGAGTCGCTCACAATAAGCCCTGTCAACTCATCGCGTGTCGGCACCTGGAAGTCTTCCCATAGCCGCTGCGTAAGTGGCCCATCTACCAGAAGGGCACCAAAATCATTGAAGACCGAAACGTAGAGGTCACCTGCACGCCATTCAGCGTCCTGTTCGAACGAACGGCATGCGTTGCCAATCGATTTCTTTTTAAAGAACGCTACGGCGTCTTTGACCATTTTCTCAACACGCTTCATCTTGGTCCTTATGCGCTCATCGTCGATATCTTGCGCCTTGAGGCCAAGCTCGACCGTCCCAACGACCTTTTTCGCTGGAACACTTTTTTCAGCGCCCTCCTTTGAGGGAACACTCTTTTCGGGCTCCTCTGTCTTTTCGGCCGTTACCTCTTTTTCGTCTTCTTCATCCGTTTCGGCATCTTTGGCCACTTCCACAGATTCTTTCTTAGGCTCAGCCTTCGCTGGTTCAGCCTTCGCTGGCTCAGCTTCAACAGCATCTTCCAGAGATTTTTTCTTCTTTTTTGCTACCGTTTTCTTCGATTTCAAAACAGGTTTTTTTATAGTTTTTTTAGTGACCTCTGTGGCAACCTCTTTTACCTCGCCCTTATCAATGGTAAGCGCTTTTTCGGCATCGCTCAGTTCCACTTTTTTGGGTGTAACATCGGGTTTTTCTGGCAAAGAAACACCCCCCTTGGCATCCTCGGGGGGTATTTTTGAACTGATCTGTAAAAGCTTTTCGCCAATCTCACTTAATCCCTTGCGAAGATCACCAAGATCGACTTTACTCGTTTCCGCACACACAGGCAGACACCAGGCAATGGCCAGTATCCAGACCGGAATAAAACGTCTCATTATCTACTCCCTTTTTTCGATTTGTTACTGTTTACGCTCACCAAAAAGTCGCAACAGACTAAGAAACAAGTTAATAAAATCAAGATATAACGAAAGCGCCGCAAGAAGGGCCATATTTGCAACAGCACCATCTTCAACATCAACCTGTTGAGCAAACGTCTTGATTTTCTGTAAGTCATAAGCTGTCAACCCAGCAAAGACTATCACACCAATAAACGCAACGGCAAGATCGAGCCCCGCACTTTTTACAAACATGTTGATGACAGACGCAATGATAATACCAAAAAGCGCCATGTACATAAATGTTCCCATGCCAGACAGATCTTTTTTGGTAAACGCTCCATAGAGAGCCATTGCACCAAACATGCCAGCTGCCGTAAAAAAGGTCGTCGCAATCGATGCAGTTGTATAAATAACAAATATCGATGAGAGCGTTACGCCGGTCAGGACAGCATAGAGCGCAAAAAGCGTAAACGCCGCCCCATGGCTTAGTGACTGAATAGCTGCGGACAACGCAACAACCAACACAAGCTGCACGATTATGAGCCCAATAACGATACCAAAATTCCCCATAATCGCTTTATGCAAGACTTCTGATGTACCAATAAAATAGGCCGTTATACCGCTTATCGCTAGAGCAAACGACATCCAACCAAACACCTTGTATAAAAAGCTCCGTACCCCCGAATAGGATTGAGCGTAATAACGATTTTCCATAAAAAACACCTTATGTTAGAGAAATAGCAACGAAATAGTCGATGTATAGCGTAATCGCTCCACTCAAAAATCGCAATAGCGGGTCATCAATAAACTACAAATAAAAAATAATAAGCGTTTTTTAAACAAAAAAACTGGTGTATTCAACCCATTTGGAAAATTTAAAGTTTCCCGTAGGAATATCTTGCATTGTGGTGCCTTTGTCGTTTAGGGTGAAAAACTAGGATGACGGCTCTTTGAGGAGGACTATTAATGAAGCGTCTTGTTTCACTATTTTATGCGCTCTGCGCACTTATCATATGCGTAAATTTTAGCACCAACCAGTCAACTGGAGGTGAGGACAAACCACCAATCAACTACACGGGTAAACTTGTCTCGACAGATGGGACAACAAACGACATAGAAAATATTACCGTATCCGGCCTTTACAAAGACATTCCGGTTTACGAAGTGCCAAACCAACCCGATAAAAATCCAGCACTCAATACCACCTACATGAATCTTGACGCCGTCGAAAAAATACGGCCCATCTCTGACAATCCACATGTGAGTGTGAAAAAATTTAACAACCGAGACTATGTCGAGATCATAATCGCTATGAAAACCTTACCCGGCGCAACAGGTACCAAAGACCAGCATTTTCTCGTCGACTCGACGCGCCGCATTTTTTGTGATGTTATCGGATCTGCAGGAATAAACTTCAAAAAAGAGGTTGCATTTGAGGCTATATCAAGCCTTACCATGGGTGCATTCAAGGCAAAATCCGCAACAAAGGCTGAAATTGACAAAGAGCAGAAAGTGGTTGAAGATTCTGCAGCAAAAAAAGCGCTCTGTGCCCAGGCAAAAGATGATCTAAAAGCACTTGAAACAGAGGCTCAAAAGGAGCCGAACGGCATACTCAGTAAACTCACAAAAAGTATCCAAGATACGGTACACTATATCTGTGGATAGACACGTTTAATGATATTTATGAAAGATTTTTATATGGTCGTTACAATTACCAAAGACAATTATGATGAAATTGTTACCCGTTCTCAAAAGCCGGTCATTCTAGATATATCCGCAACATGGTGTGGCCCCTGTCAACAGGTAAAACCTATTTTTGAGCATCTTGCCAAAGAGCTTGTTGACCAGTACACATTTGGTGAAGTAAATGTCGATGAATCCCGCGAAATTGCGATCAAATTTGGGGTCACCTCTGTTCCAACTTTTATTTTCATGAAAGAGGGGACACTCAAGGGCAAAGAGCGGGGATATATGTCACAAGATGATTTCAGAGCAAAAATCAAACACCATCTTGGATGAAAATTTGCCAGTTTTTTGGGCGGCTGCACTGTTAACTTAACAAAAGCCGCCCACTTTTTTAAACCTTCCGATCACGCACCTCGTACCCAAGATCCCGCAACTTATCACGCAGCTCATCTGATCGCTTCCAATCACGCGCATTACGCGCCGCCTCACGCTCATCAAGCAGCAGCTGTATCGCTGGGGTTATTGCAACCTCTTTCTCCAGCAACGGCACCAGTGATAGCCCAAGAATGTTGATCAAAAAACCTTTCATGGCACGCTTGCCCGCATCATCCAACGTGGCAAGATGCTCAAAAACCACCCCCAGAGCTCCAGGACTATTTAGATCATCAGCTATAAATTCGCACGCTTGTGCGACAATCGGATCTGCGCAAAAACCCTGCTCTATAGGTACCACATCTGCAAAAAAACGTGTTAGCCGCTGATAACTCTTGCGTGCAACATCAAGATCGTCAAACGAAAAATCGAGTGGCGAACGATAGTGGTGACCGAGCATCATGAACCGCACTACCATCGGATCGTATTTTTCAAAGACCTGGCGCAGGGTAAAAAAATTACCAAGCGACTTAGACATCTTCTCTTTATCGATCCGTACGAACGCGACATGCACCCAGTAGTGCACATAATCGAAACCAACAAGTGGCTGCGATTGTGCAATCTCATTTTCGTGGTGCGGGAAGATAAGATCCATACCACCACCATGAATATCAAACTGGTCCCCAAGCAGTGCTCGGGCCATCACTGAACATTCAATATGCCAACCGGGGCGGCCATGTCCCCAGGGGCTCTGCCAAAAACCATTACCATCTTCGGCTTTCCAGAGGGCAAAATCGAGCGGATTGCGCTTTTCAGGATTAGCCTCTACGCGAGCGCCAACAAGCAGATCATCCGTGCTTCGTTTGGAAAGTTTCCCATAATCAGCCATCTTATCGACTGCAAAATAGACGCTCCCATTCGCCGCATACGCAAAACCACGCGCCTCAAGTTCTTTAATAAATTCGATAATCTCAGGAATAAAATCCGTCACCCGTGGCTCAAATGTAGGAACAAGACACCCCAATGCGAGAACATCTTCTCTAAATGCCCCGATAAACCGGTCCGCAATTTCCCGATACCTTTTTGTATCACCATATTCCCGTTCGGCACGTGCAAGCAGCTTGTCATCAATATCGGTAAAATTACGGCAGTAGGCGACCTTATATCCGGATTCTCTTAAAAACCGATTCAGTAGATCAAAAACAACATTACACCTGCCGTGGCCAACATGGGCAAAATCGTAGGGGGTAATACCACACGCATAGAGAGAAGCGTGTCCCGCCACTCGCGAAACAAATTTTTCTTTTTTCCCCGACAGAGTATTGGTAAGTTGTGGGATCATAAAGTAGTCCTTTTCGTCTAAGTTACCAGGCTTTTTGCTCATCAGCGCTGTTTTATCACTTTATCACTTTGAAGGAGAACTGGTCAATTTCGATAAACCAGGTATGCTATGGGATATTGATTATCGGTTATAGATCCTTACCTTATGTAGGAGCAATCGATGCTGCGCATACCACAACGCACATCTCGCATTTTTTCGCTGCAGATAGCGGCGTTTATACTATTTTTCGCGAGCACAGTGAGCATCACAAGATCCCCGCAAAACAGCCCTGATACGCCTGACGCGCCAGATATTTCGGACACCTTTAACCCAAATTCCATGCGACAAGAGATACCCTTCCCCCAGGTCCATACCGTGCAAGTAACGGGAAACAGCCTTGTCGGCGAGTCTGCCATTCGCGCAAAGATCCCCTTCAAAAGAGGCGATCCGTTCGATCCACGCAAAACAGGATCTGTCATCAAAGATATCTATCGTCTCGGTTACTTTACCAACGTAAAAATATACAAAAACGAGCGCAAAGACGGCACCGTCGACATTCGGGTCGAGGTAATTGAAAAACCGCGCATCAGCACCATGACCTTTGAGGGAAACAAAAATTACGATTCTGAAAAACTCTACAAAGCGCTCGAAGGCTCACGCATTCGTGCACTAGATGAAGCAGAACTACCAAACATCTGCCGGCAGATCGAAAAGGCATACCAAGAAAAACACTATCACCACGTTCATGCTTCTGGAAAATTACAGCCCGCCGAAGACGGCACCAAGAAAGCTCACTTCGTCATAAAAGAGGGTAAAAAATCGTGGGTTAAACGGGTCGAATTTGAGGGGAATAAACATATTCCCGATGGCACCCTACGCAACAAAATATTCACCCGTGAAAACTGGCTGTTTGGTTTCATGGACCGCGCCGGGACGTACCACCCTGATGCAATTATGCAGGACCGCTACACCATCGAAAACTTTTATCAGAGCAATGGCTATTTTGCCGCCCGCATAACTGACGCACGGGTTAAAGAGTACGATGATGGCGCCATCGATGTAACTTTTGCACTGAATGAGGGGGACTTATATACCGTTTCTAAAGTTGAGGCACCTGGCAACGATCTTTTCTCTGAAAAAGAGCTTCTTGCACGCATACCAATCTTCCCTGGGCAACTTTATTCCAAGGACCTTATTCGCAGCACCATGGAAATTTTACGTATGTCCTGGGGCGAATTTGGATACATTTACGCCGATGTGCAGCCTTCGATCCGGCCAGATGAAAAAACAAAAACCGTGGAGATAACTTTTCATAGCGACCTGGGTAAACGCTTTCATCTTGATAGGCTTGATATTGTCGGCAATTTTAAAACTTTTGATAAAATCATCCGACGCGAGATCCTCTTTGATGAGGGTGACCTTTTGACCAAAAGTCTGATGGATGAGTCAAAACGGCGTGTCCAACTGCTCGGTTATTTTGAGGTCAAAGATGGCGTAAACTGGCGCATAATTAAGAAGAGTGACGAAGTCGCAGATCTCGAACTGCTGCTCAAAGAAAAGAAGACGGGGCGATTTGAAGGACAACTTGGATGGGGCGTGCAGGCGGATATGTCGACGCCGCAAGGTAGTTTTAACGCAGGTATTACAGCCAGTGATATCAATATGTTTGGGCTCGGGATTCGGTGGAACATTGCTGCATCATACTCGAGCCAGAGCAAAGCAATCGATGCGATGATTGCGGATGATTGGCTCTTTGATCGTCCTATTTCTGGAAGTTTGGCAGCGTTTATGCGTGATGTTTTCTACGAAGATTTTGTCCAGACCGAACTACCCCCTCACGAACGTACGAAGGGCGGGGTTGCACGGGCCGGCTTCAGAGCTGAACGGCTCAATTTCCTCAATATAATTCTCGGGCTCGGCCTTGAAGACATCTCCTATCGTCATCCAAACATCGCACGCAGCAGTCTCTACCGTCATAACCCAGTACTTCATGCATGTCTACAAGAACAGATTAACTACATGTTCCAACCCGGCAAGTTACTCACCACCGATTTCAGCTTTTCGCAGGATGTCAGAAACAATCCGCTCTTCCCCTCATCGGGATTTAACTGGGCATGGAACCTACGCATCGGTGTGCCGTACCCAACCAGCTGTTTCGGGTTTATAAAAAACACCCTAGACGCAAATTGGTACACACCAATTGTTGAGGAAAAAGATATCATCTTCCACTTGCGTGGATTTGCTGGGTACTCATATCTTGTGAACAGAAAAAATATTCCCTACCGTGAGCTCTTCCACATCGGTGGGCCACTCTCAGTGCGTGGATTTAAGTTTGGCCAGATTGGACCACAGCTGCTCGGTAGTTCGCTTGGCGCACTCAAGGCAATCTTTGTGAATGCAGAGATTCAGATCCCGCTCACTCCAGATAGTAACATGCGCGGCTACCTCTTCTATGACGGTGGCGCAGGATGGGATACTCCATCGGGTGACACGATACCGGGAGACTTCTTAACAAACAATAGTTTCGAATATCGTCATGCGGTCGGCTTTGGCATCAGCCTCGACCACCCAACGGCGGTCCGTGTCGATTGGGGCTTCAAGCTCGACCGCAAAAAACGGCGTGGTGAAGATGTTGCTGAGGTCAATATTAGCGCCTCCCGCGCATTCTAAAACCAATATTGCTAGGCAAAGTTACATTTTATTCCGCACCCGAGAAACCCTTCGACAAGCTCAGGGTGTGCGGGGTTTGTGGCATATGCCCGTCTAGCTCTGATTTTTCAAGCATTTGAGGAAGTCGCCAACGCACGACTCTTGCGCAATAGTTACGACGAATGGTACGGTAGAACTGAGGTGATCAGTACTTAAAGAGGCGATCGTACCATGAAAAATTTGAGCGGATTTATAATCCTGACGTGCTCAACGCTGTTAATTATTTTTCTCTACATCTGGCACTACAACACCACCATCCGCTATGTCTACCGCAAACAGCGGAGCGAAAAAGAGCTTGATGACCTGAGCAAGGAAAAAGCACGTCTGACTAATTCACTACTAACCACGCAGAATCCCCACGACATCAAAAAACGGGCCGAAGCACTGGGCATGCGACCAATACCGCTCACGCAGATCCATCGCAGCAATCTCAAAAAATAAAAATCTTGGGGGTATACATTATGGAACACATCAGTTCGCTGCGCGTAGCACTCATCGCCATACTCTTTGTACTCATATACACAGCAGCAGCGGTTCATGTCTTTTTTATGCAGACGGTCGAGAGCAATTTTTTTGCGCACATCGCACAACAACAGTATCAGGTAACCATCACCCAGCGACCACCACGCGCGCCCATATTTGATCGCAACAAAAATCCACTGGCACTCAACAAAGAGATCTTCTCAGCTTTCATCACCCCCAACAATCTGGCAGAAAAAGATAGGGTGTATCGATATATCAAGCAGCATTTTCCCGAAGCGTGGGAGCGGATCGCGCACAAAAAAGATGCCTGTTTTATGTACATAAAACGGCACCTGTCGGAAGAAGAGGTTGCATCAATCACCGGAGCAAACATACCCGACCTCCAAATTTTGCGTGAAGAGGGACGCTTCTACCCACACCCGTCGCTTGGGCACACTATTGGGCTCACCAACATCGACAATGAGGGTATCGCAGGCATCGAGCTGATATTCAATCACTACCTTGCCGGCAGCCCAACAACCTATCTTATCGAAAAAGACGCACGATCCCACACCTGCTACTTTAAAAAAGAGATAACAAAATCGGGGACCACCGGTAACCCTATTACCCTCACGCTCGACGGTGACCTACAATTTATTGCGTACGAGGCGGTGCGGGAACATGTTGAAAAACAGGGCGCACTCGAGGGCATGGCAATAATCACCGATCCGGTCAATGGGGACATATTGGCGATGGCCTGTTTTCCCGACTTTGACCCGAATAAACCGGTCGCCGACCTTTCGCTCACAAAAAACAGAATTATTACCGAAGTTCATGAATTTGGATCAGCTATGAAAGTGTTCACGGCCCTCGCAGCTTTTGAAGAGAAAGCGGTGACCGCAAATGAAATTATCGATTGCGAAAACAGAAAAGAGACCCATATCAATGGCGTGCCAATCACGACATGGAAGGCATATGGCGAACTTACCTACACAGACGTTATTAGAAATTCGAACAACATAGGGACCTCAAAAGTAGCACTCCGCATCAACCCCACGCGCCTCTACACGCATCTGAAAAACTGCGGTTTCTCACAGATGACCGGGCTCATGTATCCCGGCGAACAGCCTGGTCTACTCTGGCCACCACATCGGTGGACCAAATTTACCGTCCCACACCTTTCGTTTGGGTATGAGATCAGCACAACACTTTTGCAGCTTGCACGGGGCTTTTCGGTTATTTCAAACGGAGGTTATCTCGTCACACCCCGGCTTGTCATCGATCCACCGCCACAAAAAGTTGCCCACCCGCAACGCGTTTTTAGTCCGGAGACTATCCAGACGCTACGCGAAATCACTGCTACAGCTCTTATCCCGGGTTACATGGTCATTGGTAAGACCGGCACCGCGCTCCTGCTCACCAACGGAAAATATGACCCCACCCGGTCCCTCTACACCTTCACCGGCGCCGTCGAAAAAGGCACGTATAAAAGGGTCATCACGGTCTCGATCCGCGAGCCCCGCCCAGTGGCGGGCCATGTCTATGCTGCCGCCGTCGCAATGCCCCTCTTCAAAGATATCGCTGAGCGCATTCTGGTCAAAGAACGAATTCTGGCAGACCCAACGCCTGCATAATCTTCTTGATCTTTTTGCACAAATCCCAGTATCCTACCCGTGAAGGTCAGTCAGACCCCAACCAAAAAAACTTTTGGTAAAATATTTGGAGAGCTTTTATGTTTACTACCCCCCTCGACGTCCCATCCCGGTATCGCCGCACCTTCACGCACAACTATGCAGCCATCACCCGCGGGACAGACCACCTATTTCTCTTCGCCGCAGATCACAAGATGGAAAAACTCGATCCGATAAATCCGGAAGACTTTTTTGTCATCGCGGCCTCGGCGCACGTGGGCGCATTTGCCACGCACCTTGGGCTTATCGCGCGCTACGGCATGCTCTATAAAAATATTAATTATATCGTTAAGTTGAACGGAAAGACCGATATCGTACCGACAACCCAAAAAGACCCATGCAGCAGAGCACTCTGGTCCGTCGATCAGATCGTGGCATTCCAAAAACAGACAGGGTTAAATATCAGGGGCGTTGGCTACACCATCTACCTTGGCAGCGACCACGAAGAAGAGATGCTTGCTGAAGCGGCCCAGATAGTCTATCAAGCCCACCAGTACGGACTTTTGTCAGTGCTCTGGGTCTATCCACGGGGCAGAGCACTCAGTGATGAGACCACAATACAGTATGCAGCAGGGGCAGCCGGGGTTGCAGCGAGCCTCGGGAGCGATTTTGTAAAAATTAAGGTGCCCCACGCAGGTAAAGCGATCAGCTCAGCGGAGCTCCTCAAACAGGTCGTTGCGTCTGCAGGCAACACCAGAGTGCTCTACTCGGGCGGCGAAAAACATGATACAGAGACCTTTTTACGGGGCCTATACGACTATCTGCATACGGGAAAGATTGCTGGAGCAGCCATCGGCCGCAACATTTATGGGCACGATTTTGCGCATGCGATTAAGCTGGCAGAGGCCGTCGCGGCCATTGTCTACCACGGTAGCACGGTGGAAAGTGCGATTGAGATTGCGAAGGTTTAGGCGCCGTCCCATTTTTCTAACGCGATAGATTTTAGTTCTTTTCTTTTTTCAGATTCTCAATTTCGATAGAGAGATTTTTCTTGAGCTTACTAATTCTTTCCAGCTCTCTGCTTTTTATCTCGATATCATTCTTGAGCTTGATGATCTTATCTTTTAAACTGCTTATCAAATACACACCAATATACTTTTTGTTGCTCTCTTTCATGCAGAACATGGATGCAGGTTGCAGTATGAGCATAAGACTGAGAAGTATGATTTTTTTAAACATATCTCTTTCCATAATCTCTTCATTCATAACGTGACAATAACGCCAATAACAAAAGTTATTGTCAGATTAGTTATTTTTCCCCAAGTTTGTCAAGACAATGTGTCGAGAAAACCACGGGTTACCGGCAGGACTGTAGCAGCACCCCGTATCTAACCCGGATATTTCATAAACAAAATGTGTAAGTTCTTTCTAAAACCTGATAG
>CAZWYO010000038.1:0-12832 GCA_964638315.1 uncultured Candidatus Babeliaceae bacterium | reverse complement strand
AAAGACGAAAGTACGTTCAAATCGGATCTTTGAATGGAACTGAGGAAGTCCTGACAGTGACAAAAAAACGACGTCAAAAACCCGCACACCCTGAGCTTGTCCCTTCGACTGGCTCAGGATAAACTCCGGGTTTCTTGGGTGCGGGCCGTATGTAAGTTTTTCCGGATTAACCGCACATTTAGACCCTTCGACAAGCTCAGGGTGTGCGGAGTAGCTTGCTGTTTATCCAGTCGAAGTTTATCCTGAGCCTGTCGAGGGGACAGGCTCCCAGTCTTCGCCAAGGCTACGACGGGCAGGCAGGGTGTGCGGATCTTATATGAGCCCATTTTTTGCTTGGCCTCGTACCATTTTGTCGCTGTTTAGAATATACGACCTATAGTTTGGTGTAGCAACACAAAAACCCACCGGATCTAACCGATGGGTTTTATTTTTAAATGGCGCCAGCCAAAAACGAAAACTGGCCTGCCATACGTAGCTCGCGTAAGCGAGCAAAGTATGGCGGGGCTAACGAGACTCGAACTCGCGACCTTCCGCGTGACAGGCGGACGCTCTAACCAGACTGAGCTATAGCCCCACTAAATGGCTCCTCGGGCAGGGATCGAACCTGCGACCCTATGATTAACAGTCATATGCTCTACCGCTGAGCTACCGAGGAACCCAATTTTTTATGTCGTAATAACTGGTGGGCGATACAGGGTTCGAACCTGTGACCCCCAGTTTGTAAGACTGATGCTCTACCACTGAGCTAATCGCCCGCTTATTTCAACCGGATGCTGGCATTCACCAAACATCTCGGTTACAGTGTATTGAAAGGCTCCAGAAAAGTCAAAAGGATTTACCATGTTTTCTCAATTTCTTACCATTCTCCGTGACCAAGGCGCATATTACCGCGATCTTTTTGAATGCACCTGCCCAAAGCTCCACCCAGACCTCCCTTTCCGCAGGCTTGCACGTGCCCAAATTTTGACAGATCTGCAGCAATTTTACCCCACCCCTAACACCCCCATAACCTATGTCGCCGATCGGCCCGGCGGACTCCTCTTTGACTTCATACTCATCAATCAGCTTATCCACGCGGGTTTTTTACACCTACACATAATTGTTATCGAACCATTGCACACGCTCGAACCACTAGCCCGCGCCTACGCCCAGTTTGACGATTATTTTAAACAGCTGCGTAAGCACCATCCAGAGCACCCCCACATAACAACCACCCTCTTCACAGACTGGGAAAGCTATGCCGCTGCCATCAGTGCTGGCGCCGCTCCACGGGGCAACTGCCTCATCACCATCGATCCTGACGACCCGCGCGATCTGCCCGATCTTGAGGGCAGGCACAAAAGCTACCGCTGGCACCAGAAAATAGCGCTCATGGCGCAGCCATTCTTCTGGGCATCACTCTTCCAACAAGAGCTACCCACCAACAAAAACCGCCACCTTTTTACCGGTAGCGGTTGCCTAACCAAAAAAAACTTATTCACGGCGGTACGCCACCGCCAGGGCCTGACTACGCTGGACCAGGAGTACCATCTTGTGTGGCTGAACCATCGGGCAGTTCTGCCGTTGGCAGTTCTGCCGCTGACAGGTCTGTCGCTGGCAGCTCGACTACCTGCTCTTGTGGCCCATTTTCTGCAGGATGAGACTCCTGAACTTCCGGTGCTTGCACAGGACCAGGTTGACCAGCTTCACAAGCTGTTGCAACCGGTTGATCAGAGATAACAAGTGGTTTTGTCGCCGGCAGCGGCTCTGGCGCTTTTTCAGCACTCTTTTCATCCTCTTGCACCGGTGCACAGACCACCACATCCACATCCTGACGCCTGACTAGCAAGCAGAAGTCGACCTTTTCTATGTCGATAATCGGTTCAACCTCAACAGTATGGAACACCCCTGATGTGGTACAAGATTTGACCCTGCCGAGGGCAAAACCACGGGGGAAGATGAGCCCCGCACCGTGCGAAACGACCATGTCGCCCACTTCTATGGTATCAAAGTGGCTCACAAACGAAAGCCGAGAGACAGCCACATCGTTGCACCCTTCGTGTATGCCGCGCGCGCCCGTCTTGGTGCAGATTGCTGCTACCCGACAATTTTTGTCACTGGTGAGTAAGACCTTACTATAGTGGGGGTAGACCTCACTGACACGCCCAATAAGAGCATTGTTTGCAAGCACCACCATGTCTGGCTCTGCTCCACCTGTGGCACCGCTACTCACAAACATGTAGTGACCAGCAGGAGAGCGATTGATCATGATGACCTGCGCCACATTTGCCCGCTCAAGATGGAACCGTTTTTTAAACTCCCGCACCTCACAACTATCTGCTTCGTACCTGCCAACCGACTCTTTTTCAATGAGCTGTCGCAACAGTTGATCCCGTTCTGTGACAAGGGCGTTCAGCCGCTGCAACAGAAGCTCATGGCTCTCCTGTGCCGCCACGCGCCTCTTTTTAACATCGTTGACCCAGTGCTGCGCCTGGACAAACGGATAGGCAATTGCAGAGACTATCTTTGTCTGCCACTCGGTGCTCTTGAGCACAAACAGAACCAGTGAACATCCGACTATCGTCCAGACAATACGTCGCGTCAGCGAAGACCGTTTGCGTATCACGTGCCTATCCTCTCAACAGGGACCAGACCCTGCACAATAACAGAAAAGCTACCCAAAGTCCGCTCATCCTGAGTGTTTTTCCGTAGGGACCCGTCCCGCAGGGATTTATCCCGTAGAAAAAATGTATCGAAGGACATGGGCGGGGTCGCAACACATTCATAAATTTTTGAATGTTTCAAAATTCCGCTCGCCCTGAGGAGCGCAAAAGCGCGTCTCGAAGGGTCCCTGCGAGCGCGTTCAAATTTGTCTCTGATTAGCCGCTCGGAACGACCCTTCGAGACGGCCTTCCAGGCCTCCTCAGGGCGAGCGGCGCGGGCGATCACATTCATAGGTTCAACATCCTAAAATCGAAAATAAAGACACACATAGCTGCATCTCCTCCATTCTCATCAATCCATTAACCAGTCAGGGTGCTTGGTATGCCACTCATGCGCCTGCTCGTACGCGTGCGCCGTCTGGAAAATAAGCCCCTCAGAAAAATCATTACCAATCAACTGGAACCCCACCGGCAGACCCCCTACAAACCCGCACGGCACCGATACCGCCGGAAGTCTTACCAAGTTAACCGGACAATTAAAATAGTCCACAAGATCCATCGCCAAAGGGTTATCTGCAAACGCGCCAACTTTGAATGCCACGTCTGCATTGCCCGGTGCAAAGAGCAGATCGACCTTTTCAAGCGCCGACAAAAACTCTGCACGCATCATGGCGCGCACCTTACATGCACTAACATAGTACTGATCCGCATGTCCGGCAGAGAGCACAAAATTACCGAGCAAGATCCGCTTTTTAACCTCCCATCCAAATCCTTCCGCACGTGACTGCTCATAAAGGTCTTGGAGCGTATCCGGATGCTCGACAGAATGGCCAAACCGAACACCATCAAATCGCGAAAGATTAGAAGCAGCCTCAGCACGGCTGATCATAAAATAGACCGCTGCACCATAGTCCATAGAAGGCATCGAGACTTCAACTAGTTGTGCACCCAATTTTTCGAAAGCTTTGAGGGCATCCGCAAGCAACGTTGCAACGCCAGGCGCAATCGCATCGGCATAAACAACATCCTTAAGTATGCCGATCTTGAGCCCCGGCCTAATCTTGCCCGTCAGCTGGGAGATATAGTCAAAAGGTCCTTGCTGCGGGGACATCGATCCATCACGACCATCCGCGCCCGCCATCAGGCCGAGCACGAGGGCGTTATCGTAGACCGTACGCGTACTCACACCCATCGAATCGAGGGATGACCCGTACGCGATCAGCCCCCACCGCGACACCAATCCATAAGTCGGCTTGCTACCAACAATACCACAGAACGCTGCCGGAAGACGTATCGATCCGCCAGTGTCTGTCCCAAGCGCCCAGGGTGCCATGCCCGCGGCGACAACGGCTGCTGAGCCGCCTCCTGAGCCACCCGGTGTACGGGTAAGATCCCACGGGTTAAAACATTTTTTGTATGCCGATGTCTCGGTCGATGACCCCATAGCAAATTCGTCACAGTTGGTGCGACCGACAGACACCGCCCCTGCCTGTTTAAGCCGCTCAACACCGGTTGCATCGTATGGGGCAACAAAATTTTCGAGCATTTTCGATGCACACGACGTTATCCGCCCTTTTTGGCAGATGGTATCTTTGACCAGGCCCGGAATGCCGTAGAGCGGATCTTTTTCAGAGCCAAGAATTTTTAACGATTCGCGGTCAAACGACTGTAGAACCGCCCCAATCTTACCGTCATATTTTTTGATCCGACTGATCGCAAGATCAACAAGCTCCACCTGGCCAATCTCTTTTTTGGCAAGCAGCTCACGCAGCTCTTTGATCGAAGCAAAGGCTAAATTTCTCATATCGTAACCTCTTACTCCATTAACCAGTCAGGGTGCTTGGTATGCCAGTCATGCGCCTGCTCGTATGCGTGCGCCGTCTGGAAAATAAGCCCCTCAGAAAAATCCTTACCTATCAACTGGAACCCCACCGGTAAGCCCTCTACAAACCCACACGGCACCGATACCGCCGGAATCTTAGCCAAATTAATCGGACAGACAAAATAGTCGAGCAGGTCCATCGCAAGCGGATTACCGGCAAGCGCACCAACCTTGAATGGTACTGTCGGACTGACCGGCGCAAAGAGCAGATCGACCTTTTCAAGGGTCGCCAAAAATTCCGCACGCATCATACTGCGTACCTTGCACGCACTCACGTAGTACTGATCCGCATGCCCAGCCGAAAGCACAAAATTGCCGATCAGGATACGCCGCTTAACTTCCCGCCCAAAACCTTCCGCACGCGACTGCTCATAGAGCTCACGCAGCGCCTCAGGGTGGGCCGCCCGGTGGCCATACCGTACCCCATCAAACCGCGACAGATTAGATGCCGCTTCGGCACGGCTAATCATAAAATAGACCGCTGCACCATAATCCATGGTGGGAACGGAGACCTCAACCAGCTGGGCTCCTAATTTTTCAAACGACTTGAGCGCATCAGCAAGCAGCTTAGCAACGCCCGGCTCGATACCATCAGCATAGACCGCGTTTTTGAGAACCCCGATCTTGAGCCCCGGTCTGATTTTGCCGGTGAGCTGCGACACGTAATCCATCGCCTTTTGCTGCTGCGACATCGAACCATCATGCCCATCCGCACCCGCCATCAGGCCGAGCAGAAGCGCATTATCGTAAACCGTCCGCGTATTAATCCCAATCGCATCGAGCGACGATCCATACGCGATCAGCCCCCAGCGGGAGACCAGTCCATAGGTCGGCTTGCTCCCCACAATATTACAAAAAGACGCAGGCAGCCGCACCGATCCACCCGTCTCGGTCCCCAGTGCCCAGGGCACCATACCAGCCGCAACTGATGCTGCTGAGCCACCGCCAGAGCCACCAGGCGTGCGGGTGAGATCCCACGGGTTAAAACATTTTTTATAGGCTGAGGTCTCGTTGGTCGTCCCCATCGCAAATTCGTCACAGTTTGCCCGACCGACAGACACCGCTCCCGCCTGCCGTAGCCGCTCAACGCCCGTCGCATCGTACGGTGCGACAAAATTTTCAAGTATTTTCGATGCGCAAGATGTTATCCGTCCCTTCTGGCAAATAACGTCTTTGACCAAGCCCGGAATGCCGTAGAGCGGATCTTTTTCAGAGCCAAGAATTTTTAACGATTCACGGTCAAATGCCTGCAGCACCGCCCCAATCTTACCATCGTATTTTTTGATCCGACTGATCGCAAGATCAATAAGCTCCGTCTGACTGGCCTCTTTTTTGACAAGCAGCTCGCGCATCTCTTTAATAGAAGCAAAGGCTAAATTTCTCATCGCTCTCCCCTACCCGCGTTTTATAATCCGCGGCACCACAAAATAGTTCTCTTCACGCTCCGGTGCCTGCGCAAGGATAGTCTCTGCATCAAAACGGACCACCTCATCGTCACGCAACACGTTCTGCGCGCAGTCGACTACCTGTGCGGGTGCCTGGTACTGCTCTGCAATATCTTTCAACGACGATGCATACGCAAGGACAGCCTCAATCTCAGTAGCGAGGGATGCAACTTCATGCGGCTCGAGTTTAATGCGCGCCAGGTTGGCGAGGTGCAATATCTCGTTCTCGGTTATATGTGCCATCAACGGCCCCTTTATAGCTAATAGCGGAGGATCTCCACGAATCACGGCGGAACCACCAGACGTAGATTAGACTCATCACGCCGTCGGATAGGTAGAATGATCCATATATCAGTGTGAACTTGACCAGTATATTCGAAATAGGCAAAATCGAGAACCAGTAGGAGAGGGGCATAAATACCAGCGTGCAGACAAGCAGCCGCGTGACCATGACGACACGCACGTTCGCTGCCCCACGCAGCGCCCCCGCCAAAATAACTTGTAGAAGGTCAAAGAGCACCATCACGCTGATCAATGGGAAAACAGTCGCGGCAAACAAAATAACCGTCCCCTTCGCAAGAAAGAGCTCTATGACGGCCTCAGGCCAGAGCGCAAAACAGAGCAGGATCGCAAAGACCAGCCCCGATGCCATAAAAAGTACTTTTTTAATATTGCTCTTGATGCCGAGCCAGTTACCATTCCCATAATCGTTACTGACCAGTAACGTTATCACTGAGGCGAATGCGATGGCGGGCACAAACGCAAACTGCTCCATATCGCGGATGATACCGTAGCTGGCAAGCGCTACCTTCCCCATGGGGGCAATCAACCGCACAAGCCAGATCTTGGCACCCGCAAGCAGGGCCTTATCGAGAATAACCGGACAGCTCAACCGAATAATATCGATCGCGGCACGCAGGTCAAAACTTTTCATAACCTCGATGCTATACTGGCGCATATGCCTGTCGTAGAGGATGTAGCAGAGTGCAGCCACAAGCATGACAGTGTTCTGGATAATCGATGCGATCGCCGACCCCATCAGCTCGAGGGCTGGGAAGCCAAATTTACCAAAAATAAGGGCATAATCAAAAAAGATGAATGGCACCGCGCCAATGAGAAAAAAGGCCATAGGGGCACGCGTATTCTTGGTCCCCCGCAAAAAGCCGATCAGGGCCATGTAGACAAAAAATATAAAGATGCTCACCACTCGCAACCGCATAAACGCAACACCAAAATGGACCATCTTTTCAGGGACACGCAGGAAGTTAAAAAGCGCCCCCGCGCCGATGTAGAGGGATAAAGCAATAACGCCACCAACAAGAACAGTGACCCAGAAGGCGCTCATGGCGGCACGACCAACGTCTGCAAAGCGGCGTGCGCCGTTGTACTGGCCACACAGGATAACCGTACCAACAGAGAGCCCCTCTGCCATCTTGTTCAAAAAAAGGACAATGGTGAGCGAGACGCCAAGGGTTGCATACATGCTGGTCGAGCGCAGATGCCCGATCATGCTCGCGTCGATGAGGTTGAGGACAGAAGAGACCAAGAGAGCGGTTACCAGTTCGGGCCAAAAATACCCCAAAATGGTCACGTACCGCTCACCAGCATGGTCCGTAATACCCGTAATATAGCTCTTCAGCAGTGATTTTCTCTCCGATTTTATCGTCACGGCATCCTCCGCCCAGTAAAAACCGTCCTAACCTTAATGGATCTCAGTTTACCGAACCACCCGCAAATAAACAATAAAAATCCACTATTTAGATCCAGAAGCCCCCATTTTGAGCGGGACGGCAAATGTGAAGAATTTTATTGACAATTGTAAAAAATAGTGTAAAGTAAAATACAAGTGGGATCTTATTTAGGCGTGTTGATCCAGTAAAGAAATAGAGAAAACGCTTGGAAAGATCAAAAAAATAGCTACACTAGATACTAATTCGTAAATGGTGGTGTTTAGGGGTAGCGCGAGATAATTTTAAATGTTTTGAATGTAATGTAAAAAAGTAAGGTACAGACTATGAAGAAAAATATACTAAAGAAAAATATGATTATGCGGAGCATGCTCCTGACTGTTGCTCTCACCATTGCGGTGCAGCCAACGGCTGCGTTTGGCGAGAAACCATCGGAGCCATCAAATATAACGAACTTTAATAACTGGTTCGTAACCAATTTTAATAGGTTCATAAAAGACCCAGTAGTAAAACATCCCGTGCTCGCAACGACGGTTGGATTAACCGGTGTGGCTGGGCTCGCATTGTTGGCAACAAAGTATTTTGCGCCAAAGAAGGTGGTGGAGAGTAACGAGAATTGCTACCTTCTCGCCGGCAATGGCAATGACCTGAAAAAAATTGTAAAGATTACAAGGCCTATAAAGCGTAAAAACGACATAAAAATTGAGCCAAATATTGCTGTAGAAAAGGTCGAGCAAAAGACGAACTGGTTCATGTCTAGGTTATATTGGTTCACCGGCTTGTTCTCGAAAAATAATGTTGTGAAACAACAGGATGATTGGGAAAAGATAGAGATAGAGGATATTAAGAAAAATCCAATTGATTCCAATAAGATACCTAAAATTGAAACAACTTCAGCTACGGAGAATGTGGAGCTTGAGAAAAAGAAGCAAGAGAAAGAGAAACAGAGCACCAACAATCCTGTAGACCTCGGTTTAGACCAAAATATGCCGCAACCGCCAGAAAACAAAATGACAATTAAAGTATTTGAGATAAAGAAAACAGAAAGTTTAGACAATGTTACATTAAAAAAAATCAACCAAAATTCTTCTGGGAATAGCGTATCAAAAGACCTCACAGAAGAACTGAAAAATAGGATAAAGCCTGTTGATGACGAAGCAGAAAAAAGAGCTGAAGATTTATCCAAAAAATTCCGGAAAAAGGAAGACCCAAAGCTTATGGCAAATTCAGTGGGAGAAGAGAACAAAATCCAAGATCTATCACTCAAGATTGAAAGCTCAAATAAGGTTCCAGAGCCAGCAAAAAACCTCCCATCATTTATTCCTGTGGATATGAATAATAACAAACCTAACAGCCAGAAAAAGCAGTTGTCGTCACCACAGAAGAATGACAGTTTGCAAGAAGAATTAAAGAAAAAGTTTGAGCAAAATAATCGGAAGCAGCTTGAGAAAAACAAGGAAAAAGAAAATAAAAAGAATGAGAAGATCCTCAAGATTGAGAAAAAGAAGCAAGATACGCTTGAAGAAATTGAAAATGGCCAATTGAGCAAAAAAATCGATAACAAAGATAGATTTGACTTGATTAAAAAGCTAAACGTCGAACAGCTCAAAGGTAAGTTTCTAGAAAACTTTGTAAAAAAATACCTGACCAAAGATAATACAAAGGTTGAAGATATTTTTTCTATACTGCTTGAGCAAGTATCTCCAGATGGTGTAGAGAGATTCTTTAATGCTCTCGACACAGACCCCAAGAAACACATGGGCATTGAGAGCCAGGGACTTTCTGCGCTCTACAAAGCGCTGTACCAAAAAGCACTCCTCGCGAATAAGACAACCCTCGCAAAAAAATGGTGTGAAGCTTGGCAGAATAGCATCGGTATCGGGTTTAGTACGTCCGACGCAGTGATAAATGAATTCGAAAGCTCAGTTATCGATTTACACGCAAAGCAAATCGAGCAAAACGTTCTATCCCTTGAGCAAGAATTCAAAAACATAGTCAGCGATGAGACAACAGACCTTAAGCAAAAACTTAGCATCTGGAACCAGAAGAAACAAGATCTTAAACAGAGTGTTTTCGATGCCCAGACAGTAGAAAAGAATGTAACCAAGCTAAAAAATAGTATCATGGGGTCAAGAATGGGTAATAGCATCCTCGACCCAGACCTTAAAAAGTCTGTCTTTATTGAAGAACAGGTAAACAATGAGAAAAAATTGAAAGGCAACTTCAAAAAGACTTACGTGGCAATAAAAAGTGCAATCACCAAAATGGCAAATAACGCTCTTCAAAATCTTGAGCAAAAAGATAAGCAACCCAAAATAGAAAATAAAGATGAACAACCCAAAATAGAAAATCCAGTATTTAATATTTTGGCCGAAATTCGCAAGGGTATAAATCTCAAAAAAGTAAAAGATGATTATAGCAAGCAAAAAGATATTTTGCCTGATCCAGATAAGCTTAAGGCGGAGGAGCAAAAAAATCAGTTAATGGAAAACATTGGTGCGAAGTATACCCATGATTCTGATAGTGACTCAGACTTTTCCTCAGGGGATGAATCAGAGGATGAAAACAACGAAACCAAAGTTGTTGGAAAGCAAACGATAGAGGAAATCGATGAAAAGAAGAAAAAAGTAATCACTCTAGCTCCAACAGTCAAGCCGAAGAATATTGGCGGAATTATAGGTGCTTTTGTTAATAAATTTGAAAGCTTAAGCAAAAACGATAACTTTATAAAACCTCCGGCTGAAAATAAAACCGTGGTTAAAAAAGAAATATATATCAATAATAATTGTGAGCAAAATCGAATGAAGTTCTGTGACAACGCCAAAGACCTTCTACAGGCAATACTGAGGCGTAATCCAGACTACCAACAAAATAATATAGAAAAAAGCCCAAGCACCAACAACATCCTGAACGACAACCAAAACAAATAACAACTTAAGAAGAGCTGGTAGGGAAAAATTCCATCCCAGCTCTTCTTACATCCCCCGCCCACAAAAAAACAGGAGCGTTCACCTTCTCCACAGGACTTCCTCAAATGCTTGAAAGATTCGAACTAGGCGGGAAATCCCATAAACTCCGCTCGCCCTGAGGAGGCCTGAAAGGCCGTCTCGAAGGGTTCTTGCGCCCATGTTTACTATTGAAAACTTCGTATTTCAAAAATAAATCCACGAATTTTTCCATTAATTTTTGAATCTCAGACCGCTCGCAAGAACCCTTCGAGACGCGCTAACGCGCTCCTCAGGGCGAGCGGAACTGCGACCAACTCGACTTTGAGCAAGACTTGAAAAGACGAAAGTACGTTCAAATCGGATCTTTGAATGGAACTGAGGAAGTCCTGTGCAGAAGGGTTTTCTGAGTGTGAGTGCCTGCTTGACGCAAGATGTGGTGTCAAGCAGGCGCGAACTTGTTGCCGCCAGGGCTATTTTTTCACTTTTAACCTTGCCTCTATCAGTTCCTTTGTGCGTTTAAGCAAGGCCTTTATGGCGTTTTTTAGGTCTTGTGCTCCTTGAGGGAGTGAACTCCATGTATGAGGATATTTTTCTAGTTCTTTACTGATCTTTTTTTCTTCCGCCTTTAGCTTATCCGAATCGAATGTTACGCTAAATATTTTTTCCTTCACCGTACCGAGAACCTTCATCGATGTTTGCATATCGTCCCAATTTTCCGGTTTTTTCTCCAGCAGGTTATATATTGGGGTTGCATACCTTTGCAGGTCATTGATCTGGAATCCAAGCCGCTCCTGGTAATTTGTCCGGGTGTTGGAGGCGTCTTTGGACAGTCCTGTTTTAAACTTATCAACATCCAATTCTTTATTATTTGTGACTGTTTCTTTGAGCTTTTTTATATAGCCCGCAAGCTCCTTATCCACTTTTCCTAGTGAGGTCAGTGGGGCCAACAAGATGAATAAAGCTACGACACTCTTTATGTGACGCATGGGAAACTTCTCCTTTCATATAGGTACCTGTGGCAATATTGCCTCACCCCGAGTTAACCATGCGCGGATTAAAAGGTCAACGGAGGTTGGGCAGGGGGATATGGGTTGTGAGAACGTATCAGATTTCCTGCCTCTACAACAACGGATACATTTCAAATCCCACAAACTGGCACTCTGCCTGCGGCACAAGCCCAAAGTTGTCTTTGACTAGCTGCTGCATGGTGCGCGCGAGTTCGACGATATCTTGTGCCGTTGCAGTACCCCTGTTGACGAGCATGTTCGCATGCTGGTGCGATACGATCGCCCCGCCGACTGACAAAACTCCCTTGATACCCAATTTATCGAGATAGTAGGCGATAAATATCATTTTTTTGCCGTTGCTGACTATGGTCACTTCGTTCTCGTGGAAATTCCGGAAGAAGCTGCCACACGTATTCTGGTATGGGTAGCGCTGGCGCCGATGGCGTACGATTTCCGTCTGCCGGCCCTGAGCGAATGCTGTTTCGAGTGGTGTCCCTTGTCTAACGCGGAATGTTGCATCAACGAGAATGTGTTCATGTTTGTGGAGGGTTGAGTAGTCATATCCAAAGTTGAACCAGGCGTTGTCGACAGTGATAATCTCGCCAGTTTTTAGATCAATTATGCGTGCCGATACCAAAAATTGGCTCAGGAGAAACGAAAAGTAGTGGATGTTGATAAAGACCGATCCGCCGACCGTGCCTGGGATGCCACTAAATTCTTCGAGCCCCAGGAGGTTGTTGGCAAGGCAGTAGGAGATGAGCTCATCGATGGTGACGCCAGCGCCCGCAGTGACAAGCACGTTTTCGTCGTCTGTCCCATTGGCGATTGCGATATCATGATTTTTAGGTGCTATGACCAGACCAGGAAAACCTGCGTCGCTGACAAGAATGTTTGCGCCGTTGCCGAGCACAAAGAGGGGGATGTCGTTTTCGTGCGCCCAGATGACCGCCTGCCGGAACTCTGCTGCAGTTTTTGGTTCGCAGTACCAGCGTGCGGGGCCACCGACACGGAACCAGGTTTTATCTTTGAGTGGAACGTGTTCTTGCATCGAGGCCGGGGGGATTAGTTGGGTAGCCATTTTGTTTGCATTCCGAAAAAAGGGGGAAACACCTACTGTCCCAGCATACCAATTTTGAAAAAAATTTTGTGTGGTGGGGGGGGTGTTATACAGGACTTCCTCAAATGCTTGAAAGATTCGAACTAGACGGGAAATCCCATAA
>CAZWYO010000037.1:5448-12834 GCA_964638315.1 uncultured Candidatus Babeliaceae bacterium | reverse complement strand
ACCGAAACCCAGATGATATACAAAATTCCTTAATTAAGGGGTGCTCAATGTGGGATATTATACTAATTTTCGAAAGTAAGTTTACATTCTAGAATCCGCACACCCTGAGCTTGTCCCTTCGATACGCTTCTTGTTGGAAGCTACTCAGGATAAACTTCGGGTTTCCCGGGTGCGGATCACGCGTAAATTAGCCTAGATTTCCCGCACATTTAGACCCGGAGTTTATCCTGAGCCAGTCGAAGGGACAAGCTCAGGGTGTGCGGATCATGGGTACATCTCGTGACGTAAACTATGTTAAAGAATTTTCAGCAATTGGTATTAATCTCTATTTTTTTAACTATTTATTTTACATGTATGCAGTATTAGCATATCAAATATGTTCAATTTGTCAACATTGAAAAAGATTTTTTTCGATTAGGCTTTTAAATTAATTAGATCGTAATTCCGAGACATTTTGCTCTAGATTGAAATTAGACGTTTTTTGCCAGTTTCTCAAGCTCTTCAGCGCTCAAGACCGCCTCGATTCCCTCGGTAGACCCAAGAAGTTTTGTGCTGTTAAGTGCACCAAACAGGAGTGATGTTTTAATGTCGTAGCCCGAGAGGTGGGCCCCAAAAAATGTGGCACCAAACGTGTCCCCCGCACCGACCGTATTGACCACCTGCGTTGAGATGCTGGGGCAGAAGTGAAGGCCGCTTTCGTCCGCTGCATAGACCCCCTCTGCACCATTGGTCACCAGGATAATTTTGGGTCCTAGCGTGCGTAGCGTTGCGAGCAGGTCAAAAACTGAGTAGCTTTTTCCATCAATAACTTCAAAATTTTTTGCTAACTCCAAGTTGCCCAAATTTGACTCAGGAGCAATTTTTATATCTAAACCATCTCTGTGTATGCCGTTGAACAGAATTTTCGCCTCGCTTGAATTTAGAAGTATTATATCAATGTTTTTGAGGCATCTTAGCAATGTTTCGCGTCCCTCGGTCAGTTGGTGGCCGCTTGGATTGAGCATGAGCCGAATGCTGTTTTCTGTTGCCTCATGAGCAATTTTGGGCAGAAGTTCAGAGGTTTTGCCTGCAAGAGGCGCAACATATATCCCGTCCATCCCCTTCATGAAAAAGAGGGGTAGCTCTTGTTCTTGGATAGTGTCGTTTGCACCGCGAAAGCTGAGAATAACTTTATTTCCCGATGGTGCCGGTACAATGACCGAGAGGCCTGTTATGACGGTGGATGTGTTAATTGAGGGGCGGATGTCAATGCCGTCGCTGCGCAAGATAGTGGTTATTTTTTCAGCGATCTGGTCGTTAGCCGTTTTAAAAAATGCAGTGACCGGAATCCCGAAGCGGTGAAGGACGCGGGCGGCGTTTGTTGCACCACCGCCCGACATTCCCTTTAGATCGGTTATTTCGAATTTTGCGCCCTCAGTGACAATCAGCGCTTTTTGGTCCGCGGTCAGATCGATCTCTTTTAGCGGGGGGTTGGTTCCGCCGATAAACAGGTCGAGTGTTGCGCTTCCGATGGTGAGTATGCGCGGATTTTTTCTCATGTCTATACCGCTTTCTTTAAAAGCACCCTATTTAAAACGTCGTCTGCATGTTCGACAAACGTTATGTCGATGCCCGTAACAAGATCCTCGATGCCGGTGAGGTCTTTCTTGTTTTTTGCTGGCAGTAGGATGTAAGGGATGTGATTTCTTTTTGCTGCAAGTATCTTTTCCTTGACTCCACCGATGGGCATCACCGTTCCCTGCAGATCGATCTCGCCAGTCATTGCATATTGCGCATTTATGGGCCGCTTGGTGAGTGCCGAAAGGATCGATGTCAGGATCGTTATACCTGCAGAAGGACCGTCTTTGGGTACTCCGCCTGCTGGTACGTGGATGTGCAGATCATACTCAGTAAATTTTTTAGAATCAATACTAAACTCATCAGCGTGCGCACGGGCGTAGCTCAGTGCCGCCTGGGCAGATTCTTTCATAACCTCGCCCAGACGGCCTGTTAGGATAAGTTTGCCAGATCCTGGCATTATGACTGCCTCAATCCTTATCATCTCGCCACCGGCGCTTGTCCACGCGAGGCCATTGGTGATACCAATTTTATCGGTCTTCTCGCACTCATCTTCTTCAAACTTGCGTGGCCCAAGGTAGTGTTCGATGTTTTTACCGGTAAATAGAGCGGCATCTGTCTTTTCCACAAGAGAGCGTGCAACTTTTGAACAGAGTTTTTTAATGCAGCGGTTGAGTTCGCGAACGCCTGATTCGCGTGTGTAGTTCGCTACGATGTCGGCGAGCAGCTCATCGGTGAGCGCAAACTGTTCATCGGTGAGGCCGGTCTCGTCAGTATTATTTTTGATCAGGTGTCTGCGTGCGATATGGCACTTTTCTTCGAGCGAATAACCAGAGAGATTGATAATCTCCATCCGGTCACGTAGCGGCTCCGATATGTTTGATAGGTCATTTGCCGTTGCGATAAAGAGTGAATTTGAGAGATCGAATGGGACGCCAAGATAGTTGTCATAAAAAGTTTTGTTCTGGCTAGGGTCGAGGAGTTCGAGCAGCGCTGCCGATGGATCGCCCCGGTAGTCGTTCCCGATCTTGTCTATCTCATCGACAATGATGACCGGGTTCATAGATCCGGCTTTACGAAATCCTTGAATAAACCGGCCCGGCATTGCACCAACATAGGTACGACGGTGTCCCCTGATTTCGGCTTCATCTTTAATGCCGCCGAGAGCGACACGAAAATAGCTGCGGCCAAGGGAGCGGGCAATAGATTTTCCCAGGGAGGTTTTTCCCGTTCCTGGAGGGCCTGCGAGACACAAGATAGGGGCATTCCCTTGCTTGTTTAGCGCGCGAACCGAGATGAAATCGAGAATGCGATCTTTTACATCGCGCAGTCCATAGTGGTCTTCGTCCAAAATGGTCTTTGCATGATTAAGATCGAGATTGTCTTCTGTAAATTTTCCCCATGGCAATGATAACGCAAGATCGATGTAGTTGCGCAAAACCGTTGCTTCCATCGAATCTGATGACGTCTTTTCGAGCCGGTTGATCTGACGATTAATCTCTTCACGTACCTCATCGGCAAGTGTTGCGGCTTCAAGTTTTTTGCGTAACTGGTCGATATCCTCCATCTCCCCGTCACCAAGTTCTTTGCGGATAGCCTTGATCTGCTCACGCAGATAGAACTCTTTCTGCGCCTGATTCATCGAATCACGCGTTCGATGTTTTATGCGCTCTTGCACCTCGGCAACTTCAATCTCTTTGTTCAAATGCGCGTGCAGTCCGCCCAAGAATGCGGCAAAATCTTTCTGTTCGAGCAGCTCCTGAGCCTGTTCAACGGAGAGCGAGAGGTGAGATAGGATAAAATCTGCAATTTTTTCCGGGTCATGCATTTTGGAAAGGATAAGGTGAAAATCTGGCGTTGGAGACTGGCCATTCGCCGCGAGGCGTTCGGCAATGTCTTTTATATTGCGCATCTGAGCAGTTATTTCTGTCCCGTCTGGCTCGATAGTGGTGGTGATTGGTTCAATTTTTGCTTGCAAAATTGAATCTTTAGTCAATAACTCACTGGCTCGCGCCTTGCACATACCCTGCACAAGAATTTTGATACTCCCATCGGGTAGCTTGATTACGCGCATGATCGAAGCAACCGTGCCTGTTAAGTAGAGGTCGCTTGTGCCAATCGTATCTTCTGCTGATCCGTGCTGTTTTGCCGCAAGGAGCATAACAGTCTTCGAGTCATGTTCGAGTGCAGAGTCGATGCCCTTAATAATTCTTTCGTCTACCACAAGTAATGGAATTATCATGTGTGGAAAAACAACGACATCAATCGTTGGAACAACAGGTAACTGCCGTGGTACCAGATCGCATGTTGATGCATCGGTAATTCTCATAGTTTACTCCCCCTAACCAGACAAGACGTAGATGTCTTATTCCCCACCTACCAGCTTAACCAAGCCGGGGGAGTAAACTCAAGAATTTACGCGAGTGCTTATGGCGCCGCTATAAAAGCGGTCTTTTGGATGGCAGGCATGGGGTGTTTAGTTCTTTTCTTCAACCGAGTAGGAGAAGAGATTATGCAGCACAGTGGTAATTGAGCCGATAAGCGAGAAACCTTCGGTCTCGTTTTTTGTAGCTTCTGATGATGGTTCCGGGCTTATATCTAACAACTTAAGGTCGTCAAATTGTGGGTTGTTTTGGTAAGCCTTTGGTGGTCTTAGTGGACGTGGTGGTGGTACGCTCTTTTTTTCAAAAAAAAGGTCGCATTCGTTTATCTGCAATGGGTTTATCTTTTTATTTTCGTCTCTTCTGACGATCTTGAGGCGCGGAAGTTGGGATAATATCTTTTTGAGAGTATCCTCCCAGTTCTGCTTGTCCGGTCCAATCTTCTCATTTTGAGCGCTCGGTTCGGCTGACGTGTCGTTCTTCATGCATGATACCTGGGATGTGAGATGTAGAGAGACAAAAAACAGTACAACTTTTGTGCTTTTTCCCATGAAAATCCCCTTCTTATGAAGCGGCCAATACGTAATAACTATACTATTTTCTGCGATGGGAGGGGAAGAGAATGGGTTGTTTTTTGTTTTTTAGGGGAGAAGCAGGGGTGAGGAAAAAGGATGTAATCCTCACCCCTGCTTGTTTAGGCCTGTGGCTTAATTTTTTCGATAATTTTTTTGCCGGCCCACAATAACCCACCAAGACCTGCTAAGCCTACTAGACCCGTTATTTTTGGGTGATCATGCATAAATTGCTTAACTATGCCAGGCTCTGGCTCGGATGGGACGATTTTTTTCTCGCCATCGTCGTATGCGCTCAGGATGCTCTGATATAAGTCTTTCAAATGCCCGAATACAAAGACCATGCCTCTGTTCTGGTCGGACTGCTCCTGTTTCTTGAGGTTCTCAATCGTGTTGTCGATATTGGCACAGGTTAGCTCTAGAAAAAGTTTGTATTTTTTTAGCTCTTTTTGTACTGACGCATCTAGTGTATTTTTTCTGTTTTCGGTTACCCAGTTTATTGCCGTACTAGAAAGCTCCTGTTCCAGTTTATTAATTGCGGCGTCATCTGTATGCTCCCGCTGAATGGCTTGGTCGAATTTTTGGTGAACGCTCTGTAATGCCGCTGGTATTGCTGGCACGTTCTCGTCATCTTTGGTATCCGCCGGTTGTTGTTCGCCAGGCTTCTTTTCTGTTGCCGCCGGTGAAATCACGGGGGCGCCATCCGTTTTTTTAGCATCAACAGGGGGTTGATTTTTCTTTTCAACTTTCAGATCTTTAACTTCTTGGTTCTTTTTCTTATTCTTATTCTTTAACTTTTTTGTATTTTTGTCGGGATTGTCCATATCATCCTGATCTTCGTCGACAAATGGTAAAAGACCAGAAGCAGTGTTTTCCGGCGTTGTTGCCGCCTTGCTGCTATTCCCGGCATCTTTTTTGTCAGTATCCTTTGTGCTGGTTGAGGAGCTGGGTTTTGGAAGGCTGGTGCCGGTGCCTGTGTATGAACTGTTTGGCGATTTGTAGCTTGAACCTGTTCCAAGACCTTGCGGTCCGCTGCTTGTGCACGATTGATTTGAATTTTTATTCCGATTTTCCTGCTCCATCATGCTGACAAATTGTTTTAACATTTCGTCATCTGAAGGAGTATTGTGTCTAGTGCTATTCGATTTATAAGACCCATCATTTTCATACTTTGTAGACCAGTCATTTTCACTTAACGTGATAAGATCTTTCTCTGGGGTACATGTACTGTCTCTGTTTGATCCGTTATTCTGTCCGCTATGAGCAGTGTAGATAAGGGGTAACTGGTAATTTTTTTTATGTTTTTCTGCAACCGCTTCTTCTTCTGTGGCCAGCAGAGCAGTTGGTATTGCGCCAACTATAAGCTGATTTTTGGTTGTTTCTGTGGGTTCTTGGCCATCCACATCTTTTTCAAGAGCATCTGGCAAAATGTCAGTTTTAGGTTCTGAATTACCTGCGTTCTGATCGGCTAAAATATGCGTAGCGGGATCTTCAGCAGGGACCAGACCTGGGAGCAGATTTAAGCCCGGTAAGTCCATTTTGGGCATGTTTGCCGAGCCATCAAATGGTTTTTCAACCAATGTGCTGGCGGTGACCGCTTTTGACGGGGCAGTGGCTCGTAAATCCTCTAAAATTATTATTGAAATGCCGTTCAAAAAACCGGCGGTACCGAGAGCAATTATGCCCTTAAGTAGGTATTTTACTAATCTCTTATTCATACATCTCATCCTTTTAATATCTTAAATATCTCATATATCCCTAAACAGATTAAGTTATTAACTATATTTGATCATAATTTAATTATACCCTGTTGGAATAAAATGTCAAGTAGAAATGTTTATGTTTTTAAAAAAGGGGGAAAAGGGCCTGGGTGAGGGGAGCTCTGGGTGTTTTTGCGGGGGCATAGAAAAGGGCAGCTTTTGGCTGCCCTTTAAAGTTGATCTGTGTGATCAAACTGTTTTACTAGGCTTTTTTGTCAGCGACTTTTGAGGCCGTTTTAGACAGTTTGTCCTTGATGCTAGTGTAGATGCTCCAAGCAGTATCTCTGACGTAGCGATGTTGCCAGGAGTGGCCGAAAAGACTGAACCAAATTTTTGGTGCCTTGTTTTCAATTTTAGGCGTTTGTTCTACTTCAGGCGCTTGTTCAACTTTAGGCGCTTGTTTAACTTCAGGTGCTTGTTCAACTGTATTGTTGTTTTCAACCTTAGGTGTTTTCTTGCTGAACCATTCGCTCAATTTGCTGTAGAGATCTATGCCAGCAAATTTTTTGAGCCCAAAGTATGTAACGCTAATAACAGCTGCAGTGGCTACTGCGCCGATTGCGACCTTGACAGGTGTACTGATAGTTTCGTTGTTCTCTTCTTCAGTTGCGATCTGCTCGTCTATTGTGACCAGGCTGTCTTGTTTGGTATTTGGGTTATTGTTTTGCTCTGCAAATCCATTGTTATTGTTCGCGGTGAAGATACTTGCTACGAGAGCTGCCAATAAAAACTTCTTTGTCATTTCCATGAACCTATTTTTATAAGATTAAAAAAACCATTGTATTGGCAACGTATTTATAACTGCCAACACTAGACCATTATACAGCTATTTTTTGCTAAATCAATAAAAGTGTTGGAATAACGCGGTTTTGTGAGTTAGTGGCCGAATAAAAATATTTAAGATGTTAAATAGTAGTAGCCAAGTACAGATACTACGCTGCCTAATACAAGTCCGGTTAGTACATCTGTGCTGTTCAAAGAATCATCAGATTTAGTGTTGTTGCTTGGCTGTTTTTCGATGATGATCGCGGGGGGCGGGTTTTCTAGTTTTTGTTTCTCATCTGGTGTAGTTTTTATCTGCTCTACTGGTGTGGTTTTTATCTGCTCTACTGGTGT
>CAZWYO010000037.1:0-5348 GCA_964638315.1 uncultured Candidatus Babeliaceae bacterium | reverse complement strand
GCTCTACTGGTGTAGTTTTTATCTGCTCTACTGGTGTGGTTTTTATCTGCTCTACGCTCTTGCCAAATAGCAGGTCATGTGCTTCTTGTATGCTATTAATTTTGTAGTAATACTTGCCTACCAATACCCCTGCTATCCCAAGCGTTGCTACGACAGTGCTGGCAAGCAGCGCAATATCTGTTTTGTCCAGAGCGGTTGCGTCGTCATCAATATCAAGATCTTCGTTATACTTCTTATGCTGCTGGGGCTCTTTTCTGGTCTCCTGTTTTTTGCTTTTCTTCGCCAAGAGAGGCGTGAAGCAGGTGGTTGCGACAAAGAGGGAACAGAGCAGATAAATATTAAATTTCATGTAACACGTACTTTCTGTTTTTTTATAAAATAGCTTGTTATCTCAACCAATGATACATGAAGTCTTTGCTAAATCAATGTTTTTAAAGGAATTTTTGCTGATCCTTCCAGAACTTGTTAATGTTTTTGGCGAATTTTGGGAGTAGGAGTGTGCCACTCTTTTCACTGGAGACCGAATTGTCCGACTTTCCCGGTTCTTTTTGTTCTTTTTTGGGTTCATTTGCAGGTTTTTTGGCCGGCGGAGTCTTTTCACTGGAGACCGAATTGTCCGACTTTCCCGGTTCTTTTTGTTCTTTTTTGGGTTCATTTACAGGTTTTTTGGCCGGTGGTGTCTCTATCTTTTTTGGCGCCGGAGCTTTGTAATACTTCCAATATATGATGTATCCCAGTACCGAAGTTGCGGCGAGTGCTGTTACTATTATGAAAACCATGTCGGTCGAGTCAAGTTCAAGCTCCTGGTCGTCTTCTTGAGTTTTTGTATGAGCCGTTTTGGTCTTTGGGTCGCGCGCATCGAGCGTGGGTGATAACGCTACTGGTGCCAGAAGTGAATATAGTAGTAGCTGTTTTAGCTTCATAGGCTTGAGTTTCCCTTGTCCTGGCCATAAAAAACAGAGCATTGCCAGGGATATTGCTCTTATGGTACCTAATTCTTAGTGTCAAATCAATAATAGGAAACTTTTTTGGATGTCCAACAAATTTTGATTAGACTGTGACCAGTACCTATACATTTTATGAGGGAGTCACAAGATGGCGACGCATGAACACCAGAGAACGATCGGCGAAGCGATGAGCGATGCAACAGTCTATCTTATCGACGCGTCGTCGTTTTTGTATCGGGCTTATTATGCTCTTAAACCGATGCATACGCCTGACGGGATGCCCATACATGCGACGTATGGTTTTTGCCGTATGATAAAGCGCTTTTTTGATAGATTCCATCCAGCCTACTGTGCTGTTGTTTGGGATAGCCCGGGCAAGACAGTGCGGCATGAGCTGTTTGCCGACTACAAAGCCACGCGGCAGAGCCAACCGACCGACTTTTCATCTCAAAAAGAGCTGGTAAAAGAATTTGCTGATCTTATCGGTCTTAAGCAGGTCGCACAGGTGGGCATCGAGGCTGACGACCTGCTCGCCTCCCTGTCACGTGATTTTGCCAAAAAGGGCATGCGTGTGGTTATTGTGACTTCAGACAAAGACCTGGGGCAGGTTGCCGCCGAGCGGATAGAGCTGTTTGATCCATTTAAAGAGACCGTTCGTGACGCTGCTACGGTGGAGCGTGACTACGGTTTTCCGATTGCAAAAATACCCTTTTTTTATGCCCTTATTGGGGACGCTTCGGACAATATCCCGGGGGTTCGGGGCATTGGGGAAAAGACTGCGCAGAAACTCGTTTTGCAGTTTGAGTCGCTCGATGACCTCTATAAAAATCTTGATAGAGTCGACAGCGTGCGTACCAAAAAATTGCTTGAAGATGGTCGTGAGAGCGCCTTTTTGAGTGAACAGTTGTTTACCCTCCAGTACCCGCCTGTTGATAGTTTTCTTGGCGATTTTGCGGTTGATCAGGCTAATTTTAGTGCGGCGCGCCCATTTTTTGAACGGCTCAATTTTGCCTCTATTTTGAAACAGTTGCCCGATGGGGGGCAGCAGCGGCGGGGGGCCGGATTTGCCGCAAGTTATGGGTATGATTTTACCACAATAACGACTCTGGAGGTGCTCACAAAACTGTGCGATGCGATCATCCATCATGGTTCCTGTGCGCTCGATACCGAGACCGATGGGGTCAATACTATGCGATCGCGGCTGGTCGGGGTGTCCCTCTGCTACAAAAAAGGGCAGTCCTACTACATCCCTTTGCGACACGAGACGGGCGAAGAGCAGATAGGTTTGGATGCTGCTATTGTACAGCTCAAACGGGTCTTGGAAGACGAAAAAATTGCAAAGTATCTGCACAATGCCAAGTTCGATATGTTGATACTCCGTAATGCCGGGATCGACCTAAAGGGCCTTGCTTTTGATACGATGGTTGCGGCGGGTTTGATTCGGGATGATGGCGATCGGATCGGGCTTAAGGCCCTATCTGAACAGTACTTTAAAGAAGTAATGATTTCCTACAAAGAGGTTGTCACCGACCATAAACGGGCCAATTTTATGCAGGTGCCGTTTGACCAGGCGACCGATTATGCGGCGGCCGACGCCCATCAGACCCTGAAGTTGGTCGAACCGATTGAAAAGGAGTTGCGTGCCCAGGACGAATTTGAGTTGTACCAGACGATTGAGCATCCGCTCATTACCGTCTTGTACGAGATGGAGTTTGAGGGGATCGATGCTGACGCACGGGTGCTCGATGAGGTCGACCAGCGCGTGTCGCACAAACTACAGACCATGATCTCCCAGATTTTGGATCTCGTCGGTATGACCGGCGCGGAGCTCAATCTAAACTCCCCCCAACAGGTGAGCGCCCTGCTCTTCAACCGCCTTAAGCTTGAACCGCTAAAAAAGACATCGGGTAAGACCGGTTATTCGACCGATATTGAGGTACTTGAGGAGCTTGCAAAGCGGCATCCCGTGCCGGGACTGATTATCACCTATCGTGAACTTTTTAAGCTCAAAAGTACCTACATCGATGCGCTCAAGGCGGAAATTAATCCCAAGACCGGCCGCATTCACACGACCTTTAGGCAGACATCGGTGGCGACGGGGCGGCTTGCAAGTGTCGATCCCAACTTGCAGAATATTCCGGTAAGTGATGATGCGCAACTCTCGATTCGTGCTGCGTTTCATGCCCCCGATGGGTGCCGGTTGATTTCGGCAGACTATTCGCAGATAGAACTACGCGTACTTGCGTACCTATCCCAAGATGAGTGTCTTAAACAGGCTTTTAAGGCGGGCGAGGATATTCATGCGCGCACGGCGGCGGGGCTCTTTGAGGTGCCGCTCGATGGGGTGACCCATGAACAGCGCCAGATTGCCAAACGGATAAACTTTAGCATTTTGTATGGTATGACGCCTTTTGGACTTGCAAAGGACCTGAATATCCCACAAAAAGATGCAAAGGCCTATATCGAACGGTACATGGCACAGTATCCTGGTGTGCAGGCCTGGATGGAGGCGGTGGTGGCAGAAACGACTGCGCATGGCTACGTGACGACCCTCTGGGGTAGGCGGCGCAACGTGCCCGGTATCTATGAGAAAAATCAGATGCTCTACCAACTTGCTCGTCGCATAGCGATCAACACCAAAGCCCAGGGAACCGCTGCAGACCTTATGAAATTGGGTATGGTAAAACTTGCCGAGAGGCTCCACAAGAACTTCTCAGATGCCAAGCTACTGCTTCAGATCCATGACGAACTGATTGTGTCTGCCCCTGTTGACCAGGTTGACGCGGTGAGTGCGGTTATGGCAGAAGTGCTTCAGGGTGTTGTTGAGTGGGATGTGCCACTGGTGGTCACCGTGCGGTCGGGACAGACCTGGCAAGATGTGACTAAATAGGGTCTATGGGTGCAGCCACGCATCAGGTGTGCCACACCTAGCAGGTGTGCCAAAAGATCGCCAGTTTGGCCACCCACCTTAGTTTTTATCGTCAGGGTCTTTTGAGAGAAACTTTGACCAGAGTAGGGCACCAATGGCTACCACACCAGCTATAGTTACGATGCTACGAAGGGGGGCGGTCGTTGCGTTGTTATTTTCAAGTTCGGGTGCCTCCGTTTTTCCCTCTTCCATGGCTTTTTTAATTACTTCGATTCTTTCCTTAACTTTGTTGTAGTAGGTTTCACTATCGGCGCTGCTCAGGTTTTTTCCGAAGAATTTGAGCGCCAGATTCCGCAGTTTTTCATGAAAAAAGAATTCATCAGGATTTTCAGAATCTTGTGCTGAAAACTCGTCTGTTTGAAGAATTTTTTCGCAACCTTCTTCTGAGGCCGCAGAGTAGGGTGGTAATGCAAAAAAATCGGGCCAGTGTTTCTTTGGCAGTCCTTTTATGAGAGCGTAGAGCCTTTTAACGACCGTTTTCATAGCTAGCTCATCTGGATCCGTCTTAACCCATCCTTCGAACTCTGCTACTTCGCCATATACGGCAATAGAAAAGAGATTTAGACCGAAGTCAGAAGACAGCTGTGTTAATGTTTCCACTTTTGCTTCTTCGGTTGATTCTTCCAAGATTTCCACAAGCGCGAGAGCCGCATCTGCTTTTTGGTATGCTATTGTGTTACCGAAGAAGAAATTAAAAAACTCTTTTATTCTGGCTTTTGCTTTTGGTACTTTTGGTAGCGCTTTTATCATGCGAATAATGCTTGCTTGAATATCAATGTCGTTGTCCATTAAAGAAGTCAAAATTGTATCCTGTGTTTGTGAGTCAAGTTTTTTTATGATGTTCAGCATTTTATCGAGGACTTCTATTTTGAGCGCATGACTCTTCTCTTTTTGGTAAAGCAGGGATTTGCGGCAGTTCATTACGATCTCTTGCGGGATTGTCTGATTGGCACTCTTTGCCTCAAAAATACTTACCTTGATAATATCATCCATTTTTTCGATCTCATCGAGGAGACATTTCTGTTTTTCGAAATCTTCCTCAGCAAAAGCTTTTGCCAGAGAAATTCTTTTAGAGAATGCTTTATCGTTGCCGTTCATGGCTTTTTCTAATATGGCAAATGTTTTTGGTAAGTTCTTAGCCTCATATGGCCGCCTTATTATCCTTTCTATTGCAGCCGTATCATTATGCTTTGTTATGTTGTAGGCGATTGCATCATCCAGGGACTTGCGGAAACGTCGATACCATCGATAATCATTAGCTTCCCAGGTACCCATGTCCTTTATCTGCTCGTACAAAAGATCATAGATGATATTTTGGAGCTCTTTGTTTCTGTCGCAGTACGGTTTCATTCGCTTAACCAACTCCTCATAGTCGTATAAGTCATTTCTGGTAAAGGTGAATTTTTCGAGAATGTTTTTTAGCCCGGATATTTCATGAGTGAGCCAAGCGATGGCCAAAAACTGTCTGTTTG
>CAZWYO010000036.1:0-12966 GCA_964638315.1 uncultured Candidatus Babeliaceae bacterium | reverse complement strand
TTTATGGGATTTCCCGCCTAGTTCGAATCTTTCAAGCATTTGAGGAAGTCCTGCAAATACCCAAAACTCGATGAGGCCGGGGGGCTTTATCAGGTCGGCTGGTGCGGTAAACCTGAGACAGTTGCTGAGCTTAAAAAATTCGGGGCCACAATCCGATGCGTGCTACCGACCACAGAGCGGAAGACGTTTTGTGTGACGGGGGAAAAGAGCGTGTGCGATATCCTGGTGGCAAAGGCGTACTAGACCTGAAACTTGCCGGCAAAAATATTGCTTCTTCGAAAGTCTCTATGTAAGAATGGGAGGGTATGTAGGGGCTTGCGCCCCTTAGCCCAATTCTTAAAGGGAATCGTATGAAGAGACTGAGCAGATATCTGCTGCCTATTGTAATCATATTAGGTGGTACCTCGCACGTGAGCGCGCAGGGGAAGTTGGAAGAACCGAATTGGAATAAAAATCTAGAATCCCTAGACGGACTGGCGGCAAAGCTATTTCGGCTCGAAAAAAGACTTGATGATCGCGTCCTTGCCGACTTCATAAAAGAGATCGCATCTATCAGAGGTAACAAGCAAGAGCGTGATGAACAGGGTCGTGACTTTGCTAGAGCCGTAAATATTGTGGAATATGTAGGCAACGTCAAAGGGGCTGCGCGAACAAAACTTAGCAATGCGTTGAGCACAATGCAGAAAAGCTTGGCTGATCTAGAAAAAGCAAAAACATGGACAGACGTAATCGCGAAAGCGAAAAAATATCAACTACTAAAACCCGTAAGCATCACCTCCGGGAATACGACTCGAAACTTAGAGAAACGTATAAACGAGATCATCACGAACTTCAACGACCTATTTAAATCGCTTCGCGCACTCTCTATTAAGTTTTGATATTACCGATCCGTAAAATAGAAAATCGGGCAAGGGACGACGTTCTCGGGGAGATTCTCTTATGCGCACCGCCAAACAGACATATTTCGTTTTTCTCTTTCTCTGTCTCACCATGCCACACAGGGCTATGGCCATGTTCACCGGCTGGTGGGGCAAGAGTGAGAAAATAGAGATTGAAGAGAAAAATAAGCCAGAGGTCAGGCTCTGGGCCGATAAACTGCCCTGCCAGTTTGTGCCCTGTCAACAGGAGAGCGCATACGTAAAAGAGCGACAGAAAGTGGTGACAAAAGCTCTGGAAAAGTTTTTGCCACAAAAATACACAAAAGATTCTCAAAAGATAGTAAGAATTGCGCTCTGCGGCAGTGGCGGCGGTATGCGAGCAATGTACGCATTCGATGCAGCGCTCAAGGCATTGGATATAAAGGGATTGCTAGATGCAATCATCTACATTACGACACTCTCTGGATCAACATGGGCCCTGGGCCCCTGGGCGGCTTCTGGTAAAAAATCATACCTAGATTTTGAAGCAGACTTTCTCAAACACGTACAAGAAAAAGCGGGTGAATATTTTTCTACGACAAGTAGTGTAAATATATTAGAAACTACACGCAAATCGATAAAACATCTGAGTGTAACCGAGGTCTACAGTGGCAAGCTGGGGAGAATGCTTTTTGGCAAGAAGAAGTTGTGGGAAAATATCACCCTAGGCTCACTGCAAAAAAATCTGAACAACGGCGCAATGCCGCTCCCCATCTTCACTGCCATCATGGTACCACCCAATTTGTGGGAACAAGGGGAGATGTTGATACTCACTAAGCCAACAGCATACTGGTGGTGTGAAATGACCCCATTTGAAGCAGCGTGCTACGATTTTTGCGCAGCTGTGCCAATAGATAGTTTTAACAGCAGGTTTGTGGGGGGTAAATGGGAGCAGAGCGCACGCAAACCGTTTAATCTCGTCGAGATACTCGGTCTCTGCTCATCCGCCTATGCAATGACCTTAAGTGAGTACAACAAGCCCATTAATACATGGATCAATTCCGTGCGTTTAGCCGCGCAGATGGTTGGCAATCCGGTATACAAACTGACTGAGTGTCCAAATAAGTTGGCCACGGAGAAAGAGAGACTCCCGATAATCGATGCTGGCATCTCTTTTAACCTTCCACTCCCCCCGCTTCTTCATAGGGATCAGGCCGAGCGCCTTGATCTCATCATAGTTATTGACGTCACCGGAAACATTCCGCTCAGTAATGGGTTGTTCCAAGCCAAGATGTATGCCAAAGCAAAGGGTTTACGTTTCCCAAGTCTAGATAGTGTGCCCAATTATCAACAGAGGCCCTACACCCTCTTTGGCGATCCCTCGGATCCAAAAGATCTGATGCTCCTCTATATTCCACTTGTCCAGAATCCTCTCTACAAAGATATTGAAAAGCAGATCGATGATCTGTTTAGCAGTATGAAAGAAGATCTCGAAAAAGAAGAGCTTGAAGAAAAGGCTGAGTTTCTGCAGGACCGGCTTGCTGCCGTGTTGAACTACTGTCAAAATGATCAGAATGAGTGTGTAGATTTTCAGAAGCTCAAAGACAATCTTGACCTCATCATCCGTGCACAAGGTTTCAACGCAGGAGACTATAAAACAGCTATCAAGTTTGTGGAAAAGATGCTCAGCTTGACTTTCGATCGGGCAGATAGCGGCTTTATGAAAACAACAAATTTTGAGTACAAACCAGAAGAGGTGGGGCTACTGCAGAGTATTTTCACAGTGGCCATCGAACAGGCTTTTCCAACGATCATTAAAGCGCTCGGGAAACGAGCGGTGGCGCTAAACGGTGGAACGAAAGAAGAGGTGATTGGAAAAAACGAAGAGCAAGGGACAGGCGACGAGAAGTTGGTATTTTAATTGAAGGAGATACGATGACGTATCTAGAAAGATTGTTGCTGTGTGGGTTTGTTTTGGTGGGCGCAGCTGGGTGTTATGCGGCAAAATCTAAGGACGTAAAAATCCCGCTCGAGAACACCTCTCAACCGGACAACATGAAATCGCTTGAAATACTAAATCAACTGATAAATAATGCAAATGCGTCAATTTTACAAGAACAGAGTTTATCAAAAATTAAAGAACTGTTTAAAAAAATTATCAGTCATAACAAGGCAGACAAAATAGCAGCCAACTTTGATAGAGCAATCAATATTGTACAATACTACATGTTTGATGATAAGAACCACAAAGAAAGCTTGCTGGATGTTTTGATTAAGATGAAGAACGCTGTAGAGAAATTAAATAAGGCGCGTTCTTGGAGCGACATAAAAACAGCTCTTGATAATTTTAGCCCGTTTGGAAAGGTCAAGTTCTCGACCAGTTGGACAACACCCCAAAATGTGCGCGACGGCGTTAACAAAATAGTTGACACGCTGAACAAGACTATTGTAAATCTGAAAACTTTAACGCAAAAAAAAGCCAATGAAGAGAAACAGATAATTTCAGATTCAGCAAAAAAAGCTGTAGCTGCTACGAAAGCTATTAACGAACTTGGCAATGAAAAACTTGAAATAGCAAATCTTAAAGATGCGATTGATAAATTGAATGCAGCAATTGCCATCATAAAAGCAACAAATGCGATTATAGGCACATTGACCGCGAAGTTAACAGAAGTCCTTCGGCAAATGGAAAAGATAAGCGAGGCTACTACACTGAAAGCCCGAAAAAAATTGTGCGATGATTTTCAGTTTTCGGATGTAGAAGATAAAGATCCGTTTGAGATTGGCCCCCAAGAGTTGGAACTCACAAAAATTTTGAAAAATGCGGCTAAGCCAGTGGTAGATGCATGGTTCAAAACAGTAGAGAAGTGGGCAAACGCTTGATATTTTGAAACTTTAGGAGATACGATGAAGTATCTAGGAAGATTGTTGCTGCTTGGGTTTGTTTTGGTGGGCGCAGCGGGGTATTGTGCGGCAAAGCTCGAGCAAGACAATTTTGAATATAATAAAACAACGTTCCAAAAACTAGCAAAAAAATTCGATAATATAGATTTGATAAAGTCAGATCTGGATGGGATTAAAAAAGCGCTTGGGGAATTGATCAGTAATAAAACGGAAAGGCCCGATGAACCACATAACATTAAATATATTGGTAAGGCCGGACCAATAAACGTGGTAGCCGACTTTGATAGAGCACTCAATATTGTGGAAAACATTGAGGGACTAACAAGTAATGATAGAACCTTACTCAAGACACGATTATCAGAAATCAGAAATATAGTAAGTATACTGAAAAATACCCCATCGAAAGATATGGTGGAAAAACTCAAAAAAATAAATACGTATGCCCAATTCTCTGTGCCAAGCCAAACGACTCCAAAAGCAATGTTTAATGGGGTAAACGCGATAAGTAAGGCTGCGGAAAGTTTCTTTAAAAAGCTGGAAGACAGAGCCTATGTGGAAATATATGCTGAAAGATTACCAGACTTGATAAAAAAATTAGCACTTGTAACATCGGCTGAAGAGTTTAGAGATAGCGTATACAATAATCTTAGAGTTGACCTTCTCGTCAAACACATAAAAGAACTACAAAAAAAAACAGCCGAATCTATACCTTATACAGCGTTGAAAAAAATCAACAATTCATTAGAGTCAGCAATCAGACCGGGAATAACTTGGGAAAATTTGTGTGTAGCAGTTGCAAATGGCGGTCGGATCAATGCGGCGGACACGCCAGAGTTTATCAGTCAGGATAATCGCAATCTCATCGCAAAAAGCTGGAACGACTTGGCCCAAACATTTGTGACAAGAGCAAATTTAGAAATACTTGCAACCCGGATTGAGTCTAAGTTTTCTGAATTCGGTTCGAGGAGTAAGGAGGCTTTCGCAAAATTCATGGAAGCTCTGAAAATAAAAATTGATCCTAATGATTTTCAGAAGTACCTGAAAGAAGATAAGAAGAGTAAGGAGGCTTTCGCAACATTCATGGAAGCTCTGAAAAAAATAAAAACTGATGCTAATGATGTTCAGAAGTACCTGGACAAAGAGCTGCAGCCAAAACTAGTAGAGTTGTCGGATAAGCTAACCCCCCTGATAAATAGTGACACAGGAAACGTGAAGGGCACACTAGGGGGAATAACAAAAAACCCAATCAAAAGAATCAGTTCCCCAAAAGGAGCGATAGGAAACTCCATCAACAGGATAGTCGACACTTTTAATAAAAGCGTGCAAAAGCTCGTAGAGCAAATGGAAGGCATGAAACAGTGATCGACGTCACGGGCTCTCAGTAAAGGGTTATGCCAAGGCAAAGAGCCTGCGCTTCGAAAACATAATCGGGGCGCAGGCTTTCGGGACCCTCAAAAAACGGGCAGTGGCGCTAAACGGTGGTCAAGAGACAGACGACAGAGAGAATTTTAAGTAAGGTCGATATTTTAACAAAGGGAGAGAGTATGAAGTATCTAGAAAGATTGTTACTGCTTGGGTTTATGCTGGCGGGCGCAGCTGGGTGTTGTGCGGAAACAGCAAAAAGCGAGAAAGGTACTAAACCCCCCCTCGAGAACGTCTCTCAACCGGACAACATGAAATCGCTTGCAATGCTAAAGCAACTGATAAATAACGTAAATGCGTTAATTTTATCAGAACAGAGTTTATCAAAAATTAAAGAACTGTTTAAAAAAATTATCAGTCATAACAAGGCAGACAAAATAGCAGCCAACTTTGATAGGGCAATCAATATTGTGCAATACTACATGTTTAATTTAGCAAACCACAAAGAAGCCTTGCTGTATGTCTTAGGTGAGATGAAGAAGGCAGTGAGTAAGTTAAGTGAGGCGCGTTACTGGGGTGACATAAAAACAGCCCTTGATGGCTTTAGCCCGTTTAAGAAAGTCAACTTCTGGACAAGCGACAAAACACCCGGCGATGTACGCGATGGTGTCAACAACATAGTTGATGCACTGAACACGGTTGTTGCAAAGCTGAAGACTGTAGCACAAGACAAAGCCAAAGAGGAGAAACAGATAATTTCAGATTCAGCAAAAAACATTTTTGTAGCAAAAGCAAGCAAAGATGTTAGAGGATTAAAAGAGTCCATTGAAAAATTAAGCAATCAGATAAGCAACATACCATTTGAACAGATTCAAATAGAAGCTGGTAAAATTACCCAAAATATGGAAAAACTTATTATCTCACTCGGTCAGGCGCCCGAAACTACTATACTTAAAGAGATTGAAGATGTATTGGAGGGGATATCGAAATCGAAAATCGGTTGGGGAAAATTGTATGAAAAATCTAAATCCACACTCCAGCTGGGGAAACACGATATAATTCCAACGGACGATTTAAAAAACATTACACTCTCTTATAACCGATTACTTTCGAAACTCTCAACAAGAGCACAAGAGGTTCTCGGTTTAGCTAAAAAAGCAGATGCAAAAGAACGCGTTGAAGCATTAATAGAAGCCCTCCACAAATTAGTGGGTGTGGTACCACTTGAACAGATTAAAACAGAAACTGCTCAACTAGCCGGAAAGGTGACAACTTTCATAAGCTTGCTAGGGCAGACACCCGAAATTACTGCACTTAAAGACATCAAAGCTACATTGGAATCAATATCGCAATCGGCAACTACGTGGAAAAACTTAGAAAACCTAATTAATCTTAAGAAAAAGATCAGCATATCACAATATATTACTGTCTCAAAGGATGACTTTGACAAGCTTGTGGAGGCCACTTACAACTTGATTGAAACACTCTATGGAAGAGCGCATTTAACGGCGCTTAAGAAAAATATTATAGATGTTTTCACGAACCTCAGCACCACTAATGAGGATAGTTTCAAAAGTTCGCTTACTAAGCTGAAAAAACGGGCTGAAGAGACCATTAAAAAAATAGCAATAACAGACTGTGAGCAATTGAAAGATTTGGTAACAAAGTTAGAAAAAATGTCAAACGCAGGAACAAGTCACTTGAAAGACCTGAAAGAGTTAATAAAAGTGAAAATCGACTTGATCGGCGTGGTTAAAGCCAATAAGGAAGATGCTTTAACGGCTGCAATTATGAAAGCTGCAATCAACAATTTAATCGCAGCTTTTAACAAAAGCTGCGACGATCTCCAAAAGCGCATAAAGACAAAAACTACGCTTCTTCTCGACGTACTCGCGGCCGGAGAGAAGCTGCGCGCAACAATAGAAAGGTTGCGCGCAACAATCTCAAGCAACGGTGACAAAGAAACAGCGGAAGGAGAATTGAAGACTGCCATAACAGCTCTGCAAACAGACCCCGATGCGCTTAAGGCTCTAAAAGAATATCCAGAGGCGCTCTTAGCTGCAACCGCAGAGATCAAAGAACCAAAAACCGCAGAAGAGACGATAAATTTCAAAAAGATGCTGACGCAATTTGAACGCTACGTTCGGATACTCATGCTCATCAACGACAAGATTCCCATTTTGAGTGCGAAGATCACAGAAGATTTTATTGTGGCAGCTTTTCATGGCAGAGGGATACTCGCAAAGGCGACAGCAAAGAGCATAGAAGAGACGAAAGAGACCATTGATGCGAATCTCAAAAAAGAAGCCGACGTCAAAAAGGATGCAAAAGAGCAGGGATCCTTACTTTGGAGATACACGGCTGGTTGGCTCGGCTATTAATAATTTATTATCACAGACGCCCCACCCCAGGGGACGAAAGAGGAGGTGGTGGGAAGAAAGGAAGAGCAAGAAACAGACGACGAGAAGTTGGTATTTTAATTGAAGGAGATACGATGACGTATCTAGAAAGATTGTTACTGCTTGGGTTTGTTTTGGTGGGCGCCGCGGGATGTTATGCGGGAATGACACTAGATCAAGAGAGAACGGGTAAAAAGCTAGCAAACAAATATCATGACGTCAATGTGGCATCGCTTCAAAGTCTCGCGGAAAAAATCAATAAAATAGATGCGACCAAGTCAGATCTATCTGTGATTGCACAAAAACTCAGAGAGTTGCTTAATGATAAAACGCAACGAACGGCTGAAACAAAAGAGTTCTCAGAAGATATCCCAAATGGAAAACTGCCAAAGGCAAGAGTAGCCGACTTTCTCAGAGCAATCAATATTGTGCAAAATATTGGAGAACTAAAAAGCAATAATAGAGCCTCACTCAGGGTACGATTAGAGCTCATAGAAGATGCGATGGTTAAACTGCTAAAAGAATGCAACTGGCAAAATATAAACCAGACGCTGGAAGGAGGTGTCGCTTTCTTGAGAACCTTCGACGATTTTCCCCTCCCTGTGCCAAGCCAAACGACTCCAAAAGCAATGTTTAGGGGGGTAAACGCGATAGGTGAAGCTGCGAAAAAATTCTTTGATAAACTGGGCAGCAGAGCCAAAGTAATAAAAGATGAAACATTATTGAAAAATATCAATACAGCCGCTGACGAACTTGTCAAAGAGATCGACAAAACACCCAGTGCCACTGGCAAACGGGAGCTGAATCATTTTACACGTATCGACGTAGACTTCGGGAGTTACTCGTGCGTGCAAGGTTTAATTACCGATCTAAAACAACTAAAGGGGGGAAATGCCACGCCTGAAGCGGCTATACTTGAAAAAATCAAAGCCACGTTGGGATCAATCGTCTATGCAGCCAATTGGGCAGCAGTGAGTAAAGCAATTGAAGGTAAAGCGGTCGTATACAACAAGCCTAAAATTATCCAAGAAGATGCCTTAAAAAAGATCGTGAAAAGCTGGAACGAATTTATTGAAAGACTAAAGCAGGGGATTGGATTCAAAAACCAGACACACTAGTGGAGGATCCTCAGTAAAGGGTTATGCCAAGGCAAAGAGCCTGCGCTTCGAAAACATAATCGGGGCGCAGGCTTTCGGGACCCTCAAAAAACGGGCAGTGGCGCTAAACGGTGGTCAAGAGACAGACGACAGAGAGAATTTTAAGTAAGGTCGATATTTTAACAAAGGGAGAGAGTATGAAGTATCTAGGAAGATTGTTGCTGCTTGGGTTTGTTTTGGTGGGCGCCGCGGGGTATTGTGCGGCGAAGCGCGAGCAAGATAATTTTGAATATAATAAAGCATCGCTTAAAAAGCTCGCGGAAAAATTCGATAAAATAGATGTGACCAAGTCAGATCTGCCCAAGATAAAAATAGCGCTTGGGAAATTGATCAGGGACGATTCGGAGCGAACTGCGGAACCGAAGGGGGAGATAAAATTTATTCCAAAAACAGGTCCAGAAAAAGTAGTAGCCGACTTTAATAGAGCACTCAATATTGTGGGAATAGATGAGAAGACAAAAGAAACAAATATAAAAGGTTTGAGTGAGAAAGATAGTGGCTTACTCAAAGCACGATTAGAACGCATAAGTTCTGACGTGACCGCACTAACCGGGAGCGCCTCATGGGAAAATGTGGTAGAAAAACTCAAAAAAATAAATACGTATGCCCAATTCTCTGTGCCAAGCCAAACGACTCCAAAAGCAATGTTTAGTGGGGTAAACGCGATAAGTAAGGCGGCGGAAAGTTTTTTTGGAACACTGAGAAAAAGAGCCGAGGTGGAAATAGTTGCTAAAAAAGAATTAAGCGAAATCAATGAAAACGCTACTCGATTTGTTTCAGCAATCGACGAAACGATTTACACAATATTAAAAGTCCATGACAATTTGCAGCTGAGTGATCTTAAATTCGACATGGGGCGTCATCTCGGCCCAAACTTGTTAAACTTCAGTATCAGCCTGGAAGCAAAAGAGGGAGAAGATGCTGCATTGGCAAAAATCAGAAAAACAATAGACTCAATCAACTTGGCAACCGATTGGACAAAATTGGTTAAAGCAATTGAAAATAAAACGGTCAAAAACATCGAATCTAAAATTATCTCAAAGAAGACTTTGGAAAAAATTGTGGAAAGCTGGAACAAATTTTGTGCAGTACTGTCGATAAGAGTACGTTTAGAGCAACTTGCAGGCAATATTAAAAAGGCTTTTGATGCATTCGGTAAGTCTCGGGAAATGAAAGCATTCGTAATGGAACTTACTAAGCTAAAATTGGAGGCAAAAAACCTTTATGAACAATTGAAAGTTCCGCAATTAACAGATATAGCAAATAAGTTTACTCCCCTGATAAGTAGTGACATAGGAAACGTAAAGGGTACGCTAGGGGGAATTGAAAAAGACCCAATCAAAAAAAACACGCAGATCTTTACTTTGATAACAGACACAACGAAATTCATAGTCATCAACAGGGTAGTCGACACTTTTAATGAAAGCGTAAGCAATCTTCTAAAAAAAATGGAGAGCTGGAAGTAAAAGTTTTTTAGGGAGCTGCAGCCCGCCGGGCTTGCGCACAAACAACTTTACTACAATCCATGCCGTGTTATACTGATTTTTTGATTACCGGCCGCCGTCAACCCGGCGGCCGTCACGTAATTTTTTACCTCATATTACGAAAATGAGTAGTGACCATGGATATCAAATTCCGTATAGAAAAAGACAAGTTATTTCCCATATTGTCGTCCCTGCAGCCACTCTGCGCAAAGCGGACGACCCTCGATATCACCAATACTGTTCTTTTTCAAGTTGGTAACCGAGAGCTGGTGCTCAAAGGGACCGATCTTGAAGTGAGCCTGCAAGCAAGCTGCGCAATCAATGACAGCACCTGCACAACCACGGGCACTTTTCTAGTCTCGGGCCGGCGCATCTTCGAGAGCGTCAAAGAGATCGAGGGGGCGATATCGTGCAGTTTAGAACACAATCAACTCGTTCTGGCGGCTGAGGGCGTCACCCTGCGCCTAAACACGCAAGAGGCACGGGACTTCCCCACATTCCCCGAACGGATAGAAAATCTCGCGCATATCGATGCGCACGACCTTATCACCCTGCTTGACCATGTCGCTTTTTTGATCCCACAAAACAATAGCAATATGGCGCTTAACGGTCTCTTTTTGGAGGCTGGTCCTACGGGACTCTCGATGACATCAACAAACGGGCACTGCCTTGCACGGGTCCAGACAGCCAAATATAAACTTGAAGAACCACGCAGCTGGTTGATTCCTCGCCGCGCTATTTTTGAACTCAAAAAGTTAATCGAAAACTCTGGCGACACAACCATATTTTTGGGCACCTGCGATGGACATCTTGTCTTTTCCGGTGATCTATTCAACTTCTTCACGCGGCTCATCTCGCAACCATTCCCTGAATACCGTCCCGTGCTTGCGCGTGACGACTTCTTTAAAGGATCGGTTGATCGTAAGGGGCTGGTGCGTGCGCTACGCCGTTCCGCATGCTTACTCTCAGGTCAATTTCTTGCAACCCGCTTCCAGTTTAATACACACGAAGCAAACATCTCTTTTTCAAATAGTGGTGTCGGCATGCTCGAAGAGCGACTGCCACTTACTTTTGAGGGGAATGGTCTCGATATGCGGTTTTACGCACCCTACGTGCTCGATGGTATGGAAGTTTTTGGTGACGAGCGGGTCGACTTTTATCTCAAAAACGAGACGCGCCCGTTTATCTTTGAGACCGCAACGGACGCATACACGATGACCTATCTTGTCATGCCAATATCGCCTGCGGCCACTGCAGGGCGCGCTAATTAATAGAGGATACCAAGACCCGCACACCCTGAGCTTGTCCCTTCGATACGCTTCTTGTTGGAAGCTACTCAGGATAAACTTCGGGTCTAAATGGGCGGGCATAGGGTCAATTGATGAGTATTATTCGCACGGCGAGTGTCCGCAATTTTCGTTGTTTTGACAACGAGACATTCGATCTTTCTGCTCCCGTGGTCGTTATTTCAGGGGAAAACGGCTCGGGCAAAACATCCCTCTTGGAGGCGCTCTTTTATGCCACGGGGCTCCGTTCATTTAGAACACGGTCGCCGCGCGAGTGTATCCGCTGGGGCTGCGATAGCTATGCAATAGCAGTCGCAGGCGCAGGCACGTCTGAGAACATAACAGATGCTGAACCCTGGGACCTACGCGTCTGCGTGACCCGAGCGGGCGAACGCATGGTAAAACTCAACGGCACTGCCATTGATGCGTGGCACGAGGCAACAGCCCAATGCCGTGCGATAGCGATCTCTGAAGAAGACCTTGCCCTCGTGGGGGGTGCACCCGACGACCGGCGTCGCTTTCTTGACCATGCTATTGCACTTGAGGATACCGACTATCTGCATGCGTTAATCGTTTTAAAGCGGGTTGTACGTCAAAAAAATGCCCTGCTTACCACTGGGCGCTGCACGTTCGACGCATGCGCAGCATGGACCACCCAACTTGACGAGCTCTCTGCTCAGATCCGTGCGACAAGAAAAAGTTTTCTTAAAAAACTTCAGGCAACCATGCTCACGCTCGCGACAGAGCATCAAATATCGCACAGGGCGGCGATCGAACTCGAATATAGCAGTAGGGATGTGAGCCACAGCGAAGATCTCTTTGCGCGCGAGTGCGCCATGCGCCGCACCCTCTCGGGGGCTCATCTTGACGATATTGTTATCGCATTTAACGGACAGCCGGCGCGCCAGTTTGCGTCGCGTGGGCAGCAGAAGTTGATAGCTTTTCTGCTCAAGGCAGGAGTCATCTCTCTGCTGTCAAAACCAGCACTGATTTTGGTTGATGATTTTATGACCGATCTTGATGAAAAAAATGCCGCAACCTTGCTAACTCTTGCCCAAAAACTGGGTGGCCAGCTCATGGTAACGGCACCCCAGGCTGGGTACCTGCCGCGCGTTCTACTCGACCAGATCGCGCTTCACATAAAATTAGAGACAAAGAACATGCCTTATTGTAAAAAAGAGTGCGAAACGGTCGCTCGGCAGTAAATATTTTTTTTCCAAAAGTTTGACATTTATAAAACATCGGGCATAATAATACATGTATAAGTTGTTGTTTATTCAATAATTTATACCTTAAATGAGGCTTCATTACTACTCTCCTTTTTCCACCGCATTGATATTCTATCAGTGCGGTGGTTTTTTTGTGTGTGAATCATCCTAATGCTAATTTTCGAAAATAAGTTTACATTCTAGAATCCGCACACCCTGCCTGCCCGTCGTAGCCTTGGCGAAGACTGGGAGCCTGTCCCTTCGACTGGCTCAGGATAAACTCCGGGTTCCCCGGGTGCGGATCATGCG
>CAZWYO010000035.1:0-13258 GCA_964638315.1 uncultured Candidatus Babeliaceae bacterium | reverse complement strand
GTTTATGGGATTTCCCGTCTAGTTCGAATCTTTCAAGCATTTGAGGAAGTCCTGACCAAATCAAAAAAGTGAAACATGCGTAAACCCTTTTTTGTATAGATCTGTCCCGTGGGAAAATGTATCGGCCTGTCCTACGTAGCTCCGAAGGAGCGGAGTAGGAAAGGACATGCGCAAAATCATGCGAGCATTCTCAGCGCATCCACAAGATTTTCGAGGGCCATATCCCGCATCCGCCGATAAACCAGTAAGCGTGGCCGTTTCCCAGTTTCCCTCATATTCCAAGGACCCAGGACTTCTTGTGGATTTACTACCGGAACAACTTTATCGGCCTCACTTATAGCGACCAGCTAATTAATGCTGGCAAGGATCTCGCGGAAGCCATAAGCTTTGTGCCCGAATTGAATATCAAACAAAACTACCCAAAATTTGATGAGAAGCTCAAAAAGATCTTCAATGCAGAGAAAGCCGCGTGGCAGGACCCGCAGGGACTACCGAACGATGCTGCATGGGCTGGCGAAGCGAGTCAGAGCGGTGCTGGAAAAGGTACGGGTCAAAACATACTCAATGCGATTGAGGACTGTAAAAAATACCTTGAGACATTACAAGAACAGTTCGTGTTAGGTCCCGCCGCACGGGGAAAAAAAATAGAAGAGCTAAGCGACGACCTCGAACATTTCAAGAATGCTATTGCGTATATTCTCCCTGCGGATGGGATCGAAAAGTGGCTACCGCTTGTAAAAGATGCCCTAAAAAAGCGATACGGCCAATCAGAAAGTAGTGTCGATACCTCAGGCAATACGGCCCTCTACAACCTTGCGTTCATGCTAAAAAATATGGCCTAAACCTTGCTCTGAAGCACCCCCAAAACAATCTTTTGTAAAGCAGCGTTAAACGGTGCCAGAATAACCACACCAATTGCTGTATTTTTTGTTTCCCCAGCATACTCAGTAACAGCTTGCTGGAAGCTCTCGGCAACCATTTTTACATCGCATCTAAACACCCCTGCCCCAAGCAACGGAAATACGATTGTCGGCCGGTGGTCGGCACCGCGCAGCGGCACGCCCGCAGCCTGACGCTGCTTATTCCATTCGCCTAGCCAGTCGCTCTGTTGTAACCAACCATCCATCTCTTTGAGTGATTTTTTGTAGGCGCTCACAAGCAGTTCCCTCATATGATCATTAACCTGGTTACCGCACACAGGCGCCACGGCGTGAATAATCCGCATGATGTTCTGTGGGGTCCCTGTCCCCTTGTCAGGGCTGTAGGCGATAACATCCGGGTTGGTATTGAACCACGCGTCACCATCATTCAGACGCTTCGGATCAAGACCCTTCTGGTAGCCCGTTTCAAATGGTGGCTTGTTTTTACGCCAGACCCCATCAACGCTTGGGCTCCCTGCAGCAGCATAGAGCGACCCGCTCACACCAGAGCCGGGATTAATATCCCCATTTGCTGCGTCGACAACCACGTCGGCATCTTGATTAAGCATATTGCCCGTGAGCATAGGCCCCTGCGCAGAATTTGGCACGTCAGATTTAGTTGCATCCCCAACCACTAACACAAGGCGCAAGGGGCCGATTTCCCGCTCATACACCTTTGAGCCCCGCCATGAGGGTGCTGGTGGAACTGGTTTAGCAAGATCACGTAACACAACCGTCAGGTTATTAAGATCGTCTGCAATCACAACGGATGGGATGGCAAACCCAAGCAACAGAAGAGTGCAAAGCCTTCCCGCACACAATACTTCACGTACCATTAAAGCTACTCCTTAAAAACAGCCGTTTTGGGCGGCCAATTTGACCAATATGCCATTAGGCATATACTAGTCACTGATGTACCAAATCTACGGCACAAAGGCAAAAAAAATTATGAAGTCGATTGCAACACTTGAAAAGATTGTTTCCCTTTGTAAGCGGCGCGGTCTTGTCTACCCAGCCGCTGATATCTACGGCGGCCTCAACGGCGTCTACGATACTGGCCCCCTCGGGGCGATAATCAAAGACAACATCCGCACGCTCTGGAAAGATTCGCTCAGGCGACTCGACAAAGACATCCTATTCATAGACGGTGCGCTGCTCGGCACCGAAGCCATGTGGACCGCATCTGGCCATGTTGAGAACTTTCATGACCCGCTCGTCGAATGCCGCGCATGCAATGCACGCTTTCGCGCCGACGACATCAATCTGGATAAAGCCTGTCCGACTTGTGGCAAAAAAGACTGGACGGAAGCACGCGAATTTCACATGATGTTTAAAACACAACTGGGAGCTTCCGTTGAGCAGTCGTCCATCGCCTATTTGCGGCCCGAGACGGCGCAGAGCATCTTCGTAAATTTTAAAAACGTGCTCACCTCAAACAGGGTCAAGATCCCCTTCGGCATCGCGCAGGTCGGTAAAGCATTTCGTAACGAAATCACGCCTAAGCAGTTTCTGTTTAGGATGCGCGAGTTTGAGCAGATGGAGCTCGAATGGTTCTGCACCGAAAAGTCAGCCCTCGAGTTCTTTGAGTTCTGGCGCGCAGAACGCAAAAGCTTCTATAAAACAATTGGTATAGCTCAAGACCGCATTAAGCTACGGGACCACGAGAAAGAAGAGCTCTCCCACTACTCATCCGCAACCTGCGATGTGGAGTACGAGTTTCCCTTCGGCTGGAAAGAGCTTGAGGGCATCGCCTACCGTGGCAACTTCGACCTGACGCAACATAGCAAATTTTCGGGCAAAGACCTGGCTGTCTTTGACGACGAGACGCGCAGCTCGTACGTCCCCCATGTCGTCGAATGTTCTGTGGGTGTCGATCGGCTCTTTTTAACCTGTCTTTTTGACGCGTATGACGAAGAAGAGACAGACGGAGGCCCGCGCACCGTGCTCCATCTGCACCCAGCGCTTGCACCAATAAAAGCGGCTTTTTTGCCACTTTCTGATCAGCTCTCTGCACCGATGGAAAAGATCTGTAACAGATATAAAAAAATGGGGATATCGATACAATTTGATGACTCTGGTTCGATCGGCAAACGGTACCGGCGCCACGACGAAATTGGCACCCCCTTCTGTTTTACGTATGACTTTGAGAGCGAAAAAGATGGGAAAGTAACGATCCGTCATCGCGATAGCATGGCGCAGGAACGGATAGAGATAGCTGCGATCGGCACGTATATCGAACGGCTTAACCCGTTTATGCAACCGTAATAATCGTTGACCTTATGCCCTTAAATTTTTTAGACTAAAACGGCTAAAGGTGAAAAAATTAAAACCCGCTCAGGGTGAGCGGAGTTGGGATATACTCTTGTGAGAAAAAATATTCTCATGACCATATTTTGCAAAGGTTTTTATGTCTGAACGTCGTCCCTTTACAATCTCCCCGTGGAGAATTATTATTCTGTCACTTATCGCCGCTGTTGTGGTAGGTGCCATACTACTCGCTATGCCATTTTCGCAGAGAATCCCCATCAGATTTATCGATGCATTCTTCACCTCGGCATCAGCCGTGAGCGTTACCGGCATCCTGACCATACCACTCGAATCATTCACCATCGCGGGTAAAACGATCATCATGCTCCTGATCCAGATTGGTGGACTGGGGCTTTTAACCCTGATAACACCGCTCATGGCGATCTTTTTTCAAGTGGGGATGAAGGCACACATCATCACTGGCCACCAGTTTGAGATCGAAAACTGGAAGAGTAACTGGATATATCATCGCAGTGTCATCAAGTTTATCGTTGTCTTTTCGCTCTTTATCGAAACGATGGGCGCACTCGCAACATACCTTTCTATCGGCAGCGAACCGCTCACGGTGCCCCGCTGGTTTGCCGCGCTGTTTCACAGCATCGCTGCATACTGTAACTCGGGGATAGCAATATTCCCCGGCGATATGATATCGGTACAGCACAACCACTGGCTCATTCTCATCTCAACCATACTGATGATTATTGGGAGCTTTGGTTTTGTGCCCCTCTACGAAATTGCCCATCGGCTCAAGCGCTGGTACCTCAACCTTCCACAGACTTCCGTGCACCTCACGCTGCACAGTAAAATAATTGTCTATTTTACCCCCGTAATCAGTCTCGTTTTTGTGCCACTTATCTGGATTTCGGAGCACCAACAGTTTGCCGGGCACGGCTTTTTTGAATCACTCAACCTCGCCGTTTTTAACGCAGTATCATTGCGTAGCTGCGGCTTCTGCACCCTCGAGGTTACCCACTTTGCAAACACCACCCTGCTGCTCGTGCTGATCTTCGCATTTATCGGTTCGTCACCAGGCTCGGTAGCGGGCGGTACGGGTATTAAAGTAACCTCGTTTGTCCTGTCGCTCGCCACCATGCGGGCAGCAGCGATGGGCGGCGACCATGTCGAACTTTTTGGCAGACGCATCCCCATTGAACAGGTCTTGCGCGCCTTTGCTATCATCACCCTGAGCCTCATGTGGTGCATGTTCTCAACACTCCTACTCATGATCACCGAGTGGGGAACGGGCCATGCATTTATTCAGTATCTCTTTGAGGCGGTCTCAGCTTTCGCAAACCATGGCGTCTCGATTGGGCTTGCACAAACGCTCTCGGTTGCGGGGAAAATTATATTCTCGATCGGTATGGTTTTTGGTCGTATCAGTTCGCTTACGCTTATTTTAGCTATTAAAAAACATAAAGATAAACCGACATTTCAATACCCCGAAGAAGGCATTCTTCTGGTTTAACCACATAAAGGATCTATATGAAAAAATTTTGTGTTATCGGTCTTGGCCGCTTCGGCTACGAGGTTGCAGTGACGCTCGCACGGCACAAGATGGATGTCTTAGCCGTTGATAGTAACGAGTCGATCGTCCACTCGATCCGCGATCTTGTTACCCAGGCCGTCTGCGCACGCATAACCGATGAGGACTCACTGCGCAATATCGGCGTTGACGAGGTCGAAGTGGTAGTGGTTGCGGTGGGCGAAAACTTTGCCCAGTCGATCCTCATTACCGCCCTTCTCAAACAGAAGATCGGCACCAAAACCGTGATAGTCCGCTCGATCAGTGAGCTACACCGTGAAATTCTTGAACTCATTGGCGCTCGTCAGGTGATTCTGCCTGAACAGGCCATGGGGCAACGGCTTGCAGAACAGCTCTGCATGATAGCAAACCCGCTAACTCCTGTTACCGAAGAGTACTCAGTCGCGATAGTAAAGGCCCCGGGGCACTTTCTTGGCAAACCCATCTCAGAACTCACGCTCGGCCCCACGTATCACGTGCAACTGCTCGGTAAAAAGCATGGAGAGGCCGTTATGCCGCTCGCGCCCGAAATGATACTGTACGAGGGGGACGATATTGTGATTGCGGGCAAAAATGAGGATCTCAAGCGCATAGCCGATTTTTAAGGCAGAACAGAGCGTTATTTGTATGCTTTCACAAAAGGAGAGTAGTAGATGAAAAAATTATTTTTTCACGCACACGTCATAGCCTTATTCATACTGGGAATGAACCTGTTAGCTGAAGATATTACCGTACCATTTTTTGTTATTGTGCCAAAAGGTGACGCAATTTTTCTTGCACTCAGGGCCGTTCAAACAGACCCTATAAAGGCGAATGAATTTATCCTCAAACCAACAGCCAGCGCAGTATACGACAAAGACGCCAGTGAGAAAACCAGAGACGATGCCGTCCAGGAAACTACCTTTAATCTGGTGGGAGAGCTAAACAGGCAAAAACCCACCCCTGCACACAAAGAACTCTTTACGGATGACACCGGATCTACCGTCTACCAGGCAAACGAGTTCAAGTTTGAAAACATCGCTACGATATACGTCAGCGTGGCTAACATGCAAGAATGGGTGCGACAGGGAGCAGAAACGAATTTTGTGCTGGATGGGAAAACGTACAAAGTAGATAAGACACTGCTCGAACAGTGGGGAAAGATCGAGAAGAAGATGCTTGAAAAACCAAAAGAAGAAGAATCCCACATCACGCCCGACACAATAACTATACCTGCAGAACCCGGAGCTATCGACAAGTTCAGCCAGACACTGTTCAGGCTGGCGCATGGGGGTTAGAAAAAAGTTAACAACCAACGCAAAATGGGCGGCCGAAGCCGCCCATAAAACTTTACCATAAGATTTTATAAAAACTTTACGGTTTTTTCACCAGCATCAACTCAATCAACCCGATTAAGTTCAGATTGAAAGTATTCTAACCACTGTGTGTGGCTGACGATGGCCGATTTTCCGCCGAGATTTCTTGCGCCGTTTGAACTTGAACGCAATCAATTTTGGGCCCTTGTCCTGTTTGACCACCACCGCTTTGACCGGAGTCGATACGTATGGTTGACCAACTTCAACGGTCGTTGCATCCGTACGTCTAAGCAAGACCTCGTCGAAAATAACTTCTGCGCCATCGGCAAGTTCTAATTTTTCGATTTCGACAGTTTTGCCTTCCAGAGCCTGATATTGTTTGCCGCCCGTCTGGAAGATCGCGTAACGGCTAAATGTAATGTCCTGTTTCATTGAAGGCAGCATCCCTAATTCTAAGTTTATGACCAGTTCACCTACAGACCTAATAATTTCATCTCAAGTTTACCAAATATACGCTTTTTGGCAAACTAGGATATGCAGGAAATTTTTTAACCATATCTGTTAGGGATATAAAACATGGCACAGATCAGTCTAGATCTTATTCAACAATTACGCGACAAGACCGGCCTCGGGATGATGGATTGCAAAAAAGCGCTTATCGAATCCAACGGCGACATTGAAAAAGCGATAGAGCTTCTCCGTAAAAAGGGCGCAGCCGTTGCCGAAAAACGGTCCGGAAATGCGACCAAACAGGGCTTTATTACGTCGTATATTCATGCGGGATCGCAGCTTGGGGTCTTGCTTGAGATCAATTGCGAAACAGATTTTGTGGCGCGCACCCAAGACCTTCAAAACTTCGCAAAAGACGTTGCCATGCACATTGCTGCAGCACGCCCCCGGTGCGTCAACCCAGAAGATCTGGATGCCGCATTTTTAGACAAAGAAAAAGAGATTCTCGCTGAACAGCTCAAGGCTGCAGGCAAACCTGTCCAGATGATCGACAAGATCCTTGCCGGCAAGCTTGAGAAGCTCTACTCAGAAGTCTGTCTCATACGCCAGCCATTTATTAAAAACGACAAACTCACCATCGATGATCTTCTCAAAGAATTGATGGCCAAGATGGGTGAAAAGATCACTATTCGCCGATTTGCACGCTTTGAAGTCGGCGCTTAACTAGACGGAAAGGACGTACCATATGGTTGTGTTACAATTCGGACCAAACGATAACCCTGCAAAATTTGAGCAGGCAGCACGCACATCAATGCTCAAGCATATCGAATATTTCGAGAAAGAGTTGAGCAAACTACGGACGGGCAGAGCAACCCCAGCGCTTGTCGAAGATATGCAGGTCATCTGTTACGGCAACGCCATGCGCATCAGAGATATCGCTTCGATAACAACACCAGAAGCTCAATTAATCGTCATTCAACCGTGGGATGTGAACAATATTGAGGCGATTGAAAAAGCTGTTGGCCAGTCCGAGCTGCGCGTTACCCCGCAAAATGACGGTTCGCTTATCCGAGTCCCGCTACCCCCAATGAGTGCTTCACGACGCGAAGAGCTCGCCAAAACAGTAAGCAAAAAGCTCGAAGAGTGCAAAGTAGCAATACGGAATGAACGCAAAGAATTTAACAACCTGATCCGCGATCTTCAAAAGGGCAAAAGCATCTCTGAAGATATTGAAAAAAGGCTGCAAACACTTTTGCAAAAAGTTACCGATGATTTGACGGAAAAAGCCGATCAGATAGGCACCAAAAAAGAAAAAGAGATCAAATCTCTTTAACGAGGCTTTATCTTAGATTCTGATTATGGTATCATCCTAGTAAGAGTTGCATGTGCGAAACCAGCTGGTATTACCAGAGCATCGCACACAACCTTCTGGGTCGTGCAAGCGTGGCGGAAGCGGTAGACGCGCTGGACTTAGGATCCAGTCCTGAAAGGGGTGGGGGTTCGAGTCCCTTCGCTTGCACCAAAAAAGGAGCGGTAGCTATGGAAAACCAGAGCGATGGTCTTGTTTGTGTAATCGAACAGCAATCGCGCAAGTTGAGTTGGGCCCGCGTCGTAGTCAAGCAGTCGCTTGTGAGTGCCTTGTATCGACAAGCACTTTCCCGCCATCAACTCTACGTCCAAGCGCGCGGCTTTGCACGGGGTACAACACCCATATCATACATAGAACGCACCTACAAAACGTACATTCTTGAACACCTCAAAGAGTTCTTACTCAACCACTGCGTTATCAATTTTCTCTGCCAAGAGATCACCCGACAGCGCGCGGTCGTTGTTGGCGACCCACTCTTACTCCGCGTAGACCTTGCCCCCGAACATGACGCCGAATTTATATTCCAATGTTTTCAACTTCCACTTGCCATCGAACAAGACTGGCGAAAAATTAGTTTTAAAATCCCCGGCAGGAGAAACTACAAAGATCTAGACCGTCAGGTCGACCTATTCATTCGTGAAGAAGGCTCGCTAGAGACTCAAGCAAAGCGGCCTTCACTCGCATCCATCGGCGACTGGGTCTGTTTTTCGGTATCCGTCGTCGATTACGATAACCGTCAGGTTATCTTCGACACCGCTGACCTTATCTGGCTCAAGATTGGCCGCGAAGACACTGATCGCGAGGCGCAAGAGCTCTTCTGCGGCAGGGCCGTTGGCGACTCATTCATCACCACAAGCAACTTCTTGCAGCGCTATTTTAGCAGACAACTCGACACCGATTACGCTTTCATGATCACCATAAAGAGCATCGTCCCCAGCGCATACTTCTCTTTTGACGCACTTCGCAAACATTTTAATCTTACTCCTCGGGATTCGATCAATCGTGAGCTGGTGACCGTTTTTTCAACCAGAAATGACATATCGCTCCGCAGGGAGATGGTCGAGGCGACCTTTCGTGCAATTTTCAAGAAATTTCCGGTCTGGGTGCCCGAAGAGCTCGTTAAAAATCAGGAAGAGTACTTGCTACGTGAAGTGCAGCGCACGCCCGACTATCCGGTCTATCGGCTCCAAAAAGACTTTCGAGCAAAGATCTCGGCGCTTGCTGAAAAACAGCTGCGTGAGGCGCTTATCATGGATCATATTGCAAACAGAGAGATGATCTCGGTCGATCATGCCGATCTTGAGTCCTACCTGAGCATTCTGCAGCGGCCCCGCACCAAAGAATTTATCTATTTTGACCTGCCGGTCACGCAGGTCAATGGACAAGAGCAGCCCATTCCGCTCGGGATTATCAAGCAGGCGTGCTTGCGCGAAAAGGTTCTCAACACGGTTATTACGACGCTCACGCGACACTGAGAACTTGTCTCCCACGCCGATCATGGTAGGCTTGTTATCAAGACCTCATCCCAAATGCGAAAAGTTTTTAAACAATTTCAAGATATTAAAGAGCATCAAACTCCGCACACCCTGAGCTTGTCGAAGGGTCTAAGTGTGCGGTTAATTCAGGTAAATTTGCATATGTTCCGCACTCGAGAAACCCTTCGACAAGCTCAGGGTGTGCGGCCTAAAAATGTAACCTTGCCTAGTGCAATTGATATCATCCATTTCTGTGAGCAAAAAGAGATTTTTCATGAACAAAATTGAACACGTTATCGTCATCGGTTCGGGCCCCGCAGGCCTGACTGCCGCCATCTACCTAGCCCGCTTTGGTCTCACCCCGCTAGTCATCGACGGCCCGCAGCCGGGTGGCCAGCTCATGTGGACCACCTACATCGAAAACTGGCCAGGCATACCCAAAATTCGTGGCACCGAACTCATGCAGAATCTGCGTGACCATGCAACGACCCTTGGCGCACAACTGGTAGCCGAAAATGTTACGGCCATAGTCCCCCAGAAAGCTGGATCAGAGGGCGCACCGCTCTTTACCGTAAAAACCAACAAAAAGAGCTACCAATCAAAATCGGTCATCGTCGCATCGGGGGCCCACCCACGCAAACTCGGCTGCCCGGGGGAAGAAGAGTATCTGGGCAAGGGCGTTTCGCCCTGCGCCGTCTGCGATGGGTCGTTTTTTAGAGACCAGCCGGTGATCGTTGTCGGCGGCGGCAACAGTGGGCTTGAAAATGCTCTCTTTTTACGCCAGTATACCGACAAGATAACGCTTATTCACGTCAAACCCGAACTGACGGCCTCAGAAGTCAGGCTGCGTGAGGCAGTACAAAACGACCGCGCGATAACATGTGTTTTTAATAGTACGATTACCAAGATTGTTGGGGATGGTGAACGGGTGACCGGCGTCGAAATCGCGAACCAGAAGACAAAAGAGACGACTCACCACGCGACTGCAGCTGTTTTTGTAGCGATCGGCCAGGTGCCAAGTAGCGACTTTTTGCAGGGGGTTATCGACCTCACGCCAGCAGGCAATATAGCGCTCAAGAACGGCACACAGACATCAGTACCGGGCATCTTTGCCGCGGGCGATGTGGCTGACGCAAAGTATCGGCAGGCGATTACCGCTGCTGCAACCGGCTGCATGGCGGCGCTCGATGTGCAGACGTACCTGGCAAGCAGAAAATAGAAGTAGATTACAAGCAAAACAGATCAAGGGCCTTGAAAAAAAGGGGATTTGTCGTACACTAAGAGATAGAAAGAACAGTCTTTAAACGGAGTTTTTATGTCAATTACATTTCAGCCAAAACGTGTTAAACGGTTAAGAAAGCACGGCTTTCTGATGCGCATGGCAACCCACTCAGGTCGTAAAATCATCAACAGACGTCGCGCAAAAGGCCGGGTCCGGCTAGCGGTTTAACCGTGTCTTCCCGCGTTACGCGCACAGAACGCGCAGCTATTTTTCGAACATCAAAACGGCTTCTCAAGGGCATTCATTTTGATGTTCGGGCTACGCTTGTTGCGCACGGCGTGGGAAAGCTTTTTTTGGTAGTCCCCTGTAAGGTTGGTAATGCCGTCCACCGCAATAAAATCAAACGGCGGGCGCGCGCGATCTTTCACGAAAAGGGGTTTATTTCATGTGGTTATCATCTGATTTTATTTGCAAAGCCCGGGGCTGCTGGTCTCTCTTTTATAGAATTACAGGGCATCTTCGAGACTGTTTATCAGCTCTTGTGCGAGAAATCCTCGTCGTCTCTATAGACTGTATCCGTCCATTTTTAGGGCCAACTGGCTGTTGTCGGTTCTATCCGACGTGTTCAGAATATGCGCGGCAGGAGCTGCGAAAAGGGCCTCTTTTTGGCGCCTGTTGGCGTATTATTATACGTCTGGCTGCGTGCCATCCGTGCGGGCATTTTTCACATAGTCGCACGCATACGCGTGCATGCTGCCATCGAGCCCCGCCAAAGTCGACAAAAAACGCGCAATGCGTTCATCAACCGCCTCTTTTTGACGAGAAAGCAAAAAGTAATCGAGCGCCAGGGCGATATGATTTTTGAGTAGACGCTCTTCATGTTTTCCGCTCTGTGAGGTCAATAGGGCTGTAACAAACTGTTCATGCAGCTGCTGCTTATACTCGTCATTGAGTGCAACCTGCACGATCATATCGTGCGATTCATCAAATCGGTTCTGCTCCACAAATAAAACAATTAATCGGCGTGCCACATCGACACAACGGGTCTGGTCGCCCAGGCGCTGGTACCACTCAAGTAGCGTCTGCAAGATATCGTCAAGATGTGGTGCGAGTCCGCTAATCTGTTCATAAAGCAGAATCGCCTGCACCGCATCATTTTCGCGCTGGTAGAGCAGCGCTGCTCGCCGATATGCCTCAAATGCGCGCTCATCATGAAAAGCCTGCAAGAGGTCACCCTCCAACTGCGCAGCCAGTGCCTCGCTTTTTAGCGAATGTGCAAGCAGCCTATAAATGCTGAGTGCTCGTTCTTTTTCGCCCCGTGTGACAAATTCGGCCAACTTGAACCAGGCCAAGCTCGATTTCTCTGATGAAACGTGCTTCATCCTTGACACCCTTCCTTTTGATAGCAACAGATACGTAACAGGCCCCCGGAGGTTAGCCTAATATAGTCGCACGATAATTTAAAGGGCAAATTCGTTAAAATCCACCTCACCAGCTCTACGGTCAATTGGACGGGGGAAACAATGGTGTGTCTGATTGTTGGTTGGATGGCGGATTGTCTGGCTTGCTCGGAGATGGTGTAGGCGATGGAGTTGGCGTTGGTGCCGGGGTAGGTTTTGGTATGGGCGCCTGGTCAAAGGCAGGAAAAAGAGGCCTATTAAGCACGCCGGAGACAAAATTTTCGAGCATATGAATTTTTTGACAGAGCACAACGCGTTGATCAATAGAAGTAGCAAGCGACGTCAGGTATGTGTGCCAGTAGTTGAGAATATCGCTGATCAGATGGTCAAGGGCTTCGATATCATCTTTGGAAAAATTAGCGTGCTCAAAATCACGAAACTGGGGGATCTCTATGGCATAGCTCATCCGACCGGCACGAGCAACGTATGTTTTACAGACCCCATCAAGTTTAATATCGGCAAGCTCTCTGTGCACCCGATTAAGATATGCTTGTGCATCGCTCAATTCCCGTTCAAATACCGCATCGATAGATAACCCTATCAGCTTGAGCGCCTGCTCTTTACCAGAACCTGTGACACATGTCTGTGCGCTCTGAATCAGCGTATCGAGCTCTTTATGTATCTGACGGATCATCTCCATACACTGCACGTATGAGCCAAGATGTTGCCCGACTTCACGTGCAATAATAGGCGATACCTGCTTGCCCGAATATAAAATATAGGAGAGATACCAGACCAACTGATGATATTTGATGTAGAGATATCCAGCAAGTGGCAGACTTATCGCCCCGCCAACAAGCCGTGGAAAATTAGAGGTCGAAAGACGGTTAACAAACGGCAGCAGCGAAGTGAGGTAGGCAGTAGCGCCCTCACACGCATTTTCGACGCCAAGCATGCCCCCGGCAAACAGAAGACCCGTTGTTGCCCAGGCGCCCAGGCGCGCAAGCCGGCTCTGGAGACTAAAATCGTGGGGAACGGCATCAATGGTTGTTGATCCGAATACCAGCAGACCGGCGCAAGAGATAGATAAAAAAAGTCGCATACAAAACCCTCCATGTGACGAAGATACTTACGGGTACCAACATCACGAGTTTAATATGCGACGGGGGGGAATCTCAAGAGAATCGGGTTTTAGTTTTCTTTCTTGCGCTTATCGTCAAATCCATCCCTTTTAAGACCGTATCCCCACATTGAGCAGCTTACCAAGACGAAAAAAATAATTTAAATTTTATCCTAGT
>CAZWYO010000034.1:0-13529 GCA_964638315.1 uncultured Candidatus Babeliaceae bacterium | reverse complement strand
GCGCTCTGAATCAGATTTCACGCTATGCTTAATTTAGTTCTGAGGAAGTCCTGTATAGACTATACTTTGTTCCAAAAGATATGGCGCCCATCTTAATCAAAAATGAACGCCATATGTTATTTTGTTCGTCAATTACCCTGTTAGTCCTAGTCCTCGGTCGGATATGTTGCACCATGATTTAGCAATATGTCTATCATTTTGTCATTACCATGATTGATGGCATGGTTCATAGCGGTGAAGAGAAAGTCGTCGGCCAGGTTAATGTTAAAGTTTTTTATATCTTTGACTACTTTGAGCAACTTTTCCACATCATCTGTTTTGTTTAATGTCGCCAATTCTAATAACATGCGTTCCCCGAGGTAATTCTTGACGTCATTCTTTTTGCTGTACTCAATGGCCCACATTCCGTTGTTATCGCGCTGAATGATCATGTTGCCAGCTTTTTCAATGAAATCAAAGACTTTCTTTAACTCATTTCCAAAGGCAATGTTGCCCTCTTTTTTGATGAGAGCATGTAGTGGATATTTATTTTGATATTCCTTCCAGGCGGCTTCCGCTGTACCTGCTATGGATTCTTTGCTTTCTTCTTTTTTTATCTCAAAAAGTTCAATTTTTTTCTTACTTTCTTCTTTTTTGACCGGTTTTATCTTATTTTCTTCTTCGTTCTTTTTTTGCGGCTTTTCATAATACTTTTGTCTTTCCTTAAACGACATCGTGGCATGTGAGATGCTTGAGAAAAAAAGGGCGAAAACAAGGGCGCTTTTTAAAATTTTAACCATAATAAAACTCCTTTAGATTAAATGGTTATAATACAAGATACAAGTCAAAACTTCTACACACTTATTAGTTTAAATATTTTAACATCAATTTGTCAATAAAAAATAAAAATAGCCAGGAAGCTACCAGATCCCCAGACTCGCCAGATAGGTTATCATCTGCGTCTGCCCGTTTGCGCGCGCGATACTGATGAGTGCATCTTTGGTTGGTCTCGGGTCGAAATTGAGTGTTTCCACCATCCACTGTGCTACCTCAAGCGATCCTGAGCCAAAGGCAAAGTAGAGCAGCTGTGCAAGATCGCTTGTTGGCAGGGGCCTGCCGAGCTGTTGGTGTACTGAGTAGAGGTATTCGGCTATGGCGAGCTTATTGCCTGCGTAGAGTATCGGGAGCATATCATACCTGCGTTCTTCAACGTTAGCGGGATTTTTTGCCGCAATCTGCTGAACTGTGGTGAGGTCGTTATTCTGGACTGCCGCAAAGATGGTGGTGCGATTCTGCGCGAAGAACGTCTGGAGGTAGGTGGTCAGTGTGCCGTTCGCGGCGATGCCAAAGAGGGCCGCCTGGATTGACGTTGGGTCAAAGTAGAGGGTCTCTATAATCCATTGCGCAACGTCGAGCGAGCCCGAACCAAATGCAAAATAGAGCAGGGCGCCAAGCTCTGCGAGGGTGAGTGGTGAGTAGCGCAGGTGGAGCGCAAAGAGCTGTTGTGCTATGGTGAGCCTATTGCCTGCATAGTAGATAGGGAGCATGTTGCTGGCGTCTAGTTGTGCTATGAGGAGCGGGTTTGCCGCCACCATCTGGCTCACGAGCGATTGGTTGTTCTGCACGATGGCGTTGGACAGCGTTATCGGGGCCATCGATTGGAGGTAGTTTACGACCGCAGGCTGCCCGTTCTGTGTGGCAATCTGAAGCAGACTGTTGTAGGTAGGGGCTGGGTTGTAGTAGAGACTTTCGATCAACCACTGGAGGACAGCCAGCGATCCTGAGCCAGCAGCATTGTAGGCGAGCGTGTCCTGCGTTGCTATGTCGACCGGTTTGCCCTGAGCAAGATACTGGGCAAAGAGGTACTGAGCGATGGCGAGTTTATCGCCCGCATAGTAGATGGGGGTATTGTTAAATCCGTCTCTTGCAAGCAGAAGGGCAGGATGAGCGGTTATGAGGCTCTGCACAGCGGCAAGATCGTTTGCGCGAACTGCGTCAAATATGTCGTTTGGTGCAGGGCTGTTTACGATTGCGTCAAATTGACGGAGCCCGGCGGCGATGGCCTCTGCACTGTTGCATGAGTGGCCATCATTGGGGAGATACTCGATAAAGAGACGGCCTATATCGAGCATGGTCCCGAGCCCGAGAAGGTTCTGCTGGTATTGCATGGTGTCTCTAAACGAGTTTTCAAGTTCTGTTGTTGAACCCCATCGGTAGAAGCGTTTTGATCCTGAACAGGATGGCGTCACCGTACCGTCTTGGCCGGCCCAGAAAAAGACTATCCGGTTGAGCGCGACGAGGTTTGAACGGTACCGGTTGGAATCGGCATGGGTTATTTCGTTGTTGATGTAGGGTAAGAAGCTGTTGGAAGCAAGGTACTCACTCTTATGATTTGGGTCACGCCAGTATCCAGCAACACTGACAAGGTCTTGCCCAATAGCGTTGTAAAATATGAATCTGATGAGGCTGAAGTTGTTGCGTATAAAGTCTTTGGCAACCTGTGCTATCAGAGTGCGTAATGGATCAAGTATGTCGCGCGTGACTTTCGCTTGGTCAAGCGCCTCGCCGATGGTGAGCGTCTCGCCGTTTCTCAGGGCCACGGTGTAGCTCTTTATGCCAAAAAGATTGATAAGTTCTTGCAGCAGTATGCTGTCCCCGTGCCAGACGACCGTATCGACCGTTGCCTCCCAGCCAGAGGGGAGCCCATACTGCCCACCGAGTGGGCCTGCAATCGTCATAAGGCTGTCGATGGTGAATGGTAGCCTGTGACCATACATCTCGACAAACGCCTGTGCAAGTAGCCCTCCCTGCGATCCGCCAATAAGTATCACATGTTTGCCGGCGAGGGTGGCATTACTTATCGCAGAGCTGTAGAGCTGGCTGAGCTGCCGGTACATTCCTGTCTGTGTTGCGGCAGCCGAGCCGTCGCCTATGCTAAGTTCGACGTATGGTATGTTAGGATACACGGTGCGAATGGCATTTGCGATATCACTTGGAGAGCCATAAACTCCATTGAGGCCACGGATGAAGGCGATGGCAAAGTCGGTTCGCCGGTAGGTGTTGGTGGTGCAGGCGAGGAGCAGGGCGGTGAGCAATAGATATATTTTTTTCATACTAATACCTTTTTGAGATAAAAATTCACTTTTTGTTTTGTTTCAACTGCCGAACATTACTAGGTTTTTTTTCCCGTCAAACGAGATACCGATCTTGATGATATTCGTGATCCCCCGCGCCCGCATCGCCGCCTCGTACTGACGCTCTTCAATCTGCTCAAGAGCTTTTTTGACTTCGCTTTCAAGAGTCTCGCCCCGCTTACTGTGGACGACCTTGAACTCAAAAATAATCCCCGGTCTGGTTATGTCTTTAGGAAAAATACAGACATCATAGCGTCCCCACCCGCTCTCGTGGTTCGACTCCACAGTATGGGTATCGCGCAGGCTTGCGAGCATCCCGAGCACAAACCCGTGATAAAACCGTTCTGGGTTATCCCCGTTCACATCGAACACACCCAATGTCTCCTGCGCAAACTGGGCAAAGAGTTGCTTAAAGCTTTCTCTATTGCCCGCCAGCAGGAATTCAAGCATCGATTGGTACTGCTGCATAGATTTTTTTGTGGTTTGGAACCAGGAAAGAATCTGGGTATCATAAATTTCATATACCTCCTCGTTCGGTATTTTAAGGTCGACTAACCGTTTACGTCCCACAGAGCGAAGGTTTTCAAACGTCAAATAGCCACTCATCAGAAACAGGTTCCAGACCGCGCCCTCGTTGACTTGTAGTTCTGGCATCACCACATTTTCATCGACCGCTTTGGTGATGGTCCCGCCCCGTAACATCATTTCGCAATCTTCTTTAATGCCATCTGGGCCATGTTGTAGTACCTGCTTAAGCATTGCATTATCACTGCTATTTGCCCAATAGAGCTTCATCACGTCACTGTTGTCAAGCATGCCAATAATAGACCAGGGGTTGTAAATTTTATAACTGCCGCTCTGGTACCCATCGTACCAGGCGCGTACCGCAGAAAGTTCGTTGGCAGAACCAAAATAAGCGAGCGCCGTCGCGACCTCCTGTTCAAGAAGGCCAAATTTATCCGAATATGCCTCTTCTAATAGGGTGCAAACACGTAAATTGTTAAGACCACTAAAGATGCTCTCTTTTGCCACACGTAGAATCCCAGTCAAGATCCCAAACTCAAGATTGGAATTGTCTTTGAACCCTCCCAACAAAAAGTTGCGCATAAAATTAACGGCTTCATCGTAATAGTTATGGTCAAATGCAGCATGAATTGGGGTATCGTATTCATCTATCAGGATAAGCGGCCGTTTGCCGTAGGCACGATAAAGATACATAGAGAGAGAGGCCAGTGCCTCTTCATACAAAAACTGCTCGGCTCTGCGCGCTATCATATCTTCACAATCAATTCGTTCCTGTGGCCTTAAATGTGGACTGATTGTGCCATAGTGGCGATTTATTTCAGTAGCAATGGTAAACTTCAATTTGTTCCAGCACTCGGCCCACGAAGTGACTTTCACACCTTTAAATGTCAAAAAGATAACTGGGTACTGTCCTTGTTTTGCCATATACTTGGGATATTGTTCGATGTTAAGCCCGTCAAAAAGATGGCGATTAGATGTTTCCGTCTTCTCAAAAAAACATTTAATCATCGACATGTTGATCGTCTTGCCAAAGCGGCGGGGACGTGGGATTAGGGTTACCTCGGCGCCAGAATCGAGCAGCTCTTTGATAAACAGGCTTTTGTCCACAAAATAGTAATTTCCCGTGATAAGCTTTGCAAAGTCGCTAATGCTTACCGGCAACTGCTTACGATCCATAGTGCATCTCCAAAATAAAAATTCTACTTCGCTAAAGTGGAGTTTATCCTGCGCCAGTCCGGCGTAGCCAAAGGCGAAGCCTGGGAGCTTGTCGAAGGGAAGGGCAGGTCAACCTATCCATCAGTTTAACATATATCCTGCTACCATACATGTCTCGTCCACCGTCGCCTACTTTGGAATAGGGTCGTTCACTATCATGTCGAAATAACGAAGCCCCGCTGCGATAGCCTCCGCGCTGTTGAATGCATGGGTGTCGTTAGGCAGCTCTTCGATCAAAAGCCGCCCCTCATTGAACATAGTTCCCAGGCCAAGAAGATCCTGCTGGTACTGCATGGTGTCCTTAAACCCACTCTCAAGATCAGTTGTTGAGCCCCACTTGTAGAAGCATTTCGACCCTGAGCAGGGAGGTTTGACAGTGTTATCCTTGCCGGCCCAGAGGAAGATTGCCCAGTTGAGCGCCGACATGTTTGCCTTGTAGCGCGCGGCGTTGACATGTTCCCGCTCGTTGTTTATGTAGGGCAAGAAGCCGTTGAACGAGAGGTAGTCGAGGCGATGTTTTGGGTCACGCCAGTATCCGGCGACACTGATGAGGTCCTGACCGATGGGGTTGTAGAAGACGAATCTGATAAGACTAAAATCTTTCCGTACAAAAGCTTTCACCAGTTTTGCTATAACCGCGCGTATCGGGGCGAGAACATCACGGGCATCTTCTGCGCGTTTCATCTCTTCGAGCTGTGCAAGTGCCATACCGATGGTTATGGTCTTTTTCCGGCTCGTAATCATCGGATACTCTTTGATACCCAGGAGACCGGCAATCTGTTGCAGCGTGGTGAGCCCGCTCTGAGAGATGATCTTGTCTACGTCATTCTCCCAGCCGTCGGGGAGCCCATACTGCCCACCGAGTGGACTTGCACAGGTCATAAAACTGTCGATGGTGAATGGTAGTTTATCCCCATACATCTCGATAAATGCCTGTCCGACAAGTCCCCCTTGCGATCCACAGATCAGAATAACATGTTTGCCGGCAAGGCTGGGAGTGTTGAGCGCAAAACTACAGATCTGTCCGACCTGGTGGTACATGCCTACACGGGTTGCGGCTTGTGAGCCATCACCTATTTTGAGTTCGACAAAGGGTATGTCTGGGTGGGTGTCGCGGATTGCGCATGCGATGGAGTTAGGCTGTCCATAGAGCGAATTGAGCCCGCCAATAAAGCAGATGGCAAAATCGGTTCGCCGGTATGCGTTGCCGGTTGAGGCGAGTGTCAGAAGGGCCGCTAAAAGATATATTTTTTTCATACTAACTTCTCCTTAAAAGAGTATTGATATGACGGAGTGCCGTCTCACTGGCTTGGGCTGTGCTACACGAGTGGTTCGTGTGTTCCAGTACATCAAGTATCAGGTGTCCGTTTTCGTACTTGTTTTTGAGTCCGAGAAGGTCTTTCTGGTACTGGTCGGTCTCGGTAAATTCCTCAACATCCGTTTTTGAGCCCCATTTGTACGAGCATTTTATTGCTGAACGTGGGGGTTTTATGACATTATCTTGCGCTGCCCAGAGGAAGACGACCCAGTTGAGGGCAGAGATATTTTTTTTGTAACGATCGGCATCGGGATGTTTGATCTCGTTGTTTATGAGGGGCAAAAACCCGTTGCCTTTGAGGTACTCATCCTGGTGCAGCGGGTCGCGCCAGTATCCCGCGAGGGCTATTTTTTTGAGCGCAATGGGGTTGTAAAAAAAGTATCTCATAATGCTATAATCGTTCTTCTCAAAGCCATCCCGTATGGGGATTTTTATAATGTTTGTGATAGTGTCGAGCATCTCTTTGCTGAGCACTGATGTTTTGGGATTGAGCGCCTCGCCAACGGTAATAATCCTGTTATCTTTTATGGCTATAGGTATGTCCTTAATGCCAAGCGATTTGGCGACCTCTTGCAGGATGGGTGTGCTGCCCTGCTGAATGGCGTTTGTCACCAGGGGCTCCCAGTCATACGGGAGGCCATACTGTCCGGCGAGGGGGCTTACGTATGTCATGAGACTATCGAATACGAAGGGGACTTTGTCTCCATACATTTCGATGAGGGCTTGTGCAACCAGACCCCCCTGTGACCCCCCCATAAGAATAACATGCTTGTCCTTGAGTGTTTGTTCATTCTTGGCAAACTCGTAGACCTGTGTGACCTGCTCGTACATACCGGCCTGTGTTGCCGCAGGGGAGCCATCGCCGATTTTGAGTTCAACAAAGGGAATGTCGGGGTAGGCAGCGCGGATGGCGTCTGGGATGTGGCCGGGTTTGCCATAGACTGAGTTTTGGCCTCCAATAAAGGCGAAAGCAAAATCTGATCGACGGTAAGCATTGCTGGGACCAGTAAGTGCCAGTAGCGCTGTGAGTACCACTATTTTTTTCATAACACTTCCTTCTGAGTAGAGAGTTTTGTGTACGACAAAATATGTACCACGCTGTGCGATAAAAATGCAAGCATTATCGGTGGAAAGTTCAGGCTAACTGCCAAACATAATTTTTCTTTCCATAAAATTTGCCTGTTTCGTGCTCTGAAAGCCGTTTATCTATGTCATCTGTATGGCCAACATAGAGTGATCCATCACTGCAACGAAGGATGTAAATAAAAAAATCAGGCACAGCAAAAAAACCTATCTTGTGCCACCGCACATGTCCCTCGATACATTTTTTCGGCATGTACCATGCCTCAAAAACACTCGGGATGAGCGGTGGGGGGAAATTCCTGTTAATCAACAATATCAACAAATTTGTGCGACCAAAATTAGCCCTACTTCATATCGTCATTGATTTATTGGTGGCTGGTCCGGATAGGGGGAGATCTTCTTCTTACGCCGCTCGCCAAGCGCATAGAGCCCCAGCCCTATTCCTATCAAGAAAAATGAGGCGAAGAAGTGCCAGGTGAACTTTTCACCAAAGAGTAGCACCCCATAGAGACTTGCAAAGAGGGGACTTAAAAATCCAGCAAACGAGATAAACGTTGGGCTGTAGGTCTTCATGAGTGAGGCCTGCAGGTTTGAGCAGATAATATTGCTGATGAGCAGCTGCACGAGCATGACCATAAAAAAGCAGGAGAATGTTGTTTTTATCTGGTGCGGCTCAAATGCCATCGATCCCCCAAATGCGAGCATGCCACCAAAAAAAGTGGAGATGCCGTTGGCAAGATAGGGTGGACAGCCACGGTGTTTGACAAGCTGGTGCGTGACCAGAAAGCTTGCGCCCATCGATGCCGCGCTAACGATGAGTCCCAGTTCATAGATAGAAAGAAAACCCCAGGATATGATGTCTTCCGTTGGCGAGCCGGTGAGTAAGATAGGGATGGTCCCTGCAAAACCGACCAGAAGACTGAGATATTGGAAACAGTTGAGGCGCTCACAGGCAAAAATAACCGCAGCAATGGCGGTGAAAAAGGGCGCGGTGTTGAATAGCAGAGCTGCCTTCATGGTTGAGACCTCTTGGAGGGCCCAGAGTCGCAGGGTGTAGGGGATCAGGATGCCGAAAATGGTTAACAGGACATAGTATTTTATGTCGGTTTTTTGCGGATAGCAGCGTGGCTGGGTACGAGTAAATGCCCAGATGAGCAGGATCAGCCCACCGATAGTCATACGCATGCCGACGGCAAAGAGCGGGTATGCATGCATGACCATCATCTTGCCGAGGGTGAAGGAAAAGCCAAAGAGGGCGTAGAGGATAACTACTAAAACCATAAAACACGAACTTAGGGAATTTTTATTAGAGATTTTTGACGATTTTATTGTAGCGAAATATAGCTCAGTTGTCTAGGCTTTATTTCAACAGTCAAAGCCAACACTCCAAGCGAATACACTCTCCCCACCGCTCATCCCGAGTGTTTTCGTGTAGGGACACCGTCCCGGAGGGAAAATGTATCGAGGGACATGTGCGGTGGCAGAATGAAAATCACGTAAATTTCTTATGCCCCACATACAACGAATCATCGTTACAGCGAAGGATATAAACAAAGAAATCGGGCATGCCTAAACCTATACTGTACCACCGCACATGTCCCTCGATACATTTTTTCGGCATGTACAGGACTTCCTCAGTTCCATTCAAAGATCCGATTTGAACGTACTTTCGTCTTTTCAAGTCTTGCTCAAAGTCGAGTTGGTCGCAGTTCCGCTCGCCCTGAGGAGCGCGTTAGCGCGTCTCGAAGGGTTCTTGCGAGCGGTCTGAGATTCAAAAATTAATGGAAAAATTCGTGGATTTATTTTTGAAATACGAAGTTTTCAATAGTAAATATGGACGCAAGAACCCTTCGAGACGGCCTTTCAGGCCTCCTCAGGGCGAGCGGAGTTTATGGGATTTCCCGTCTAGTTCGAATCTTCCAAGCATTTGAGGAAGTCCTGCATGTACCATGCCTCAAAAACACTCGGGATGAGCGGTGGGGGGAAACCCGTGTTAATCAATAATATCAATGAATTTTTATCTCAGTATACGGCATTTTTATCCCCCAATAACCTTTAGCTCTACCAGCTGCTTACGCACCGCCACAAAGTCTCCATTTTCCACCAGAATGGCCTGAAAACCGGCTTTTCTAGCAGCTTCAACATTCTTCTTGTCATCATCAATAAAGAGATACTCTTGTGTGTTGAGATTTTCTGCCCCGACCTCGTCTTCGAGCATCTTTTTGATGTTTTCGTAGTTGTGCGGTTTCATGCGCTTAAGATCAGATGACAACAAAATCTTTCCCTTATCAAAACATGTAAAGACACGCTTGCCTTCGGTGGTCTCTTTAAGTTTTTCGATTACCTCGCGCGCACGATTTGAGAGGACCCAGTTGGTGATATCTGGCTGCTGGTAGCACGCTTCGAGCAGTTTGAGCCCCTCTTCGAGTACGTAGGTGTTTCTGGCCAGGATTTCTGGATTGAACATCGTGCGGATAAGTTTTTTGACCAGGTGTTTTTCGCGCCTGCTGCTAAAGAGATGGTTAAATGTGCCCGCGTTGATTGCGCTGTGCGTGAGGCTGATAATCTCTTTGCCCGGCATACCCAACATCCAGTACTGCATGAGTTTAGGCATTGGCAGCCCTTCGGTGACCGGTGGCTCGCCAGCTTCAGTTGGTATCTTATACTTATCTCTTGTTGTATCATCCACTGGTGTTGCATCGAGAACCTTGAACATCAGCTGTTTGATATGGCCGACACTCTTGAAGTGGGTGACCATGTATTTGGTGCAGGTCCATATGCCTATCTCCTTGGCCATGCCCAACCGCGAAGTCCCGAATACGACACCATTAAGGTCCCAGTAGATCCGCTTGATAGTAGGTTTTGAGTCTGGTTTCCCCTGGCTGGTAGTTTCAGCTGCATGACAAGCGAGCGTGAACAGCATGACCAGTGGGCATAGCAGACCGCGTAGTCTGGTACAATTCATGACAATACCTCCATATTGTTATTGGTTGTTCGTAATTGTTATAGATAAGGTGGTGAGTTATTTTGCGAGTACGTGCAGTTTTACCAACCGTTTACGTACCGCCGCAAAATTCCCTTTTTTCACCCAAATAGTTTCAAAGCCCTCTTTTTTAGCAGCATCAATATTCTCTTTCTGATCGTCAATAATAAGACATGCAGCAGGATCGAGATGGTACTGTTTTTTGATATATTCATAGATGGAATGGTATGGCTTCATGGTGCTGATAAATCCTGAGACCACAATCTTTTCTGGCGCAAAGTAGCGGAAGACCTTTTGCGCTTCTTCTTTGTTGTAGAGCTCTTCAAACGCATCGGCCCCGTAGTTTGATAAGACCATGAGCGATAGGTCATCCCGTTGTGCGCACGCTTCGAGAATCTCAAGCCCCTGCTTGATCGGATGGGTGTGCTTGGCCATAATTTTTGGATCAAAGATGGCGCCCACAATTTTTTTGACGAGCCGTTTTTCCACGGAATTACTAAAGAGTCTGTTGTAGTTGCCCGAATCGATCTCTCTGTTGACCAGTTCGATAATCTCTTTTCCAGACAGGGCACCGCACATCCACTTACACATAATCCCCGGCATTGCACGGCCATCGGCCGACGCAAAATCAGAGCCCTCTTCAGGGACCTGCGCCCCACAGATCTGGTCAAGGATGGAGAAAGCAATCTTTTGGATATTTGCAGGATTTTTGAAGCTGAGCGTATATAGGATAAAATCGCCATACCCAAGCTCTCCCGACATGCCGGAGCGTGACGTGTCAAAGAGCACCCCCCCAAGATCACAGACAACGGTTGTTATCGGTTTTGGGCAAATTTCCGGGACTGCTGTTGCGGACGCCGATGTTGCGGGTATGGAAGCTGCAATTGGTTGCTGATCGGCTTGAGCTGCGCGCAGCTGCCCCGATGGGAAGCTACAGATACCACATAATAAAAGTGGAAGAGTGGAAGAAAACAGCCACGTATAAAATTTTGAAAAAAACATGTCGACTTCCTCCATTATTGTCTTTAAATTGTATAGACTAAGAATAGGTGAAAATGCTGTTTTTGTCAAAAAATGTTTTTTACACGGGCTTTTTATGGAAAAGAATTGCAAGTTGCATGAGAAGTTTCTTCTCGACCGGTTTCATGAGGCGAAGCATTGTGGGACCGTTGATAGTGCCACCTTTACGACTGATCGCGTATCGCCCGCATGTGGTGACCGGATTATCTTTTCGGGGATTGTGCGGGATAACCGGCTGGTCGATGCGCGGTTTACTGGTGAGGGGTCGGTGCTGAGCCAGGTGTTTGCTGATCTGCTCTGTGACTGGGCTATTGGTAAGATGATCGAGGAGATAACGGCTTTTTCGAAGGATGAGGCTATTGCGATGCTCGAGGTTGAGCTGGGGCCCACGCGGCAGATGACGATAGCTTTTGTTCTTGATGTGTTTAAAGAGGGGCTTAATGGCACTCAGTCCTGAGCGTCTTATTGCGCAGGTTCATGAGGCTGCACGCGCATACCGGCGTCTGGGCGGTCCGGGCCGTGAGCATATGCGAGCGCTCTGGGTTGCCCTCTGCGAAGATCCCGCGCGCATAAAGGGGGTGAATGGTGCGCATGTGTCTTTCATGGTCCCGTCTCTCGTTACAGATGGTATCCTGTGCCACGAAGTAAAACCGGTTAGGCACCCCTACGCCGTCGGGGCGATTGACGGGTCACAGATCTATCCCGATCACCACGAAGGTGTCCCCTTTTTCCTCGTGCACACCGCTGCGCTCTTGTTTAACTATGGCCTGGTTGGTGCAGAGAGTTCGTTTGCTTACACGACAAATTCAGAGGTTTTTTGCCTGCAGGACCTGGATAATGCCCAGTCACTTGAGAGCCCTGCAGCTTTTGTTGACCGCAAGCGTGCCGAAGCGGAACTGCACGCCGGTCAGGTGCTGGCGGACGGCCAGCCGCGCCCGTTTCCACCCCTTTTTGTACTTCTTTTTGATGGATCTCTTATCTTTTGGCATCTGACTTCACGCGCGGTGGAGCGGGACCCATTTTTTAGGTCATACTGCACAATTTTGGAGGGATATGCGCGCCAGTCTCTGGTGACTGCGTGGTACACAAGTCTCCCCCAGGGGCGCGACCTGGTCAACCTCGTACGGGCTGCTTTTGGGGATGAGGTTGGTGAAGCGTACAAAACGGTCGTTGATGCCGATCTGCTTGGTGGTCAGTTTGGGGGATGGCTGCAGCCAAACCATCGAACGGCAGCCTTTTTTTCGGGAGCAGAGATAGCGGCCCACTACCCAGCAATGGTACGGCCGGCCTTTTTCTATCTCAATACTGGCGACGAGGTTGCGCGGGTTGAGATACCCGCCTGGATAGCCGAAAACCCGATCCTGTGCGACCAGATTGCCGGTGTGCTTCTCGACCAGTGCACCAAAGGGCAGGGGTACCCCATTAGCCTTGCGGAGGCGCATGAACAGGCGGTTGTTAGATCTGCAGATCGTGAGCTCTTTTTTAGCTGCGCACGTCAGGCGCTCGAGGATGGTGGGCATGGCACCGCCATTTCGCGCAAAAGCCTCAACAAGAGGCGTGCGGGATTTTGAGAAAATTACCATTTTGTGTATCCTTAAAAGCAGGACTATTAACCTGTTTACAAAGGAGTTTATGATGAACAGAGCGGGATATTTACTACTCATCTGTGCCTGCTGCACATTCGGTGCATGTGCACAAAAACAGAACGATAAGGGAGCTACTGCAATGTTAACAGAAGGTTTGAAAAAAGAGATTTTGGTAGCTGGAGCCGGCGCGCAGCCACAAAAGGGGCAGACCGCGCGGGTCCACTACACCGGCTGGCTTTTTGAAAATGGCGTCAAAGGCCGCAAGTTTGATAGCAGCGTAGATCGTGGCCAACCATTCGAATTTATGGTTGGCGTTGGCCAGGTGATCGGTGGATGGGATATTGGTGTTGCATCGATGAAGGTTGGCGAAAAAGCCATGTTGACCATTGCTCCGCATCTTGGGTATGGGGCACGTGGTGCAGGGGCGGCCATCCCACCAAATGCGACACTCATGTTTGAGGTTGAGCTGCTCGGAATCAAGTAGTCAAAATACAAGTTTTTTTAAACCCGGCCAGAGGATTGTTAGAATTTTCTGGCCGGTGATTTTCTGTATTAACCGGACTAAAATACAAATTGTTAAAAAACCGCTCGCCCGCCACGGGTGTGATTAAAAGTGTTACAAAGAATGCTTAACAGGACTTCCTCAAATGCTTGAAAGATTCGAACTAGACGGGAAATCCCATAAA
>CAZWYO010000033.1:0-14154 GCA_964638315.1 uncultured Candidatus Babeliaceae bacterium | reverse complement strand
AACAACAATTATTTGCCTTACTTATAGTATAAACTATACATACGAGGGTGAGCGGTTCTAGGGGATACTAATAGACCAATTTTTATATCTGATTTTTTCAATGATCTCTATTTTTCCCGTAACACTTTGCATCACACCTAGGACTTCACTTGCGTTGTATTTTGACGTGGGGTATTTTGAAGCTTTAGAAACAGTTAACCCAGGAGGAAAATAATGGCCACGCGTTCAAATACTTCGTACAGCTGGTGGTGTCTGATACTCAACATAGGTATCTTCATATTTTTTGCGCTCACGTTCTACGGCGCCATTATGCGCTGGACCAGGGCGCCTTATTTTTTCACCACAACCCAAAAGCTGTTGGGGTTTGGCGTCGACGCGATTGCCATCGGTCTCCTCTTTATGAGCCAGCTGCGCATCTTCAGGCTATCCCGTGCCATACGTGCCAACACCATATTTTCGCGCACAGCGTTGCGCCAGGCACGGGGTGCTTTTCTCTACTTTCTAGCATGGACCGCGTACGTGCCATTTCAGCGAGCGCTTGAGGTGCTCGTCGCAACCATGTATAACACCGTTGGGCACCGGCTCTTTGTCGTCTCATTTGGCATGCCTGACCTGGTCCGAATCATGGTCCTCGCCATCCTCGCATTTCTGGTTTTTCTTCTCCAACGGGGCATCGACCTGGCTGAAGATCAGTCTCTCACCATTTAGTTAGGGGCTCTTTCATGCCTATTATCGTACGACTCGACGAAGTGATGGCCAACCGGAAGATACGACTCAACGAACTTTCAGAACGGGTCTCGATCACCGAAGCAAACCTCTCCATTCTCAAAACGGGCAAAGCACGCGCGATACGCTTTTCGACACTTGAAGCCCTCTGTGCCGAACTCAAGTGCCAGCCAGGGGACCTGCTCGTTTTTGTGCCAGAGGACTAAACCCCCATATTTCCCGCCATTTTATTGACACAGATCTTCCCCATTTCTTAGGCTGAATGTGAAAAGGGGGATGTCATGAAGATTCTAAAACCACTGTTTCTCGCCCTGGCGGCCAGCTGCGCGGGGCTGCTCTGTCAAAACGATGACCTGACAAAACTTACTCAAATTCTGAAAGAGCTCGCCGAACCGGGCACGACGGGGGAGCAACCCTTTGCAACGCACTGTCTCGTTATTGTTACAGAATGTATTGAACATAATGAAGCTATGCCAAATGTGATAGAGAGCGCATTCAAGGGACAGCTACCACTACTCGTTACAGAACCAGCGCTTAAAATCTATACCAAAATGCATAAGAAAAATACGCTTCCCGATTCTTATCGCTATTTTCAACCCAACAAAAAATTCGACCCCTATTTTCTGCTCTGCGTTCCCGCACATATGATTGAGGGCACCCTCACTCCCCATGCGGACGGTACCCCGGTTTCACAGCTGGAAAAGAGTTGTGGCCTCCGCATAGAACATTTTACGGAACTCAAAAACCTCACGCCAGAAAAACTAGAAACAACCTGCTTGCGATTAGCAAAGTGGTTGGGAGCCGAGCTTCTTACAGCACTGCAAACCATTTTCGTACCCAATAGCGCATATGGTCGCACCGAACTCCCCCCACGCTGGATTTTGGCATTCAATGGCCATGGCAAACAGTACGAGGCCTATGACGATAATGAGATTTTACAAAACCACAAGCTGATCAAAAAACCCGGTGAAATATGCGGCATAGATGCGGAAAATTTTGAAAAGATTACCTCTGAACTTCACCAAAAAATCACCGTCGTTGTCCTCAACATCTACACCTGTTTTGGCGGTGGTATCAATGTCGGCAACCTGAAAAGCTATCCATTTATCATAACCACCGGAACAATCACCGGCGACAGCTGCATTGCAGCACGCGAAATATACGAGTACGACAAATTTTTCGACTTATTCCGCAGCATCAAAGCCAAAGCCCCCAACACCAATGAAGTCTGCGCTAATGCCCTTGCGCACATCACGCCAGAAACGGACCATATTGCTGCCATGAAGCCTGCTATAGCAAACTACTTCATCGACGCGCCAAGACCGAATATGCCAAACATAAGAATCGATGCAAGCACACTTAAGGCACAGACCAAAGATATCAATCCCAAGGGAGATGCACGCGTAGTACTCTATGTAAACAATGCCCCGCTCACCATTCACTCGGCGGCCCCCCACACCGAAATCTACTCCGGCATACCAGGCAGCACTTACCATATCATCGCTAAACTTACACATGCATCATCACCATTGGTCATGAGTCTTCATTTCTGCGAGCTACGCAAGAAAAGTAGCGGCACAATCAAGCTTTTTCATATAAAAGAGTGGATAACCGAATATAACGAGGACTATGAAGTACGCATCATGAAATATGACGACTATTTTGACGCACTCGTAACCTATGGGTCCCAACAGAACAAACCACCAGCCACACTCCTGCATGAAGAAGCAGAAAGCAATCTAGGCACTAAAATAACAGACTTCACCGCCGAAGAGGCCAACGCCTGGATCAAAAAGTTCGACGAGAAAATCATCTTTCTCAAGAAACTCGCCAACGCCCAGGCGCCCTATCGCTTCTTGAAAGACGCAGATATCGAAACACTGCCGTGGTGAGGCCTAGTCCCACGAATAAATCTGATCACAACTATTTTATTGACACGGATCTCCCCCCTTTCTTAGGCTGAATGTGAAAAGGGGGATGTCATGAAGATTCTAAAATTATCATTTATTGGCGTAATTATCTAAGGGGGAAGTAAAATGACGAATCAAAACCTAGCCTTTGTGGTTCTCGTAGCAGTATGGCTGTTCCCAGCCTGCTGCTTGTGCAAGCAGATATCAGTGGGTGAGCAACAATTTGCCACGCACTTTTTATATATTATTACAGACACCGACGAAATGGGAAAAGAAGAAAAAACCGCCATGGTTAGTAATGCACAACAGGCATTTGTGAGCAATCTGCCCTTCCTGATAACGGAAAAACTGTTATCAGCCCTCCAGATCCATGAAAAAAAACAACTCTCTACCTCCTATCGTTACTTCAAAATACCGGCACAAATACCAAACCCGCCCTTTCTGCTCTGCATCCCGTCCAGTATGCTTCCGACAATTATCGACCCAGCTCCCAACGAAGATATCGAAAACATGATACCATTTAGGTTGGGAACGGATGAAACGTATAGCCCAGAAACGGTCAGTTCAACGGAAAAAAAATGCGGCCTTCTGGTGGGACATTTTTATGAGGTGACAAAACAGATCACACAAGGATCTTATAAACTGAGCAGTTCTGCATACGCACCTACAGAACTGGGAGTAAAACTGCGCTCCATTCTACAGGTAATTTTTGTCCCCAATGATGCCTATTCGAGCAGCACAACATGCCCACGATGGATTCTTGTCTTTGATGGACATGGCAGACAGTACAAACCGTACAGCGATGAAGAAATCCTAAAGGACGAAAACCACAAGTTTATTAAATCGTATGGCCTGATTAGTGGTATCGATTCGAAAAACTTTTCGTTGACGATCAGGGAGCTCTCCAAAAAAATAACGATCGTCCATATGCACATCAATACATGTTTTGGGGGGGTCATCAACATAGGCAATCTCCTCTATGACGTCGAAACAGGTGTCATCCCACCATATCGTTTTACCATAACAACGCGGACTCTCACAGGCGATGCGTGTGTCCCTATTAGCGATACACCGAACCAGTTAGGTAAATTCTACAACACACTCAAAAATGTCCAGATACTAAATGTAGACGAAATGCTGGAATCACCACTATTTCGAGCATCAAAAATAGCAAAAATTTACGAAATTGCCTTAAAAAACGTATACGAAAAAATACCTAAAGCCCTCTCGTATCTGGCGCCAGCGAATAGTCTGTCTTTCCCCGCAATAAAACCGGCCGAAACAAACTACTTTGTCGAGTTACAAGTTGAAGATGGCCTTCCACTAAAAAGAATCGACGCAAAAACTGTAAAAGAATATTATGGCAAAGAACTTGAGTGCGACCCATGGACACTTTTTCTGTTCTACACAACATCCATTCCCTTCACTTTACGTGCCCACTCAGGAACAGGTTTTCTATCGGCAATTCCCGGCAGCACATTCCACATCATCGAAAAAATGGAAATTTCCCCGCTGTTCTCGGAGAATCTCACGCTGATCTTTCGAGACACTTTGCAAAAAAAAGACCACGTAACGAAACTTTTTCACATAAAAACACTAACCATCGGAGATAACGAATACGAGATGTGGATTACAAAGGAGCCAGAAAGTTATACCATCCTGCAAGCCTCTAAAGCAGACCCCGTAGTGTTCACCATTACCGAGAAAAACATTGTCAAGATAAGCAAGGAGACATGGGAGATGAATGAAAAAATTATCCCCGCCGAAGAGGCTGCCGCCTGGATCAAAAAGTTCGACGACAAGATCATCTTTCTCAAAAAACTAGCCAACGCCCAGGCGCCCTATCGCTTCTTGAAAGACGCAGATATCGAGACACTGCCGTGGGATGCTTAGCCCCAGCCAAACTCGCTATAAAACCGGCCCCGCCCGACCATCTCAATAACATGGGCATGGGTGGGTAACATGTTCTTGGGAAGGTCGTTAAGCGCAAACCACCCGATATCATCGCACTTGTGTGGTTCACAATTGCGCGGCTCGCCTTCCCACGCGGTAACACCCATAAAGAAGCAGACCGATTCGATCCCATCGCTCTTGCGCCTGACATGAACGGCATGCAGCATGGTGAGATCCTCCGGCCGCACAACTATGCCGAGCTCTTCGCGCGCCTCACGGATAGCGGTCTGTGTAACCGGCTCGTTACCATCCAGTTTGCCCCCCGCGCAGGCATAGCAGCCGTCGCCATAGCCGGTGCAAAACCTTCTTATCAGCAAAAGCTTGTCGTCTTTGCGCAAGACAAGCCCGACAGATGCGGGCAGTTTAAAATTTTCACTATCACGCATGTTCATGCCTCACACAGACACCATTCAACTGCCTATCCTCTTCAAGCACAAAGCGCCCGCGCAGGTACTGCGCAAAATTTTTCTTACGCATCATAAGCTCAGGATACCCAGCAAAAGATTCTTTTAATATAAGCCCAGCCAACGCACATAACATCTGACATCTGACCTTTTCAAGCTCCTGACTGTCATTTGCCATCAGCTCGATCTCGAGAAATTTGCCCAGGTCCTTCACCTCATCAATCGCTACCGTAAAGACGCCGTGCCGGTACGATGCGCGAACCTTATCAATCGTGTAGTAGACATCAAGATTATTGGCTGACTTAAAAACATCAAAGTCAGCTTGTACAACAGAATTGAGATCGATACTAGACAACAGCGCGTTAAGTCTGCCCAGATCGCCCTGACACAGCGGCAACGCAAAAGCATGTTCTTCACAAAAATCCTGATGCGGCAGCTCGGGATCTTCAAGACACGCTCGATTAAATTTGATCTCTAATTTTTTACCGTTCCGTACGCGAATATAGACCCCCCGACCAAAGTGGCGTCCATCCGGCGTATCGAAATAGAGGTCGATATCGTGCTTTTTGTGTAGCAGTGTCAGCGGTGCAAGAAAAGCAGCAATATTTTTATCGGCCAAAATCTCGTAGCGCAGCTCAATTTCAACGGCATTCATCTCGTAATCACCCCTCAATCAACTTTTCCAACCACGCTCTGACGGCCCCATGCACCAATTAAAACGACCATCGCGGCCAGATATTTGCACATTGTCTATACCTCAAAAAACAGAACACCACTCCAGCTATTTTACACCAATTGCACGAGACCTGTTAGATATATTGACACGCGCATCGTGCGGCGCATAGACTGTGACTAATGGCGTATACACGCCTAGCTCGAACAGAGTTAAGTATCTTTAACAAACAATTTTCGAAAGGATATAGTAATGGACCTACAGCACAAAGTCATGCTCTTCGCCCTTGCGTTACCAATTTTCATTGCGCTGGAAGCATCAAAACCACAATTGGGCAAAGTAGTTACACTCGTCGAGGTAAATCCTTATGCACAGGTCACGCCGGTCTGCTATGTCGAAGGAAACCTTTTTGTCCTCGTGGATGTAAAAAAACAGAAATACCAGTTCCCCTTTAAAGAACTGATCGGGGGGATAAAAAAGCCAGACGTATTACAATGGCTTAAGTCAGATAAAGGCGAATATTATGTTCTCTTCTGCAAAACACCAATTTCACCAAAACCAGGATATCGTTGGCTTAAACTCGATGATAAAACCCTATCAACCAAACCAAAGGAACTCATCCTACCTGAAAACGTTAAAAAGTTTCGACACACCCCAATAGAAATAACCACTATCGATAAAGAGATGATGAAAAAAATAGAAGAGATAATCGAGAAGATCGATGAAGATGACGAAACAAAGACCAACGAGTAAGACTGGTTTCCGGCCTCAATTCAAAAAAGGACTGCCACAGGACATAAAGGAGGAGATGCTTGCGTTCTTGAAAGGCGGAGAAATCAGATGAAAAAACTTGTGTTCCTAAACCTAAGATTTATGGCCCTCTGTTGCCTGGTAAGCCTGCTAGGAGGGTGCACACCAAAACGCTCCCTCTCGGAAGAAGAAATAGTTAAAATAAACCTTTCTCATAAGATGCTCGAAGAAAAGCTGTATAACGACAGGCCCGCTGCCAAAAAGATACTTGATCAGATGTCCGATGAAGAGTTTCTACCATTCGCTGGAAGAGGTGGCATGGATAGATCACTATTTGTTGATCATATAGACCAAGAAGAATTTAGGCAGCGAATTTTTGCACTCAGTGATGATAACTTTACAAAATTAATGACCAAACTTAAGATCTGGCACGGCGGAACCCCATTACAGGTTCTCATTCATACGGCGGAAAATACAGACTTTGAAGGCGGACCACAAATTCTGAGTGAATTTTGGAAGAGAATTAAGAAGCTCAAAAAGGACCAGATCTTGCAAGTTTTAAGGGCCGATTATCTGGAGAAAGAGGAAGAATCAAACTGGATCCATGACAAGAATACATGGATCAAAAATATGAAAACGAAATTGAACGACAATATCCCAAACATCTTGCAAGAGATGGATACATTTCTCGGGGAAAAAACGACAAAAAAACAACCCGAGAGAGAATTGATCCCGCGTCGCCATGGACCACTCGAAGAGAAGCTGTGGCACGACAGACCCGCTGCCAAAAAGATGCTTGATCAGATGTCCGATGAGGACTTTCTTGACTTTGCCATGGGAGGTGGCATGGATGGATCGACATTTGGGGACCATTTAGAAAAAGAAGAATTCAGGCAGAGAGTTTTCGCACTCAGTGATGACAACTTTACGAAATTGATGACCGAGCTCAAAATCTGGCACGGTGGGACCCCCTTAATGTTACTCGTCTACACCGCACAATCCGCAGCCTTCGGAGGCAAAGAACCGTATCTTCTACGTGAATTTTGGGATAGAATTAAGAAGCTCAAAAAGGACCAGATCTTACAAATTTTAAACGCCAATTATCTGGGACATAAATTTCCGGCATGGATTAAAGAAGAATTTAACAGACGTGACGTCCCAAGTGACATACTGCAAGAGATGGATACATTTCTCGGGAAAGAAACGGCATAAGTTAAAAAATTTACTTTTTTGAACTCTTCCCCCCCCCACGCGATGTTATGCTAAAATGTTGTTGGCCGGTCTGGTTTTGACTGCTACGGTTGCGCCGGTGTATTCAAACGCTGGGATCGGGTGGGATATATTTAAGTGTATGACTTGCGTGAGTGTTGGCATGCTCGGTTGGACTTGGTTTTTTGCTAAGACAGTTGGATCGGTGGATTGTATCCGAAATTCCTTCAAAAAAGTTCGAAAGTCGCTATCCAAGGGAGATACTTTCAATGCGGACGAAAAGTGTGATGAAGTTGTTAACTGGGGTAAGAATAGCGTGTTTTCCGGTATTATGACAGTAGCTTTTTTTAAGTTATTCCAGCTTGGATTGAGTAAATAAACGCCCTGTTACCCAAAATTTTCTCAGCCGTTCTTCGGCCACCAAGCCGTGGGTGGCTGATTTTTTTACCCCACCCTACTACGCACTGTCTACGCCTCCGGCTACGCCAGGCTTGCGCCAAGGCGGAGTTTATCCTGCGTCAGCCGCCCGTCGCTTGCGGGGGTAATGAGGGCACAAAAATAGCCGTCGCGGCTCTGGTTCGAGCTGCGACGGCTGAAAATTAACGATAACTATGTATTAGCAAGCCTTCTCTACATTGCCCGTCTCTTTTGGTGCAAATCCTCTCTTGAGGAAAAAATAGGAGAAGATGGCAGTTGAAAACGACGTGGCAAACCCAAAGATCACTCCAAAATCGTTTAGAGCTTCTTCACCGGAAAAATTCCCACTGATGTTTGTTTGAAACGCATCTTCCACACCCAAAAGTCCCGACTCTGCGGAAACGGCACTTAAAAACACACCCCCTGCAATACAGGCAAGTCTTTTATAGCCTTCTATCGCGACCTTGAACGCACCGTCAACATACTTAAACCCAACAGGGATCATAGCCTGCACAGATGGACTCACCATGCCAAACATAAGCGCAACAGCCAACATTACTTTTTTGATTTCCATTTTATATCTCAATTATTATATTTATCAATTACGATATCAATTACAATTAAAATCCTACGCGCGGTACAACCGCGGTAACATCAATGGCCGTCCATAAGCTTTAAAAAACGCAATACTTTCAACCACATATTTTCATTCTATCATCTATATTAAAAACGTCAAGCAGAAATTTTTCTGAGATCGGGACAAAATGAAACTTTCTCGTTTTATTCTCGGTAAGCCTGATCCTAGCAGCACAAACACTGTAAGGGATCTATGTACGTTGTTTTAAATGACCAGATCGTGCAGACAGTTGAAGTAAACCGCTTAACCACTACCAGAGGTGGTGGCTTTAATATTTAGGAACCCCTGAAATGGGTTGTAGTATTTGCAAGTTGCTTCCCCGTCGTGGTTAGTTTCTACTTTTCAGACAATTTTTCTGCATTTTCCTGATACTGGACATACTTGCGTATTTTTTCCAGATCCAAACCAAGAGTGTCACAACAATACCCTCTGGCCCAGAAGTGATTGCCCCAATATCTTTTTCTCAATGCAGGAATTTTGGTCAACAACCGTATTGCTGTCTTTCCTTTTATGACACCCATATACTCTGATACTGCCACCTTTGGCGGTATCATTACTATCAAATGCACATGATCTTCTTGCACGTTCAATTCCTCTATTCTACATTCAAGGGACTCCGAATACATTCTGATCACCTCCTCAACTTCAGCTTTAACGTCTCCTTTTAACATTCTGTACCGATATTTTGGTACCCACACAATGTGATAATGGCAATACCATATAGCGTGTGATAATCTAAGATAACGACTCATTTGTTCATCCCTTCAAGGATTGTTGCGGGGAAGCAACTCACCTTAAGCCTGAATAAATGAGTCAGAAATTGCAAAGCATATGTTTCTTACCACGCCCTAAGGGACGTGGTTTAATGTTTTAATCAACATAGTTTATGTAGTCAAGCGCGTTATACACATTCTCTAAATCGGAATAAGCGTCTGGCACAAAGGAATCTAGATATTTTGCAACCGCCCCTGCCACCCCACAACCGGCCATTGGTTGGTACGACAAGGCATAGTTCCCAATTGACTGCCGATGGTTCCGGGAGCTCGAACTGGTAAACGTGTATGTAGGGAAATAGGTGGTATAGTGTGGTGTTGGGCTGTACGGTGCATCGGCTACCAACCGGTTTTGGGTTGCACCTCCATAACCCCAGTTATGTCCGTCACCCAATATTGGTCCCGCAATCCCTGTCCAGAGAACATAATTTTTTCCCGACACCGGATCTGGTGAGGCAGGCATCTCCACATTAACTATTGCGACAGGCTGCGTTGGAATCGCAAAAATATCCTGCAACTCGGCAGGCGTTCTGCCGCGCACATACTCCGACCGCATAATCCATGCCCCATTTGATCCGCTCGTCACGGTACCAAGCAGACGCACAAAGTGTTGCGGCTCTGTCAGTATAATTTCGCTCGCTGAATACCGTATGTCAAAGGGAGCTGTGTCGGTAGTCTCCTCATCATCCCACTGGGCACAGATGTAGTTCATCTCACCTATGGGCGTAGTTGGTAAAGGATATGGCTGGTTCACCGGTGGTGTGCCAGTTATGGGGAGCGGTGGTGTCCCGGTTGTCTCCCACGTGCGCACCAACGTGCCAATCGGCTCCGTTACTGGACGATTTACATTCTGCGCAGCGGCAACAGACAATGCACAACTTGCCAGCACGCCGACTACATACCTCTTACTCACCAACATATCACACCTCCCACCTTCTTTTTTCCAAGCCTCTTTTACCCAGATATACCCTATGTCAACCAGCAGCGTCTATAATTGAGAAGAACTTTTCTCACAACCGGAGACCGAAAACAACTGCGATGCGGCATGTGCACGGCAGACAGATTGACTGACCAGGTGGACCAATACGGTCAAACCGGCAACCTAATGGGAAGAATACAACGTATCTCACATATCTTAGTGAATTCTTGACAGGCGCAGCATGCGGCCCATAGAATATGACCACTGGCATTTGTTGCCGCGACCAGGCGCACCACGCCTATTCGAAGCGAGGTAAACAAAAGTGAAGAATGATCCGTCAATACAACCACAAAATCTATTGGCAAAACCACGACCCGTATGGATGCGGACCGCATACCGTCCTAACCGAAAGGATTAACCCATGAACAGACTGTCTATACTGCTACTCACCATAGTAGTCTTGGGCACGCAGGCCCAGGCTAAATGCCACCCAAAACTCACCCCCGAAAAGTACGAAAATCAGAAAGAGTGGTGGAGCGAAGGGATAAAACGCGAAAAGAACCCAGAAACAAAAGTGATAATGGAGGAAGCACTGAAAGAACTCGACGCTGCCATAGAAAAACTCAAGACTGCCATAGCAGGCAACAAAGAGATCGACCAAGACACCTGCAGGGTCATAAACAAACGTAGTGAATTCCTTTCATTCAAAACACAGCAATCCGATCCAAACAGACCGATTAACCCCCTAGAAAGAAATGTCGCTGACGTACCCGATTCCGAATTCTTCACCTGGGCGATGCGGGGATCGATGGATGGCTCGGTCTTTTCCAACTTCATAGGGGATGAAAATTTTGAGAAAAGAGTTTTAGCTCTCAGTGACAACGACTTCACCAGGCTAATGAGTGAATTAAAAATGTGGCACGCGGGAACGCCGCTGATGCTACTCATGTACCTATTAGATTCCGCTGCGTGGGGAATAAAACATGGGAACATACCGGGTTCTGTGACTGACCTTAAAGCGTATAAAATGCTCAACAGATTCTGGGATCGCATTAAGAAACTCGATGAGCAGAGCAGACAAAAGATTTTGCGCGCCGATTATATCAACATGACGCTCTCTGATTGGCTAAAACAAGATGAAAATAAGCGGATCAGATCGCTCCTCCCGGATGACCTTAGGAATGCCATAGATGCGCTGCCTCCTTCGCCTAGGGCCACATATCAGACTGAGAAAGAAGAGGAGAAAAAACTTGAAGGATTGAAAAAAATGGAAGAGGAAAGAAAACGCAAAGAACTACAGAAGAATTTCACCCTCCCATAAGAACGGCGCGGATAAATTCGAAAACCTGTTCACATTCCCAAACGGGGGCCCACAGCGGAACTCCGCTCATGGCCCTCGTGTCAAATGATTCACACACCATATGGGAGGAACGTGCGCTTATTCGCAGATTTTTGAAGAGAGTCAATTAAAAAATATCTGTTGCACTATTCCCCCAAAAAAATTAGAGTTAAACTGGTTTTTTTGTTTGGTTGGTCATGCCGAAGAGGCGGGAGGATAGAAACATGGTTCATATTGTATATCATGGCTTTTTTGTCGGATGGGGCACATTAGCGCTACTCAATGCCGCCATAGCGCAGCTGCAGGGCCGCAACACCATCTTATGGTTTTTTATTTCTCTGCTTATCGGCCCACTCGCAACTTTACTACTTCTCATCATGCACATGCCGCGCAGCTAAAGAACACTTATTGAAGAGCTAGTGTTGTAAAGACGTCAGTACTCCGCACGATTCGAGCGTCTCGGGTCTCTGCCCGGTGAGCAGACTCACATCATGCCGCGATTTTACAATTTTTTCAAAGAGCTGATCATCGACAAAATAGACCTTCACGCCAAAACGCAGGATCGTAAGCAAAGCCCTTGGCAGGAAGCACGTATATCGAACCACCATGATCGCTGCTTATCAAGCGCTGTTTGTCCTTGCAGACAAAATATTGCTGGTCATCAATGGAGAAGATCTGTGTCCAGCTATCATTACTGTTCGCCATAAAGATCGCTGCATAATCCATCTGAGGCGTCGCAAAAACAACGGCGCCCTCATCGGCACAACGTCTGGTAAAGCAACGCGGCTCCAAGCACCTGATCCCCTGCGTGGCAGACCCATGAAACAGAAACCGCACATTAACCTGTCCTGTGCAACGCTCACGAACGCACGCAGGCTTCACGCCCCCAGAAGCATGCTTGAAAACATCCCACTGCCTAAAGCCAAAAATCACAAACCCAAGAAGAGCGACAGCTGCCACACTCCAAACAACCAAACGTTTAGTTCTGTTCATAAAACTCCTACTCCTATCGATACCGCTCAGCCACGTGCCCATCGAAAAGCGCGCCCTCACCGTCTACCTTACGTTTTAAAAAAAGAATCTCACCCGTCATCGGATCTCTAAAAACAGTATTCATGAAAACCTATCTAACGTTTAAAGGACCTACTTTATCTCTACAGAATACAGCTATTTTGGGAAAAACACGTTTTTTAGATAGCGTATTTTCTTACGTTATCTTTGCAAACAGAAGCAATCCGGCCGCATCATGTCACTCCCTTATAGACCAGATAACCGCCAAACATACCCAGTGCAACACCACCAACACCAATACCAAGAGGGAGCGCTACAGTACTAAAGCCAAAAGCGATGATTGTGGCTCCCCAGTTCATCAGGCCACCAAGAAACCCCGATGCCACGCCGCCAGTTATCAAGCCAACCCGCTCCAAAGAACTCTTGTTGGCAACCACAGGCGCTGCACCCGCAGCTTTTAGCTCATGGCTTACAACATGGCGCCTACGGGGCATATCGCACGCCCGCACCGATGTCGCCATGCAAACAACTACGCACAGCCCCATACCGACCAACACAAACAACCGTTTACCACTAACCATAAGCCCCCATTTCAAAAACAGTCCAGATCTTCGCAAATTTGCGCGCCAACAATGGACCAAACCCCCAAAAAATAACTTGTTGGAAATCGCTCACAAAAAAAGAGAGCTGCGATTTTACTCACAACTCTCTAATTTAAACCTGGCAGTACCTACTCTTCCAGTTCGTTACCAAACAAGTACCATCGGCGCTAAGGACTTTACTACCGTATTCGGAATGGGAACGGGTGTTTCCCCTCAGCTATACCCACCAGGAAATTTTTAAGAACAAATTTACCTGTGTCTTTGAATGTCGCATGCTAACAACGATAGTTGCAGAAATTTGTGCATCGATAAGATTTAAAAAGTGACTAAAACTTTCGATACATTAGTACCGGTCAGCTTAATAGATTACTCTACTTACACACCCGGCCTATCAACCTTGTAGTCTTCAAGGGATCTTATGCTCTTAAAGAGCAGGGGTATTTCATCTTGAGGCGAGCTTCCCACTTAGATGCTTTCAGCGGTTATCTCTAATCGGCCTAGTTACCCAGCTTGCTCGTGTTGAACAACTGGAACACCAGAGGCCAACTCATTCCGGTCCTCTCGTACTAGGAACAAGCCCTCTCAAATACCCTACGCCCACGACGGATAAGGACCGAACTGTCTCACGACGTTCTGAACCCAGATCACGTACCGCTTTAACTGGCGAACAGCCAGACCCTTGGGACCTTCTCCAGCCCCAGGATGCGATGATCCGACATCGAGGTGCCAAACCTCCTCGTCGATGTGGACTCTCAGAGGAGATTAGCCTGTTATCCCCGGCGTACCTTTTATCCATTTAGCAATGGCCCTTCCATACGGCACCACTGGATC
>CAZWYO010000032.1:5650-14954 GCA_964638315.1 uncultured Candidatus Babeliaceae bacterium | reverse complement strand
CTAGGATAAAATTTAAATTATTTTTTTCGTCTTGGTAAGCTGCTCAATGTGGGTTGAAATACGAAGTTTTCAATAGTAAACATGGACGCAAGAACCCTTCGAGACGGCCTTTCAGGCCTCCTCAGGGCGAGCGGAGTTTATGGGATTTCCCGTCTAGTTCGAATCTTTCAAGCATTTGAGGAAGTCCTGTTCAAAGCTCGTTAGAGCGAAGAATGTCCTGTGCAGTTTTATTCTAGTTTTTTGATTTCTTCAATAGAAAGCCCGGTAATGGCCACAATTTCTTCAAGAGGCATATGCCTTTTTAATAATGTCTTAGCAATCTCTATTTTTCCCTCTCTTTTTCCCTGCTCCATACCCTTCTCTATGCCTTTGTCGAGAGTGCTTTCAAGTATACTCTGATTAGATAAGTCCGCATCAAGAGCAGTACGGTATTTATCAAGATCCGCAGAGGTCCAGTTGGCGCGTTTCAAAACATCAAAAGCTTCATTCATAATAACGTCATCGGTCATTGCTGGCGGTATTTCGTTACACTTTTCTGCATTCTTAAAAAAATATGCCCAGCGATCGATTGAATCATTAAGTTCATTTTCATTTTTTTCAAACTTAGGCAATTCAAGAAAGTGATGTTCGATGAGATTCAAATACTGCCTGTGATCTTGTATGTCGGTTGTCAGATGGTGGCTCAAGAATCGATCATGGTCAAATAATTTAAAATTAAGAACGCTAATAAAAATAATAGGCTCTAATTTTTTGTATCTATTGCCTTTTTCTAACTGTTTTGTAATAAAGTATGACGTGTAAAATTGGCATCGTTCAGCATAATCCTGTTGATAACCAAGCTGCATCTCAATTTGATAGTTCCTTTTTTTATCATCGAAACAACGAACGTCAACTATGCTCGTCTTCTGGCTCAACACCAATGGCAGATTATTTGAGTCAGCTATGGAAACAGATTCTATTTTTACTATATTTTTGCGCTCCAAAACATCATTTAAAAAATCAATCAGAATGTTTTCATTTCCCTTGTCTACAAAAAGCTTTTTGAATGCTATGTCATATCGTGGATTAGCATACACACCAAAAGGTCTAACCATGTTTTTCCTTTTCACTACTAGTAAAAATTTTCCCGCAAACATGCTTCTTATAGGAGTATATCATGATGATGCAACTTGGCTAGCAGGCTATAGGGTCAACCGCCCTTACCACCTTATGTAACACTTTTAATCATACCCCACTCCATGTTATCCCATTGACGCCTTGTCCAATATTTTGTACTTTTATAGAGCTTATAAGTTATTGTATTGGGATATGGCCGTGACTAAGTTTTATCTGGTTACAACGAGCGAATACGATAAATGGCTAAAAAAGCAAACAGATTTGGGAAAGGTGCAAATCGAGCTTCGATTGGGAAGAATCGTAATGGATGCCCATTTTGGCATTCACAAGTATCTCAGCGACAACGTGTGGGAACTCAAGTGGAGCAATGGACGACGCGTGTATTATGCGTATATCCCCGAGAAAAAAATATTATTGCTGTTGGGAGGAAATAAAAATGGTCAGGATAAGGACGTCAGTCGAGCAAAAAAGCTCTATGAGAAATATACCAAGGGCACAGATTAAAACTGGGTTAAAAGTTACCCCACATGATCCAATAAAAGCACTGCTCAATGAGAAACTCATACGCGATGCAATATGGGAATGTCTCCAAAAAAATGATACCGACGGTGTAATGGAAGTCTTGGCCGCCTATCTTGAGGCACTCGATATGGATGCAAGACGCCGTGATGCAGCAATGCCACGCTCCACTTTTTATCACAGCCTGAAGGCAAAAAATCCGACGCTCAAGACGCTTGCCAAATTGGTGAGCCTTGGCCATGAGCAACCCCGATAATTCTCTACCACCCACACCCCCAATCTGCTATACTAAAATTCCGGTAGTATGCCACTCACAACGTATGTATCGGATTCTCGATGGAGGTTGGAATGAAAAAACAGATCATAGTTTTTAATGGGGTTCACGGAGCGGGCAAATCGACCCTCGCACAGAAGCTGGCCGCGCATGACAAACGTTTTGTTTTCTACCCAGAAATTGGACGGAAGGTCCGTGAAGAGGTTACGTACAATGCCCTCGAATCGGGCGAAGAGTTTGACCGTGAGGTCGTGCGGCGAGAGCTCGAGCAAGATGCCTTACTCATAACAGAACCACAAATACCGCTGGTTGAGACCTGGCACATTGGAAATTTAGGGTACATGCGCGCGCGCACGCCACACATGATGGCTGAATACACACAGCTGCTTGAAAAACAGCTCGACGTGATAGACCCCATCTGTCTCTTTGTGCACATCGATTGGGACGTCTTTAGAAAACGGGCAACCGAAAAGATCCGCCCCGACCAGATGGAAGATCTGGTTAAGTTTTTTGAGGTGATTCGAGAGACGACCCTCGATCTCTACAAACGGCTGGGGCTCACGTATCACACGATTGACAACGAGCGGGATCTGCGCGAGAGTCTGTCGACCGCACTCGGGCACGTGAATGGCCGGCTAAAATAGCACAAAAAATGGGGGCCAATCCGCTGGATCAGCCCCACCAAATCTACCTATGCCGATTATTTTAAAAGATTTGTAATATTTTTAAACTTGTCGTCGACGACGGTTTTCATCCCTTCCACCTCAATGGCCGCCACCACATCGTTTCCAATCTTTTCCAACGAATCGGTTAATGGTTTTACCAATTGGTTCGTAAATTCAGGCTTATTCGCCTCTTTCTTCAGAGCACGCAACAGAGAACGTATCTCGTTGACAAAATACATAAACTTTTCCAAATCACCCAGCTGTAACTTAGTCTTCTCAATCATGTTTTGTGCTAACTTCAAACGCTCATTATAAGGAGCATTGCCCTGGATTACATTTTTGAATTCATTAATAAAAAAGCCTACTTGGACGTCATTTTTGTATTTCGATTCGAGTTTCGACGTAAGCGAGAAAATCTTCTCAAATTTTAGGGGACCTTTAAAACTCCCCACCTCTTGTAACGGTTTCAAAATAGTATCCACGTGACTGGATAGCAGATCATTATCTTGTGCATTAATATTCAACATTTTGTAAAGTTGCCAGACGCTCGACTTATACATATCCACATTAAATAACAACGTTAGCTTTTCTAGTGCCTGATTTACCGCTTTAAGATAGTCTTCTACCGAACCACCTACCTTTTTAATGCTCTCAATCTGATCGCCAAAGCGATCCATGATTATGCCTGCCTCATCATGCAGCTTCTTCTGCACCATTTCTACCCGTTGTCGCGCCTCTTTCCTCTCCATCCGCTCTCCCATGTCTTCATATATATAGTCTGACACAGCCGCACCAACAGCACCCGCGCAGAACAGTGTGCCCAAGAGTGCGATTTTAAAATATGTTTGCATCATATTCTCCTTTTTATAATTACATTACATTTAGGAATAGGCGGGAAAAACATTGAACATACAACGCTTAAATTCTCCATCTCATTTTTCAGCCTAACACATCCGCCGCATTAAGATCAATAATCCAATTATAAATTTTTGACTTAATTTTAGACAAAAAGGGCCCTGACGTGTCAACTCACAAAAAAACGAATAGCTCACTATTTGATGCTAACCGCAGTCTGATTTTCAACATCCGCAAGAACCTTGAGTAATGGCTTTGATAATTTATTTTTCAATTCTTTTCCCATAACATACAGGGGACGATCCACCTCTGAGATGAAATACATGAATTTTTCTAAGTCACCCAACTGTTGTTTAGCCTTATCAATGGCCTTTTGCGCCAAATCTAAACGCTTGCCATAAGGTTCCTCGCTCTGAATAACATTTTTGAATTCATTGATCAATGACCTTATTTGATCGTTATCTTCATACTTTGACACAATCGATATAAAATTCTCAGATATTTTTTTCGCCTCTTCTTTGGTACTGCTTTTCAAAGTCTGGTTTCTAACATCTCCCAGCACCTTGAGTAATGGCGTGAATAATTGCTCGTGAAATTTATTTTTCAATTCTTTTTCCAGAGCATACAACGTCTGACGCGCCTCTTTGGTGAAATACATAAACTTTTCCCAGTCATCCAACTGTTGTTTAGCCTCATCAATGATCTGTTTTGCCTGGACTAAAAGCTCGTTGTGGGACACCGCACTCCGAATAATTTTAGAGAATTTATCAATCAAAGAGTTTGTTTTGGCATCATTTTTATACTTTGATTCGAGTGTCGGCCCAAGCACTATATCCTTCTCAAATTTTAGAAGAGGTTCAAATTTTCCTTCATCTTGAAGCAGCTTCAAAATCTTATCAATATTACTGGATAGGGACTCATCATTCTGTGCATGATTATTCAAAATTGAGTAAAGTTGCCAGACACTCGATTTATAATTAGATATATCAGACCCATCAGACATATTAAATAACGCACTAAGCTCTCCTAGAGCCTGCTTTACCGCTTTAAGATAGTCGTCTATTGAACCACTATTCTTTTTAATGTCTCTAATTTTATATCCAAAGTACTCAATGAGCCGGCCTGCTTCAGCAGACTTTCTCTCCTGATCCCTTCGATGCTGCTGCCCCCGCTCAAATCTCAATCCCATGTCTTCATATATATAGTCTGACACAGCCGCACCAGCAATACCGGCGCCAACAAGTAGGCCAAACATGATCATCTTAACGTGTATCTTCATATCTCTCTCCTCTTTTTAATTTTTCGAACAGGCAACAGAAAATTTCTACCGCTCCCCTGTAACGCAACAAAAAATTGGGGCCAACCCACCCGCCGGCCCCACCAGTACTACGCTGCAACGCGCTGCTCCTCTGGCACAGAATTCTCATCAACTATCGCAACCACCTCATAAAGATCAATAACTGGTGCATTAGCTAGTTTTATATCAACACTTGTTGCCAGTTCGTATTTGCTTGGCAAGAGTGGATCAGGGATATAAGAGTATTGATAATACTTTTTAGGTGGCTGACCAGCTATATAAGCATCAGCAATACCGGCACCAACAAGTAGGCTCAAGAGCGCTATTTTAAAATATGTTTGCATTATATTCTCCTTGTTATAATTACGTTACATTTAAGAATAAATGGAAAAAACATTGAACATACAACGCTTAAATTCTCCATCTCATTTTTCAGCCTAACATATCCGCCACATCAAGATCAATAATCCAATTATAAATTTTTGACTTAATTTTAGACAAAAAGGGCCCTGACGTGTCAACTCACAAAAAAACGAATAGCTCACTATTTGATGCTAACCCGCCTCTTGGCATTCAATTGCCTGAGTAGATCGCGAATTTCGATAAGCAGCTCTTCTTGCGTCTTATCGTCCATCTTATTGTCTATTTTGGACGCATCATGTGGGATAGTAATATCGGGTGGGAGCCCAGTAATTGGGTGTGTAGGATTTGTTTTGAATGATTTGCCCAAAAATCGGTATGTCATCCGGCAGACGACTGAACAGAGGCGGGCTATGGCAAAAAAGATAAGTGCCACGATAATAAAGTTTAAAAAAGCCTGTAGGAAGGACCCTATATTCAGGACCACCGCATCATGGATGGCCTCGCCATGCGGGCCCGCAACAGGTTCTTTGAGGGTTATAGCTAACTTGGAAAGCTGTGCCCCCACAGAAAAAAAGCCCATAACCGGCAAAATGATATTGTCGACCAGGTCGGAAGCAACAGTGTAAAACGCAGCATATACGGCCAGATCGATAATGCTCCCGTGCGGAGCCACAAAATTCTTGAACTGGCCGACAAAACTGGGTTCTGAACCCGTCTGTTTTCCTAAAAAACGCCACATAAAGACCCTTATGAGTAAGAAAAAAACCACAATTTCAAACACTTCTTGCGCAAGCGCATCCCTCAATGTTATTCTAGATGTAGTTGACGCATAAAAACAAGCTCTCATACAACTAGATAACATTTACATCTGAGGACCCGTTGTACTGAGTTCTTATTAGATACTTTATACCACAAATAAACTGTAAGGATAGAGCATGATTGCACGATTAATTGCACGAGTCTTTGGGACCCAGAATGAGCGGGAACTAAAAAGAATTCAGCCGATCGTTGAGCGCATCAATGCTCTAGAACCGGCAATAGCCGCACTTTCTGATGCCCAATTGACCGCAAAAACCAACGAATTTAGGGCACAACTGAGCCAAGGGCGCAGCCTCGATGATATCTTACCAGAAGCCTTTGCCGTCGTCCGGGAGGCCGCACAACGGACCATCGGCCAACGCCACTTTGACGTCCAGCTTATCGGTGGAGTTGCGCTCCATGAGGGCAAGATTGCGGAAATGAAGACGGGTGAAGGCAAGACCCTGGTCGCGACCCTCCCACTCTATCTCAACGCGCTCACGGGCAGAGGCGCGCATCTCGTCACCGTCAACGACTACCTGGTACGCCACCAGGCGACCTGGATGGGGGAAATCTATAAAAAACTTGGCATGTCGGTCGGGATCATACAGAACAGTTCTGAGGACAGTGAGCGCAAAGAGGCCTACCAGGCCGATATCCTGTATGCCACCAATAACGAGCTCGGCTTTGACTACCTGCGCGACAACATGAAGTTCCGGCTCGAAGACTACGTCCAGCGGGAACTGCACTACGCCATTGTTGACGAGGTCGACTCGATCCTGATCGACGAAGCACGAACACCGTTAATTATTTCGGGTGCAACAGACGACAGCAGCAAGCTCTACGTGGAGATCGACCGCGTTGTCGCGGGTCTCATCAAAAACACCGACTTTGAGGTTGATGAAAAAGATAAGAATGTGCATCTGACGGAGATCGGCCACGACAAGGTGGAACACACGCTCCAGATCAAAAATCTCTATGCCATTGAAAATTTAAACATTCTGCACCATGTTAACCAGGCGCTCCGCGCCCATGCGCTCTTCAGGAAAGACATCGAATATATCGTGCGCGAGGACCAGGTCCTGATCGTCGATGAATTCACCGGCCGCATCCTTGCAGGACGGCGCTACAGCGATGGGCTCCACCAGGCAATCGAAGCAAAAGAGAATGTCTCGGTCCAGAGCGAGAGCCAGACGCTCGCGTCGATCACGCTCCAGAACTACTTCCGCCTCTACAAAAAGCTCGCCGGCATGACCGGTACCGCAGCAACCGAAGCTGAAGAATTTTACAAGATCTACAAACTCGAGGTGGTCAGCATCCCAACCAACGTGCCAGTCATCCGTCAGGACAAGCCGGACCTGGTCTTTTTGGGCACCAAGGGCAAATACAAGGCCATCGCCCAGGATATTAAAGAGCGACACAAACGGGGCCAGCCGGTGCTCATCGGCACGGTGGCCGTCGAGACTTCTGAGTACCTGAGCGCGGTCCTGAACGCCAGCGGCATCCCCCACTCGGTCCTGAATGCAAAACAGCACGCGCGCGAGGCAGAAATCATCGAACACGCCGGTGAGGCGGGCATGGTGACGATTGCGACCAATATGGCGGGCCGCGGTACGGACATAAAACTTACCCCAGAATCACGCACAGCAGGCGGTCTCTACATCTTGGGCACTGAGCGGCACGAGAGCCGCCGTATCGACAACCAGCTACGCGGACGCTCCGGCCGTCAGGGCGATCCGGGCGAATCACGGTTCTACATATCGCTCGAGGACGAGCTTATCCGTATTTTTGCCGGTGATTCGATCAAAAAACGGATGACCTTTTTGGGTATGGAAGAAGATGAGGTCATCGAGCATCCATGGGTGTCAAAATCGATTGAACGGGCTCAGGGCATGGTCGAAAAGCGTAATTTTGATATGCGTAAAAATACCCTCGAATATGACGACGTGCTCAATCAACAGCGGATCGTCATCTATTCGTACCGGCGCAGCATTTTGGAGGGGTCTGAAGAGATTATTGACCTCATGCACGACCTTATGGCAGGCAGCGTTACCGACATTATTGCGCTCTACGTTGCTGACCGGCGGCTCACGCCAGACGCGGCCCACGACATTCTGCTCTCAATCGCCCAGATGATAAACATCAAACCGGAGGAGCTGCTCTCCCAAAAATTCAACCTAGTCGACCGTGAGGCCTTCACCAAAGACCTGATAGACTTCCTGCTCATGCGCTACGCACTCTACCTCAAAGCGGTACAGGGCAACGGCTCGCTCGAAGATCGGGCGGTTCGCGAAAAACTCATGAAAGACGCTCAAAAATGGCTCATGCTTGAATCTGTTGACCAGGCATGGAAACAGCACATGCTCAACCTCGACAGCTTACGTGAGGGCATTGGGCTGCGTAGCTGGGGCAATAAAAACCCTCTGATCGAATACAAAAAAGAGGCCTTCACACTCTTTGAAGACATGATGCGCACCATCAGGGCCGAAATCGTCCACCACATCTTCCACCTCGATATTGAGCACTTTAACCGTGCGGCGATCGAGGCACGTCGGATACGTGAGCTTGAGCAGCTGCAGATGGCTGGGGCGGCTGATACGACTGATGCGGCTGAGGAGAAGTTGTCGCGGGCTGAGCGGCGGAAGCTCAAAAGGCGGTAGGCCTACGCAATAAGAACCTGTACCACCGCTCATCCCGAGTGCCCTACTTCGCACTGTCTACGCCTCCGGCTACGCCGGACTGTCGCAGGGGTTATGCAGTCAGTATGTGCCAAAATCCGCTCGCCCTGAGGGATCCGGAGGGTCATCGACCCGCAGGATCGTCTCGAGTGGAATATTTTTATTGTTATATTTTACGCTGCGCTGATGGCTCATTGTATACGGGTCATACTGATAATTTCGAAAAAAGATTTTCTGAGCATCAGGCAGGTACATTTGGTGGATATACATCCAAGAGGCTTCCTGTAGAACGAGCGTTTGAGGAACCATTTCTAACTCGTGATGAGGCATTTCTTGCCGAACAAAAAATAAAAAAGTGGTCGCGCGCTAAAAAAGAGGCTCTCATCCAACGTAAGTGGGATGTGCTACAATTACTTTCAAAACGCTCTATAAAAAAGTGTAAACCAAAAAAATGAAAATTTTTGGTTATCCCGCTCGCAGGGACCCTTCGAGACGATCCTGCGGGTCGATGACCCTCCGGATCCCTCAGGGCGAGCGGTTATTTAACAACTTGTATTTCAATTTATTAAGCCAGCACGCGTGTTTCAATGAAACGGAAAATCCCATAAACGCCGCTCATCCCGCGCCTGCCCTCCGTAGCCTTGAGCCTGCCATACCCTTCGACTGGCTCCCAGTCTACGCCAAAGGCTTCGCCGGACTAACGCAGGATAAACTCCGCTTTAGCGAAGTATGAGCCTGC
>CAZWYO010000032.1:0-5550 GCA_964638315.1 uncultured Candidatus Babeliaceae bacterium | reverse complement strand
CATACGTAGCTTTAGCGAAGTATGAGCCTGCCATACGTAGCTTTAGCGAAGTATGAGCCTGCCATACGTAGCTTTAGCGAAGTATGGCGAAGTAGGGAATATGCACACAAAACAAAAAACCCGGAGGCCTCCACTTTCGCGGAAACCCCCGGGTTTTTTAAGCATAAACGCTATGTTGACTGTTTCTGATATCAGATGTTATGCACTTACACCGTCTTTACGAATGATCTTGTACCAACCAAACTCTGTAGGTTCTACTGAGTAACTTATTGGGCCAAAATCTTCCGGCACACGTGTCGCATCAACATCTTGTACCATCGGTTCCAGTCAGCTTGCAAAAGTCAAGACCGGATTCGCGTTTTTATGATCTTCGATAGCACCAAAAGTATCTTGTTGCAAAGCAGCATATTTTTCTGCGGTGTTTACCAACGCTTTTTCAGTTGCTTCAAAATCAGGAGCCTTAGCCTGTCCAAACTGGTTCAACCCAGTAGCTTTGTTGTAAGTCTTTTTATAAAGATCACTGCCAACATTGAGCATAAACGAACCAAATGCGTTAAACTTTTGGTCAACGCCACATGCATTCAAAGCCTTACTGCCAAGATAGTTCACGCCAACGTTCAAAAGAAGCTTACCAGCTTCTTTGGCATAAGGCTTAACAGCCAACATACCTTTTTTGAATTTGTTGCTGAACTTAGCATCTTCGATCTTCTTAAGTTCAAGCGCGGCGGCAGCAGCAGCCTTAGCCTTAGCACCGGTCACTTTTTCTTGGATCGCGCCATAGACGTTCGCAAGACTATTGAAGCCCTTGGCTGTCAAGGTGTTACCCTTGCCACCCTTGAGGCCTCTGAACAACTCAACACCACCAAAAAGCAAACTTGTTACTGTTGTTATGTATGGGTGATTGTATGCTAAGCTGAACGGAGCGGTGACGACTGACGAGATGCCATTCTTCGCAGCGGCCATGAAGCCAGCTGAAAGGTTCGCTTTAAGAACAGCTAAGACGATTTTGGCATTTGTATTGTTACCGTGCTCAAGATTAGCAGCAATTGCCATATCGTAGAACTTGACATGGTCAATACCGGTTGCAACTTCCAAACCAAGAGAAACGTTACTTTTGTATATTTCATCGCTCTTTATCTGAGTAAGAAGCGTTTCGATTTGCGTAATCTGCTTTGTTTCTTCTAAAGCCAAAAATGCTCCTGTATCAAGCTTATCGATCTGCGCATTTGCGCCAAATGAAACAACCGTCAAAAGCAACATAGCTATCATTTTGTTAAAAGATTTCATATATAATACCTCCATTAAAACAATTAATATATAACCGTAATGCTTAAATCATTCACTCTGAATTTTTTCTAGTTAATCAGAATGTCTTAAACTTAAGCTTACATATCTTAATTTACATGATAGGAATACTTTGTCAAGCTTTTCTGAAAAGTTTTTACTAAATAGGCATTATTTATGTAAATTTATAGAAAAAATACCCCCCTTAAACCCGCTCCAAATGGGGACTTTGGCACTAAATTGGTTATTGGGGGCAAAATGTAAGAATTTGGGGTTTTTTTGGGGGGGTAGGGGTTGGCAGGGGAAGAAAAAGAGGGGGAAGTTGAGAGAAATTTGACTCCCTGGGGGGGTAGTTTTAGAAGGGGATCAAAACAGGCTGGGCCCAGCATTGCTGCCGAGCCCAGATGTAAATCAAATGTAAAACGAAACGCCCCTATTTAGCCAATTTTTGCTTTCGCGTCATCAAGCGCTTTTTTAGCATTATCCTTGCCCATCTTATCCAAAACCTGTTTACCAAAGTTGTCCGAACCGGTACCGAAAAGACTGTCAAATTTTATCTTAAGCTTATCTTCATCCTTTAGGGTAGGTACTTCAAGTGCTGTTTTCACGTTTTTATTGCTTTCCCAAGCTAAGTTCACCACGGCGCCGGTTGGGGCTTTGGGTTCTCCACCATAGAGTGTCTTTATTTCTTGATCGTCTTTGTAGAGACCTTTAACAATATTGCCCGCTTTATCATAAAGACTCGCTGCTGCGTCTTTGAACTTAGCAGCATCTGAACCCTTCAAATCTTTAATCATAGCCCTTGCATAAGCATCAACGGTAAGCCCATGGACGTTGCTTACAATTAATACCATCAGCAGGGTGCCACACACATAGAAAAATTTGTTTGTCATCTTATGTACCTTTCTTTGACTATTTTATCTTTAGGAAATCCATACCTTGCTTGACAACATCGCTTTTCGCTGCTGCATACGCCTTTTCAATCCAGCTATTGTAAAGATCTTTATCCGCCTGCGTCATGGACGCTTTTTGTACAAATACTTTACCAAATGCTCCATCATCACCACAAGCCTTATCGATTGCTTCATCACTTGTCAAATCAGGTGCAGATCCCCATTTATCTGTTGGCCATGCGCCCGTCACCGGCGGCTTCGTCGTGTCCTCGCCCGGCTTCGTCAAGTCTTTTACTGGCTCGATTTTCTTCGCCTCAACCTTCCCGATATACTTCTCAATCAAAGCCGTACCATTAGCCATTTCCTTGAGGTCGGCTTTTATCATTGTCCGATAGTAATAATCCCAGTCTCCACGAGCCTTGAGAGCATTGATAAATTCAGTCGCCTCAGTAGTTTTTTCGCCTTTTACTGCCTTTATGAAGCCTGCGCGCAAATCCTCAGGAGCCATGCCCTTTTTGACTGCGGCTGCCGCCACCCCACAGAGTGAGATGGCGAGCAAACCGACTAAAACTTTAGTCAATTTCATATCAATATTTCCTAACAATTAGAACGATACGCCGAGCTTACCGAATACTGTCCAACGACGCATTGCGGTGTTGCTTTCATTCCAGTCGAATGCACCACCAACAGTTACGATTGTTGGATAGCATGCTTCGCCCCAATCATAGCCGAGTGTTCCATAGACGCTGTGAGCTAACACTGCTTCGTGAGCCGCCGAGTTCCAGTCAACATCGCACTTGGCAATCTTGTAGGCATTATAAGCCGTTAGCGTGGTGTCTGAATATAGAAGCGCAGCGTTATTCAAGTCTGGACCTGTACCAACAGTTACTGTGCTGCCGGTGAAACGATCACGGATAGTACGTGCTTTTGCAACTATACCTGTACCATTGTACCCTTTGAGCACTGGAAGCAAGGTGGTATCGGTTTCCCAATTTGGACAGATCTTTTCAGCTTGACGTCCATACCAGGTGTGACCAATTTCTGCCTTGAAGCATTTGCCATCATAAATAATGCCGGTGTTCATGTTGAGTTGGCCACGAGGTGTAACGTCTACGCAGCGGGTCATAATGTTGATACCTGATGTTCCTGTAGCTGAAGCTTGCGCTGTATAAGCTGCAACTGCAGCCGCTTGGTTTTCGTACATTTCCATGTAACGGCTCCAAGGCTTGCCTACCAAGTCAAACGAACGTGTTTCGTTATGTTTGAAGAGGTAACGGCCATCAACCGAGAAGCGTGCGCGGATTGCAGAATCATCATTGGTCCACATGGTGAATCCAATTTCACTGCCCCACATGATTCCCCAGTGTTTGCCACCAACCATTGGTGAGAAGACAAAGCCTGGGCATGCTTCTTTACCGGTTGGGAAGACAACGCCGAGGTATGAACCGAGCATACAACAGTCAGTTATGACTTCGTTATAACCGAATTTGAGTTCGAGGAACGCAAGTGCGGTTCTTTCCATGTCACAGCCACACTCGCATTTGCAGTCGCAGCCACAGCCGCACGTGCTGGTTGTTGTTGTCGTGGTTGTTGTGCCACAGCAGGACCCACCGCAGGCAACGATCTTGCCATACTTCCAATTTGATTGCGCAAATGCAGCGGTCATCGTACCGACGCGAGCAGCTTCATCAAGACCCGTTGCATCGACTGCGCCACCACCCGTTGTGGTGACATCTTCAGTCATACGCATCGAGTTCTTCACGTGAAGAACAGGGCCCGAGAGCTCTGCCCACCAGCGTGTTGTTTCGTCCGTATTTCTCCAGAGGGTCTGCTTCCAGTCTAAGCCGACGCCAGCGAATGTCTGTTTTGGACAGAAGGTAACGGTGCTTTGGAAAGTGCCGTCAACCGTCTGGATGTTGAAGTGACGCACATCGAGCGCCGCACCCGTTGTTACCATAGCGTTTGCAGCATGTGCATTAGTACCGACTTCTTCAACCGCAATCAACGATGCGCTGTGGTTCAAACCGAACCAGCGGCCGAGATCTTTGCCACCATCACTTGTGGTTCTACCACCGAAAGGTACGATCTGGAACGCTCCGCCCCATCCACAATCACCATCTTCTGTTGTGCGCTTCCACATCCTGCAATTTGGGAAGAGCGCAGCATGCATGTACGAGCCTGATTGGAAGAAATTAATATAATCCGCGAAGAATGTTTTATTGGTATATTTACCACCGATGCAACCACAATAGTTGTCGCAACAGTCACAATCGCTTGTGCAACAGGTGTTGCAGCAGCTGCTTGTACCTGTGCCACAGCAACAATCGCTACCGCTAGCATAGATTACGCTAGCGCCTAGCAGCATAATTGTTACAAGAAGTAGACTCTTAATGTCTTTCATACTCGCTCCTTTTTTTTGAGACGATACACAACTTACCCTAACTCCTACCACGATCTCCCTCTCTTTACGTTAGAACTTTTTTATGTTCTTCCTCCATACCATCTTACCTACGTACGAAAACAGATTAAAAAATCCTGTCACAAAAAAACAAGACTTTTCGATATAACTTTCCGCGCTTCTCCAAGCGGCCCGAGTCTAACGTCATGCCGCTGTAAATAGAAAGTGCGTGTTAACGCGCTTATCCATTCACTCTCATATCAAAGATCATAGACTCGTTACAGCAAGATCTAACATGTTCTGGATGAAAGTGCAATAGATTTCTGTAGTAGATTGTTGGAGCAAATTGTTGGGAGGGGGCTCGCTCATGTCCCTCGATACATTTTCTCAGCATGTACCATGCTTCAAAAACACTCGGGATGAGCGGCGCGAGAAAGTCCGTCTCCACAGTCTGTCCGACTTGGCAACTTAAGAAAAACAGTTTCTATGTGAACGAATTACCCCCCCGCTCATCCCGAGTGTTTTTCCGTAGGGGCTTGTCCCGCAGGAAAAATGTATCGAGGGACATGAGTGGGACTCTCGACAACAACTTATACCAAATCTGAAAAACAAAGCTTGAAATAGTCGTAAACATCAGTTGTCTCTCTCCACCGCTCATCCCGACTAGAGCCCGCCATAGCCTTGGCGACGGCTGGGGTGTTTTCGAGGCATGGTACATGTCGAGAAAATGTATCGAGGGAAATGGGTGGTGGTAAATAAGCGGTTTTCAGAGCTTCCTCTCATGTCCTTCGATACATTTTCTCTACGGGAAAAGCCCCTACGAAAAAACACTCGGGATGAGCGGTTGGTGTAGGCATATTCGCTGAATGATTGTTAGTTTTATGAATTGTTTTTCCGAAATGGTATTATTTACCACCGCACATGTCCCTCGATACATTTTTTCTACGGGACAAGTCCCTACGAAAAAACACTCGG
>CAZWYO010000031.1:0-15650 GCA_964638315.1 uncultured Candidatus Babeliaceae bacterium | reverse complement strand
GCAGGGACTCGAACCCCGGACCTACAGATTATGATTCTGCCGCTCTAACCAGCTGAGCTACGTCGCCACGAAAACCTGTCAAAACTATATCTAAGTATACCCTAGATTTTGATCTTAGTAATCCCCAAAACATCGGTCATATAGGTGAGCATAGACTTTAATAGCCAGAGCCCCGTGATCAGAGTTGCAACTACACCAACAATCTGCGTCGCCGCAAATCCTTGGATAGGACCAGTACCAAATTTATAGAGCACAAACGCCGCAATCAACGCGGTGATATTGGAGTCCAAAATAACGGCCATAGATCCTGAAAAGCCTGCATCAATAGCCTTGCGCATAGATGTCCCCGCAGCAAGTTCCTCACGTATACGTTCATAAATTAGAACAGACGCATCGATCGCCATACCGATCGAAAGCACCATGCCGGCGATACCGGGCAGTGTTAACGTTGCACCGAGCAGCGAAAGCAGAATCAGAACAAGACACAAGTTAAAGAGCAGGACGATAAACGCCAAGAGGCCAGCCATTTTGTAGACCAAGATGCTAAAGAATAAGAGAAGAACAAGTCCAACCAGACAGGCCACAACGCCTTTGTGGATCGAATCTTTACCCAGCGACGCTTCCATGTGTCGCTCTTCTTCAAACGTTACGGGGGCTATATACGCACCAGAGCGGAGCATCATAGCAAGATCTTGTGTTTCGGAACCATTAAAATGGCCCCGGATTGTTCCGGATGCACCGATCGCCGCCTGGATCTCAGGCGCGCTGATCACGATACCCCCAACAACAACAGCGAGCCGTCGGCCCATGTTATTGCCCGTCAATTCATAAAATTTATCAGCGCCCTCTTTTTTGAATTCGAACGCAACGACTGGCTCAACACCGGTGTCGCCACCAATCGCCGAATAGGCGGTCTTAAGCAGTTTACCGGTAATGTCGGTATATTTTGGCAAGAGGTAATACTCGCGCCCTTCACGCTGCATGCTGACTTTACCCGGCACCACCATCGTGCCTTCTGGCAACTCGCCACCATATCGCTCTAAAAGCCGCTGTTCACTATCCGCAACATCTTCAACGAGCTTGAATTCGAGCAGGGCCGATTGTCCAATCATAGACTTTGCTTGCTGAAAGTTGTGCACATTAGGCAGCTCGACAACAATACGATTTTCACCGCGACGCGCAATCAAAATTTCGCTCACCCCAAACTGATTCATACGAGCGTTGAGCACATTGATGTTGCTCTCAACAGCATCACGATCGATACGCCGCAGCTGTTCCGCCGAAAGACGCAAGATAACCTTATTTTCTGACTGCTCGATCTGGACTGCCGATATATTGCCTCGCAACGCCTCAACAGCCGTTGACGCATCTTTCGCTTCAGCAAATACGAGCGTCACGATCCCCGCTTTTCCGTCAGCATCAATTGATTTAGGCAGCGTTTTGCCCGCCTTTTTCAAGAGATCAGACGCCTCCTGCGCGTGCTCAACAAGTTCGGCCTCATGCGCTTTATCAAGCTGGACCTCAAGCGTAATATAGGTACCACCAACAAGGTCGATGCCAAACTTAATATAACTATTTACATTGTAGATAAAATATCCGCCGATAAGCGCAAGAATGAGCCACACAGAAAAACGAGAAAGAAAAATTCGGCTCAAGGATATACGGCGCAATGAGTCTGTCATGATGCACGTCCCTCTAGAAACTAAAAAACAAATTTAATTGTACTCTCCGCCGCGTTACGCAGCACGACCTTTTTCAAAGACAGCTACCAGATTTCTGGTGCGGAAGAAGGGACTCGAACCCCCACGGGATTACTCCCACAGCCCCCTCAAAGCTGCGTGTCTACCAGTTTCACCACTTCCGCACTTGTCTAAGAACACGTTCATACTGTATCAAAACGAGCCAGACTTAGCAAATTTTTTTTAACAGTTTCTTAACGCCGTTTAACCGCCAAACAGGCCGCTTATCGCTTTCACAACCGATTTAAACGCATCTACCACCGCACGCCATGCTGTAGAAAGATATCCAACAAACGTCCCCCACCAGCCAACAGGGACTGGCTCAGGCTTTTTGACCGCTTGCAGTTTTTTAAGACGCTCCGCTTCAGCAGCCGCCCGCTCTGCGGCGAGCTGTTCAGTGGCCTTTTTGCCAAACGCATAACCACGAGAACGGAGTGCATCAATATCTGTCTTTATCTCCTGCTCGAGGGCACTTACATCTTTAACAAGACCGCTGAAAAACATATCGAACGTTTCGGCGCAGTACTGCTTTATGCTATTTGCATTGGCAAGCGCCGCTTCGATCGACCGGTACATATCTTCTGCTATGACGTCGCTCAATGTATCAGCAATCTTTTCGTAGTCGCGCCATGCCTGCTTTTCGCTCTCGCGCGCCCTTTCAATAGATGGAACCAGCAGCTTCATACCCTCCTCTGCCGCCGCTTCCATTTTGCGAAGCCGCACCATCTTCTGTGCAAGTTTTTCGATATCAGCCTGACTGCCCTTAAGTCGCTGAATTTCCTCAGCTGGACGAGGCATCGGAGGTTGGGGTGGCAACACAATCCGTTTTCCGGTGCTCGGATCGATGCGCGGTGCTACTTGTGGTGCCGGCTGCTGCGCAAGCTGCTCATTACGCTTTATCTCTTCGGCAATCCCGGCAAGCTGTGACGCCACATCAGCGTCCTTAAAATCATAGTCCTGATAAAATGCGGTCAGATCATCTTTAAAAGCTTTATGTCTATCCTCAAAAACTTTCTGAAACGGGACCACATCCTTAACAACACGTTGCACCTCTTTGACCGGGTTAATGGCCTTTTTGAGAATTTGGGATTTAAAAAACCAGTTTCCACGGTTCTCATTCACCCCAGGACGTGCTTGTTGCTCGGTCACCTCTTCCCAGGTTGCCGGCACCGCAGCTGGCGGCGCATCGCTTGCCTTTAATTTGGGCTCAGTCCCATCATCAGCACAATAGATGCACCCCGAAAAGACCGTTAAAATTAGCCCCAGTCCGACGATATATCTCATGGTAAGCCTTACAATGTTTTTGCCAGTTCCTTTAGTTCATCAACTAATGCAACCGTAAGCTCTTCAGCCTCAGGTGACACATAGCTCCATTTTACGCCTGCATCAACGCGGCAAAGAACCGAGCGATCGCATTTGATGTCGATAATATCAATACGAACAATATTCATCAATGGATGGACCAACGAAGGTGCACGGACAACACCCGCACGACCCAAAACACTATACGCTACATTTTGCGCATCAAGAAAGCAGAGCATAACCTTTTTCTGCCACACCATATTATGGTAACCCGTGTGATCCTTATGAATAGACAACAAGATGCTCTCACGACCCTTTGGATACAACGTATTTACCGGGGTTGTGTGTGGCATCGATTTTTCAGAAAATGTCGCAAGAACTGCCACAGCCCCCGTCTGGAGAGCCGCAAAAAGATCGTCCGGCAACTTTACGCCCACATGCTTAGCCATGTCATCCCTTCGTTTTAAACCTATTTACACATTAACCATTTATGGCTACACGAGCCGCTTTTTAATCTTTCAATCCAAACAAACACATAAAAAAAATCCCCCAACATCTTTTCTTGAAATTTATCCATTAATACAAAAAGTTAAGGCCGACCTACTACACACGACGCACAAATGAAGCTACTGGCATTATATAGTATACCAGACGTGTCAAGCACCAAATGGTCACTTTTTTTGCTTCATTTGCACGGACAAGAAGAGCAATCGCTCAATCAGCAGCTCGACATCCATGCCGCAATCACCAAAACCACCTTCGCACTTTGGAGAAAACTTTGGCTGAGTCGACAATTCAGATACCTTTTTAATCAATCGCTTAATCTCACCATCGAGCGCACACTGATCAACCAGGCAGGAAAATTCCACCTCGGTACATGAGTGTGCATTAACCTTCGCCACATTCGTCACAAATTCACGGAGTAGCGCCCCTAACTGAACTGCCCCCTCACGTCCTAAAAGATGTCCATTTTCCCGTAGCTCTTCGAGCACCTGAGTAAGTCCCTTGCGAAGTCTTTCGTAGGGACACTGCTCTTTAGTCCGTTTTTTCAGAAAGTGCCACAAGAAATAGGATACCACAAATAACAGAATTGCGACAAAAAAGACCAGTAGTAAAACTTCTGGCCGCTGCCACCACGGTGCTAGCCAGACATCGTAAATATCATCAAAATTTAGTTCTGGTGCCTGCATAAATAAATTCCCCCAACCTATTTTCGTCCTGCCCAGAGCCCACACCGCCTCAACCCAGCACCGAGCTGCTCGCCGATCGCCACATCAGTAAAACAGTCAAAAAGTAGCAAGCCCAGACGACGCAACTCGCTCTCCTGTTCGCGCCGCCACGCATCAAGACAGGCTGCAGCGCCCATACAGTCGCGCATCGTCTCTAGCCGCACGTCGCATGTGGTCTCACTATCGCGCAACAGCCACCTGCGCCCAACCAGTTGTGGGTGCCGTTCGCTCGCATCGCGCACGCGCACTGCAACAAGCACATGATGTTGTGTGAGTGGCTTGGCAAAATTCATGAGCTGCTCATCGCGGTCCTCAACAAAATCTGATATCACAAAGAGTATCGACGACCGCAAGTTCTGCCTGCCAAGCTCTGCGCACCATGCACCAAGCCCGCTCGGTTTTCCCGCATGAGACTGTTCAACACCATGCGATGAGGACATTAGTGCAGCTGCTATCCGAGCTGTCTGCTGTGTACCTATAGCCGGAGACATCCTCTCGCAGAGCTTATTTCCGGCTAAAAATAGTCCGCACGCATCGCCGGCGTTTTCGCACAGAACGGCAATCCCTGTAGCAAGCTCCGTCGCGCAATCGCACACCCGTCGGGCGCCAATACCAAAATCCATTGAGCGGGACGTATCGCAGACCAGATGCACTGTCCGACTCCGCTCATCACGATAATCGCGTACCACAACCCGCTGGACGCGGGCTGAGCTCTTCCAGTCGATAAACCGAACATCGTCGCCCGGCTGGTAGTCACGTAACTGGTCAAGATCACTGCCCGAGCCACGAGCGCGCACCCGGAACTGTCCCGCACGCGCCCCGGCAAGCGGCCGACGCGTATACAACATGGCGCCTTTTAGCTGGCGCCGCAATTCATACAACATCGCCATAAATTTTATCACACACCAATAACAACTGACTTTAATGCCTCAGGAAACACGACCGTCCCATCCCCCTGCTGCCCTGTCTCAAGCAACGCGACCACAAGCCGTGGTAATGCGAGCGATGATCCATTCAACGTGTGGATGAACCGTGTTTTCTCATTTGCTCCCGGCCGATACCGCATAGCACAACGACGTGCCTGAAAATCGGTACAGTTACTGATCGAAGAGACCTCTTTGTACTCTTTCTGTCCCGGCATCCAGACCTCAATATCATAGGTCTTTGATGATGCAAAAGAGCAGTCCTGCGCCGCCAAAAGAGAGACGCGGTAGTGGAGTCCAAGCTTCTGTAAGATAGACTCGGCACACGCAAGCATCCGCTCCTGCTCCTGCGGCGATTTTTCGGGCAGACAGAGCGTAAAGAGTTCAACCTTATCAAACTGATGGATCCTAATCAGACCACGCTCAGACGCACCATAACCACCTGCTTCGCGCCGAAAACAGCTGGTCAGGGCCGTCAAACGCACAGGCAATTCTTCAAGTCCAAAGATGTGATCCCGATAGAGATTGGCAAGATTAACCTCTGCCGTTGGGGTCAGATAGAGTCCATCTTTCTCAACTGCAAAAACCTCTTCACGAAAACGGGGAAAGTTACTGGCACCCTCAAGGGCCTTTTCGTTAATCAAAAATGGGGGTAAGACCGGCGAAAAACCATGCTCACGCGCAGTATTAAGCATAAACATAGAGAGGGCGTACTGGAGCAGAACGGCACGATCACGATAGAGTGCAAAGTTTGATGCCGTCATGGCAGCAGCCGCTTCAAAATCGAGCCAACCCAAACTCTTGCCCAACTCCACGTGCGTCTTGATTGGGTAACCAAACTCCGGCTGCTTGCCAAAGGTCCGGACGGTAAGATTTGCCTCTTTGCCACCAGATTGCACATCGTCGCTCAGCAGGTTTGGACAACGCAAATAGAGATCTTTAAATTCTGCCTCTGCAGCCAATGATGCCGCTTCTTGCTCACTGATCCGTTCACTAAGCGCAACAGAACGCTCACGCAATGCTGGTGTCAATCCACCCTGTGCCTGACGCGCACACTCATTTTTTTCTGCACGCAACTCTTCGAGCGAGTGGCGCAGTGCGCGCACCTGCTCATCAAGCTCCATGAGCCGCTTTACCGCAAATGTAGGATCCTTTTTTAAAATGAGCGCCGAAATTCTCTCGGGCTCGGCACGAAGAAGTGCTAAATCAATCATTTTCTAGTGTCCTTACAAAACATACGATGTGTACAAGTTAAATAGCAACAAAAAGTGATATCCAAATCTCCGCACACCCTGAGCCTGTCGAAGGGACAGGCTCAGGGTGTGCGGATTTATAAAAGCCAATTTTTCTATCGGCACCACACTATTTCGTCGCTACCTAGAATACACAATCTATACACACGCACAACATCTACCTTGACGTGTCTCAGATGTTAAGTGTAGAACACCGCTATAAAAAAGCAAAAAGCCGCCGAAGCGGCTTTTAGGGAGAAAGCTTTTGGTTTTCGTACTACAAGAGTACGTGGTTTACACCATGCTCTTGTTGACTGTCTCCTTAAGGTTTTTACCTGGTTTGAACTTCGGTACATATACCTGTGGAAGACGAATTACCTCTTTGGTTTGAGGGTTGATACCGTTCCGCGCACCACGACGTGAAAGTGAGAAAGTCCCAAAACCGGACCACTGCACTTTACCGCCCTTCTTAAGAGTGCGAGTAACGTTATCACTCAATGCCTTGAGAACGATGCCAACGTCACGCTTGCTGAAACCTGTCTCAGCACTGAGCGATTCGATCAACTCAGATTTATTCATGTGTACTCCTCGTGTTTACATATATGGTGTCAAAAATGCACTGCTCATCAAATCACGTTTGCACTTTGCAACATGACTTGTAAAATATACTAGTCGGAACAACATCTTTGTCAAATAAATTTGTTCAAAATTCCCTTTTATTCGGAGTTTGCGATGCTTATCGATACACACTGTCACCTCGATATTATTTCAGAAAAGATCGCCAATTCAGCGCAAAATAAATCAGATACACAGATCGTAAATAAAATAGTGCAAAACGCGCACGATGCGGGAATTGTTGCGATGATAACAGTTGGCACCACTCTCGCAACAAGCACCCAACTTGTAACGAACTATCTTCACCTGTCAGGCGTGTTCGGGACTATCGGCATGCACCCCTGTGATCTAACCGATTCCTGGCAGCAAGACATGGTAGCTATCGAAAAATTACTGGAATATAAACAGCACAAAAAAATTATCGGCATCGGCGAATGTGGCCTCGACTTCTACCATCCCGGCTTTATTGTCGAACAGCAACAGGCACTCTTTCGTGCAGAGATCGAACTTGCGCTTCGCAAAAATCTACCCCTAATTATTCACACACGCAACGCGTTTGATGCAACGCTCTCGATAGTCGACGAGTATAAAAAAAATTCGCCCACGGGCATATTTCACTGTTTCTCTGAAGATGTTACGGCCGCTCACCAAGTCGTTGACCGAGGCTTTCTGATCGGCGTTGGCGGAGCCGTCACCTATCCCAAAAACGACATGTTGCGTAACGTGGTCCGCTCGGTCGGGCTTGAACATATTGTGCTCGAAACCGATGCACCATTTTTGCCACCACAAAAGTTCCGGGGTACGGTAAATACGCCAGAACATGTCGCAACCGTCGCGCGATTTTTAGCTGAATTTCTCGGCTGCACCTACGAAGAGGTCGGTGAAAAAACAACGAAAAATGCGCAACAGCTGTTCAAAACAGATTTTGCGTAAAATTGTTGTTTCATGCCCCGATGACTGTATATACTTTTTTGTAACCACCGGAAACACGGTAGAGATATTTTAAAAAGTGGGGGTATCATGGGGAAAAATATTCTTCTCCTCTTTTTCGCATTTTTGACGGCCGTATTTTTGCCGTCTATTCTTTTTTCCGAGCAATTCGTGTTCGAAAAAAATATCGAAAAAATAGGCGATGGTTTCTATCGTGGCAAGATAAAACACGAGAATTACAAGGATGGCCTCTGGTGCGTTATGGAGCGCATTGAGCAAGAAAGCAAACAACAAAAATATTGGCAAAAGTATGCTCAATCGCAAGTTGAAAACGAAACAGAAATCATGAACTTTTTAAAGTCAGAAACAAAGAAAAACTTTGGCGCCCGATATTTTGAACAGGTCTTGAGCGAAAATCACCCTGAAACATGGGTTGCCTACGTGACGTCTCATGCAAATCCACAACCGCATAAGGTAGACAAGAATCACATAAAAATGTACATGTCTATTGTTTCGTCGCAAGAGGCGCTTGTAACATCACATATGGGAATTTCTATGACAGTGGAGAGCATCCCACAAAAACCTGCCCGTGGAATTTCGCTCCCACTACACTCATTCGCCGCTAAAGTTATGCTTATGGAAAATCCAAAGCGCCGTTTTATGATCAATTCGCCACTGGTCGATATGGCAGTAATACTAATTAAGAGTAGCCTTAAAAAACTCTTTATTGGAAGTCAATCTAATGCCGAAAAGCTCTTTGGCAAAAACTATTACGACGCTAACAACCCGAAGGTGGTAGACGCGGCTTTCGAGGACTATGTTGAGAGAGAAAAAACACGCCAAATACAAGATATAGATGACACTGCCAATTGGACTTTGGGGCTCCTTAATAAGCAGGTAAAAGAAGCGCAAGAATCCGATGAAAACACAGATATCTCGAACATTCTTAACAAACTTGGTCAGGACGTCTTGGCAGAAAAATACCTCGAAATAGACAAGGTGAACGGCCGATTTGCAATAGACAACCAAAAAATAAACGAACTAAAAAACAAAATCAAGAACAACGAACAATTCTTTCCCTATCTGCATAGCTATTCCCTACAAAAAAAATTAGGTCTACTCAGAAAAACAAAAGAATATTACACCTTTCTGATGAAGCATCGCGGCATTGTGGAAATGAAGGAAGATAACTCATCCATGTCCATCGAAGACCCAGAAAACTGGAACAATATCTGGCTAACAATAGACTCGAAAAACATGGCTACCTACAGCTGGCTCTTCGAGCCAACTTTTGGAGATTTAGGCTTTGCAGGCTATTTTGCCATTGACCTACGCGAACTAGCGGAGTACGGGAAATTGGTAGACCTTGTCTAAAAAATCCTACTTAGGCGACTCTGACTTATTCCGGTTCGATAGATGCAAAAGATCCGCAATCTTTGCAAAGAGACCCGATGCCCACCCTTTATTGATCCCGGAAAAGCGCCCATGGTAGTAGCAGATTAGGCCAAGTAGCACGACCACAAAGCCCTGCAGGACGGCCCAAGGAAACTTGCCGAGCATGCAGAAAATAGAGAGAAACAGACCGGTCAATACCACCGCAAGACTCACGCCCGTCAGCTCTTCGTTGAAAAACTGCCGGAGAGTGAGCGCCCGTGGCTCTTGGGTATGCTTTGCTTGTGCCTGCCCGTACTGGAACAGGATATCCCAGACAATGACCGAAGCGGCCACAAAGATCAGCTCAGAGATGCCCGCGAGCCAGAGGCCAAAAACCATGGCAGACCACCGGAGCACCTGCGCAATAATAACATCGGCATTCTGCCGTAGATACGTCAAAAACGAAAACTTTTGCATAATATCTCCTAACAAGTTTAACCAAAACATCACGATTGGCAGTCTACCATCTTACCTGTTTTCTGGGCAACCCCAGACATCTCAATCTTGGCGGCCACGAGGTCATCGTACGACATACTCAAACCCTAACGTTTTTTTTCGGGGAGACGAGTACCCAGATAGGCCGAAATTTCTCTCGCAAAAGGGAAGTAGCCATTGATCCCTTCGTAGCGACCCGCGTGATACAAACAGATGCTAAAACATGCGTAAAAATAACCGGCAGAAGGACCCATTGGAGATACAGCAACAAGCGACAGCAATAAAAACACCACGTAACCGACGATACATGCAAGCCCCAACCCAATCAGAGAGACCGGTGCGGCGCTATTGCTGGACGTTTCAAAAGCACCGTACTTGCTAATCAGAAACATTAGTATGATTGAAAAAGCGCCCGCACACGCTGCTTTTATACCCATACCAAAGAGCCACTGAAACAACACAAACATGAGCGGCACAAAAACAAAAAACGTAAATGAGTTGATGCGATTTTTTCTCAAAAACAGAAGAAATGGTGCTGCCTTCATGGGATCTCTCTAATCGATTGGAATGAACATATCATGGCTTCAAGTGTAGCATGGAGAGTGTCGTTTGGACAAATCAGGCTTGATTCAAAGTGTTACACAGAGGTAAAAGCGGTTGACACCACCCGCTCATCTCGAGTGTTTTTCCGCAGGAAAAATGTATCGAGAGACATGAGCGGTGGAGAGAGAACTTCTAAAAAGTATTGTTCTTAGGCAACACTTTGAAGCACACCCCCAACCGCACCAGATTCCACATTTTGTGCCTTTCATGGTAGACTAAACCCCGTTTATGGCACACAACCAATCTATAGCACCCCCTTTGGGAGGAATCATCGTGGAACACGCACTGGAACAGGCAAGGCACTCTGCTGCGCACCTGCTTGCGCATGCCCTTTCTGAGCTCTATCCGGAAACCCTTTTTACTATCGGTCCCGCTACGGAGACAGGCTTTTTTTATGACTTTTTACCAAAAACTAATCTGAGTGAAGACGATCTCACGCGCATAGAAGAAAAGATGTACGAGATCTCAAAACGGGACCTGCCAATCACGCACAAAATGATCAGCAAGAAAGAGGCTCGTGAGCTCTTCAAACACAATCCTTTCAAACTCGAATTGATCGAACAGATCCCCGACGAGACCGTTGGTATATCTCAGCAGGGAACGTTCACCGACCTCTGTAAGGGCGATCATGTCGCATCGACGGGTAAAGTAGCACACTTCAAATTGATCAATCTCTCGGGCACCTACTGGCGCGGCGACGACTCCAAACCTGCGCTGCAACGCATCGCGGGCACGGCCTTCTTGACCACACAAGAGCTTGAAGCTTTTATTAAACAGCGCGAAGAGGCGCTCAAATACGACCACCGGCGCCTGGGTAAAGAGATGGATCTCTTTTCACTCCAGCCGGAAGGCCCCGGCTTCCCCTTCTTCCACCCCAAGGGCATGGTCGTCATCAACCAGATGAAGGCATTCATGAGCCAGTTACTGCTCGATAATGACTATCTTGAAGTATCGACGCCAACCATGTTGAGCGCAGAGCTCTGGAAGCGGTCTGGGCACTATACCTTCTACAAAGAAAACATGTACTTTTCGACGATCGAGAACACTGAATTCGCGATCAAACCGATGAGCTGCCCTGGCGCATTTTTGATCTACAAAAATCGCCCCCACTCGTATCGCGAGCTGCCAATGCGAATTTCCGAGTTTGGACATGTCCACCGGCGCGAACTATCCGGGGTGCTGCATGGCCTCTTGCGGGTACGGGCGTTCACCCAGGACGATGCCCACATCTTGTGCACCTTTGAGCAGATGGAAGGCGAAATTATTAACGTACTCAAGATGGTCTTTATCATGCTTGCAAAGACCGGCTTTGAGAATATTAAGATCTACCTCTCAACGCGGCCAGATAACGCCATGGGAGACCCCGCAGTCTGGGACAAGGCGATTGATGCGCTCAAGCAGGCGCTCACCAAGTCGGGCCACTCCTTCACCATCAAAGAGAAAGAGGGCGCCTTCTATGGACCTAAAATCGAGTTTGGTATTGAAGATTCGATGGGACGGCAGTGGCAGTGTGGCACCATCCAGGTCGACTTTTTGCAACCGGAAAACTTTGATCTGACCTACATCGCTACGAGCGGGCAGAAGGAGCGGGTCGTCGTCATCCACCACGCGATCTACGGGTCACTTGAACGCTTTTTCGCCGTGCTGCTCGAGCACTACCGGGGAAAACTGCCCTTCTGGCTCGCGCCGGTACAGGCACGCGTCTTGACCATCACGGACAACGAGCGGCAGTACGCCATGGAAGTTCTCGCCAAACTCAAAAAGGCTAAGATTCGTGCGGAGATCGATCAGACCTCCAATCCAATCTCGGGCAAGATCAAAGAAGCGCAACAGGAAAAGATTCCGTGGATGGTCGTTATTGGATCAAAAGAGGCGGTCGCGGGCACCGTCACGCTCCGCCATTCAGACGGCACCCAGCAGTTTGGCCTCACCGTAGACGATCTTATCAATAAAGCAGCCGAATTGGCTTAATTTCAGCTGGTTTAACTATTTTTCTTAAAGCGGTCCATGAATAACGTGGGCCGCTTTTTTGTTACCTAGAATTACATTCTGTAATTGGTATACTACTGGGAAAGTTGTGAGGCCTTTTTTTAAGGAGACGTTTATGAAAAAAATATTGTTGGTGCTTCTCATGCTGGCAATGGCGGGCACGAGCGGTACAAGTAAAGGGGGAAATTTTGAAAATAACTCGCCGCTGCGGGAGGGAGCACCAATAGGATTCAAAAATCCCGCACAGACCTGCTGGCTCAACTCAGTGCTCACCATGCTTTTTGGCGGACAATCACCCCTCGCGAAAGCTCTTTTATCACTGAACCCCACAAAAATCGACGATCTATTCACCAAGGCGCTATACTACATGGTTAAGGACATGCATAATAAAGATAAAACATGGCTCACCTACAAAAACGATCAAAACATCCCCGGGCCATTCTGGCAAGAACTCAAAACAAAGATGAAAAACATTGATTTCAATAGAACAGAAGAGGACATAGATGCCTTTACCACGCTCCTGGACAGCACCAAAAAAGTTCTTCCAGATTTTGACACCACCTTTGGGGCCGAAGCACTCGGGAAAAGAATAGGGGAAAAAATTGATGGCTACATCTTTCAACCCCTCTTTGAGGCAGAAAATAATGATAGTATAGACAACGACACGCTTCCCAGCATCTTCGAGTCTGCCGCACAAGGGAAGATAGCAATACAAAAAACAGCTCCAGACCTCTTCTGGATAAGACCTTTTGTGGCGCAAAAAACACCCATCCCTTTCGCACTTGGACTAGACCTCACCAAACAATTTAAAGCCACCGGACAGGTCCTATACCTCATTAGCAGCATGACCATTTACAAAATATATCGATCAGTACTTGAAGGCGGAAATCTGTCCGAAGAAAAAATACATTATGCCAGTCTTATTGCCGACAAAACCAGAAAAGAGTGGTATCTCGTCGACGATTCGGTCGTCAAAACTATCAGCGCTGAGGAATTTGCTAAATTCTCAGATGCTGGGGTACTGGTGACAGAACACCAAGGAGTCGATCAGGTCTACAAAACAGTATGGTATCCATCGATCCTGCAGTACGCTTTGCGAAAACAACCTCAAGAAGACAAGAAGAAAAGCCTGAAGAAAGAAAAGTTCTCTTTAGAAAAAGAAGAAGAGATGGCAGCTGAGCTGAAGAAAAAACAGGAAGAAGAGGATTATTTGTTTGCCAAACAGCTCCAGAAGGAAGAGGAAGAAGAATAATCAGCAAAAACTGCTATGAGATCTACAGCCAATTTGATACAAAAAAAAATGGCCATGGGCGGCGCCTCAGACAGCCCGCTCTGGGATGAGCCCAACCCTTATGTCTCCCTGCAAATCAACCTCAATCACATAGCGTTCTTCCAGATTAAACAAAAAGGTTCCATAAGCGCGCGACCAGATAGACCTATAGCGTGCCGTTTCAGGAGTTAAATTAATTCGCATGAGCGGAGCTTCTGGCTGTTTTAGACAGATATATATCTCTGTATCGAACGGTTTTTTAAGTAAGGTGTACAGTGCTGGCAAGACATTATTCTCATCCTTGCCAACGAAAATCTTCTTCTCGATTTTATCCCAATCGATGCAACGCCACATGGTGAATGGTAACATGCTCTGAAATTTGGCAAGAATAGTGTTGGCTTCATCATCAGCAAAAATTTCGAGGCCAAAGGCTCTGGTAAGTTCATGAAATGGGCCCTTGTGCCGCATAAATGAGTAGAAGAGCATATTTTTTTTGAAGGTAAATTCTGGTGCCGGATCGTCGCCCTTTTCAGCAAGACCTATGTGAAAATCATATAATCGATGATTTTCAATGACATATCCTTCTGCAAGGTTCCAGGTTATTATATTGGAAAAATTCCAGCGCACCATTCTGTAATGTTGTAGAAGAATTATTATATCGGTTTTGATGACCGTGCTAAAGCTTTCGAAAACAAAGATTACATAGACGGTGGTATTGGTTTCAGCAATAGGACGTTGCAAAAGTTTTTCAAGAGTAGCGATGGCTTCTTTTGTCCCGTAGCTAGTGACATGTGGTTGGTATTTATTCCAGTCAACATATTGCCTTGGAGTAAGCTGTATGGTCTTCTCGATTATCCGTACAATTCGATCAGCATCACTCTGAGAAAAGACCGTAACGTTTGGAGAGAGGGCTTCTATAGCGTTTTTCCATAATTGACTAATCATGTATTGTTCCCGGTAAGTATGCCGACAGTGATGATCCCCGACACATTTATCTCGATAATATAAGGGGTGGTGAGATTGAATAGAATCGTTTCAATCGACAGTGCTCTGAGTTCTCGGTAGTGTGTTAGTAATTGCCCAAGATCTGCGCTGATTAGCGGCAGGTCCGCGTCACACCATTCGACATAGACTGTGTGATCAAACGGTTTGCCATTGAGTTTCTCGAGCGCCGGTATGATTTGGTTTGGATCTTCGCCCACAACCGTTTTTTGTTGAATGGCTTCCCAATCGATATGCCCCCAACTGGTTAGGGAGACTATTTTTTGGAGCGAGGGCAGAATTTTATTTGACTCAAAAGCGTCGAACATTGTGATGCCGCAATATCGAGTGTAAAGACCTAGTAAAGATGAATAGCCAAATAAACCGCGTGCAAAAGTATCTTTTTTTAGCTCAAATTGGGGAAAAAGGTCTTTAGTCTTTGGCACCAACACAACGATTCTGCAATCAACATTAGAATCTTCAATCATATATCCTTCGGTTGGATTCCACAACCAGACAGGGTGTGAAGAAAATATTTTGTATTGATATTCGATTATTTTGCGTATTGGCGCTTTGATTACTGATACGAAGTAATCTGGCGCATAGATGTAAACGGTATCATCAAACGGTCGATTTAGTAATTTTTCAAGTATAGGAACAACCTCAGATTGGTCTGAAAATGACATGCGTTTTAAAGAGGCATCATCACCAATCATGGTATGGAAATATTCAATCTGCTTAATTAACTGTTCCCCTTCTGTCGGATAAAATATGGCAACATTTGGCATAAGCTGCTCAGTTAATTTATTCCAAAATTCTGTTGGCATTGTATCGCCTATCTATAGCATTTCGACCAATATTTTTTGTTCATAAGTCTATTCTATTCGATAATTGAGACGTATAAACAAAAGAAGGGCCTGTTTGATTAAGGAAATTTGAAGCGACCAGAAGCTCTTTATTAAATTGTG
>CAZWYO010000030.1:0-15880 GCA_964638315.1 uncultured Candidatus Babeliaceae bacterium | reverse complement strand
GCGCTCTGAATCAGATTTCACGCTATGCTTAATTTAGTTCTGAGGAAGTCCTGTTATTTGTTCATCAAGTCATCAATCTTTTGCAAAAACTTTTCGTCACCAGATAATATCATCCCTGCAGCTTCAAGCTCATTCTTGAATTTTTCTAAACCATCTTCGTTGAAGGGAAAATTTTTAACATATACAGTCCAGTATGCAAATTTTGGATCCGCAACATAAGATTTATATTCTTCGTAACCGCTCATTTTCAGCTGTTTTGCCTGACTTTTATTGTTTTTAGCTACCAATGTTAGAAAAGTAATCTGCGGTCTGCTTTCGTTTGCTACTACCTCATTGCCAACAATAAGGACTCTCTTAATAGTGCCGTGACATTTTTTCGTTAGGAGCAATAAGTCGCTTAAAACATACTCAATACCAATATCCATACCACCAATAATAGTTGGGCAAAGCTTATCTGACAATTCTTTTAATTCGATATTGGCAGTACGTAGTTTTAATTCCAAATTTTTACACTTATACTGCGGCTGTTGTAAGAGTTTCTCGATGTCGGGTATAAGAGGCGCTTCCGGATCAACGAAAAAGACTTCCAGCACAACTTTTTTCTTTTTGAGCTCTTTCGATGCTAAACATACACGTCGTAGCACGCGATAATCAAAATAATACCCGCCCGAGGCAACACTTACGTAGCGCACAAAACTAGACTTTTCAAGCTCCCCAACAATCATATCCGCAAGCTTTTTTTCAACCAGATCTCTGAATGAAATAAAACCTGGCTGTCTCCTCAATCCCTCGCATGGACACTCATCGAACTGATCGCTTAAAAAACTCATGTCATATCCATCGATATCGCCAAGAAATTTTTTTCGCATCTCTTGACTAAGCAGACCAGGATGTTTTGAGATCTGGATAAACTCATGTTTTTCAGAATCCCATTTTGCCTCCCCTGTTCGATACTCATATATACGCGCTAGGGCCTCGGCAACTTTCCCTGGATCAGGACTAACAAGTTCAGCTGGACTCAACAAATATGTACGTGAAATCTTTTTATTCAAATTAAAATTATCAATGATTTCGTGATACTTATTCCAATCGACTTTTGCCCAAACATCTTTTTCATCCACACTTATTACTTGTGCACAAAGAAAACTGCAAAAACCAACAACAAACAGATAACTTCTCATCACCCTACCCCTCGATATCTCGTCCCCATGTTTTCTATAAATTATCAAGTCACATATGAGTTCCGCAATAGTTACTGTCGCAATCAATTTGCCACTTTTAAACGATCTTTTCGCCAACCACTCAATTTTCGTCTCGAGTTGCGTCTCGCCGCGGCTTGTGGTAATGTGTAGCCATTATATGGATCTACCTGTAGATCTGGTTATTGAAACGGTTTGTTACCTACCCCACGGAGAAAAACTATGAAACGCTTACTCGTGCTATTGATCGCAGTGCTAGCAGTTACGCAAGGTTGTCGCAAAAAAACAACAAAAAAACCTGCTGCCACGGAATCGATAGCCATAAAAGATACCCCAACACTAAAGACAAAAAAAGAGGGAATATTCTTAGACGAGGCCGTGGATAAATTCTCGCTTCAAGAGGAAGAAAAGGCGCAAGCAAAAGCAGCAAAAAAAGAGATGGGAAACGCCTTTGCACCAGTCAACATTAAAAACAAAAAAGAAGCTATAAGTCTTTTTGAAGATGAAGAAGCGGCCGACAAAGCACTCGAATCAAAACGGAGTGCCGAGCAGCGCAAATATGGCCTTAAAACCATCTATTTCGACTTCGACAAATTCGTAATTCGCAAGGACCAGACAGATGCGCTAAACCGCGACCTCGACATCCTCAAAAAGTTGACAGGTGAAGGGAAAACCATAGTTATTGAGGGACATGCATGCTGCTCAGCAGGTTCAGACGCCTACAATATGATCTTGTCAGAAAAACGTGCGCGCGCAATCGCCAACTGGCTCGTCAAAAAAGGTCTAAAACGCAAACAACTCAAGACCGTTGGTCGTGGCTATGAACTCTGTATTGTTACAGGGGGAACGCGCGAAGAGCAGTCACCAAATCGTCGTGTTGAGTTCTACGTACTCAAATAAAACGATGGTTACGGAACACGAAATTTCACAGTTAATTAGCGAAGCCCGCGCCATGCGCGGGCGCGCTTTTGTTGTACATGGACATGCCGTGGGCGCAGCGGTGCTGACAACCGATGGGAAAATATTTGGCGGCTGCAATGTTGAGAGCCATCTGTCGGGACTCGGCCGGTGCGCAGAAATGGTAGCAATTGAACATGCGATAGCACATGGGTATAAAGAATTTCGCGCGCTTGCGGTCGCTGATGAATATGTAACATTCCCGTGCGGGGCATGCCTACAGTTTTTGTTACAATTTTCTAAAAACAGGGGCGCAGATATTTCCATTATTGCGGCCCATAACGTCGGCAAAGCGGAGTCAAAAACGGTCGCTGAACTTTTGCCAGAGGGGTATCAACCCCGTGAGGAGATCTGATTTGGCAACAAAACTTATCCCCTCCACCGCCCGGCAATTCCTGCTAGCAAAAACAAAATCTGCCCTTGACAAATTGCCCCCAAAACGGGAGGATAATAAAAAATTCACCCGCGGATGGTATAAGGATTATTCATGAAAAGTCCCCTGTGGATTTTGAACAGTACATTTACTGTTCTATTCCTCATTTCTCTTCTGCTCGTCTTTTTCATGAGAGTGCAGATTCCTGTGCGCACTCTTCTCGCGCCACAGATGCCGAGTGCTGCGCGCGAAAGCGACAGCTCAAAAGTTAATCCCGTTCTCATTTATGGGAACGATCTTTTCGGCACTGTCGTAAAACCTGTGGAACCGAAAAAAGAAGAGCCTGCACCAAAAGAAATAGTCATTCCAGAACCACCTAAACCTATCTCGGCCGCCTCTCGGTCACGGGCCACACCAGAGTTTTTGCCTCCGCTGCAACTTAAGCTCCGGGGAATAGTATTCAATACCAACTCGCTCTACAGCCGCGCAATAGTGGTTAATATAAAAACAAATGCCGAAACGCTCTGCAAAATCGGCGATAGGATTGAAGACGCAACTCTCGTACACATAGGTAAAAAGAAGGCCGTTTTTGTGCGACCAAATGGGCAACAAGAGACACTATTTATAACTGATGACGATGCGAAAAAAGATCCTCTCTACCAGGGTGAGCGTGCATGGGCAACCGTCATAACGCCGCTCAATGACAAAACCTTCCGGATAGATACGGTCGGATTCAAAAAACAGATAACCAGCGTCGCGCAGATTATCGATCAATTAGATATCACGCCAGCGCTAGAAGGTGACAAAAATATCGGTTGTCGCATCGGGCAGCTGGGGCAACAGTCGATTGGGACTCATCTTGGACTAAAAAATGGAGACGTCATCACAACCATTAATGGCACAAAACCGTCGTCCACCAAGAATCGTGTTGCCATATTTAAGTCCATACAAGAAGCTGGCGCCAATCAAAAAATTATTGTAACCGTTACTCGCGGTGGCTCGCCGCTCGAACTGGTCTACTTTGTCCAACCGGTCACCAACGAAGACGACGAAGAGCTAAAATTGGTGGAAGAGGCACGGGCACAGGAGAGACGACTACCAAGCGGTATTGTAACCGACCGGGGTCAAGCGATGTTGCCGCCACCGCCGCCACTACCCCAACAACAGAGTGGTGAACCAATCAATATTCCAAATGTAATCGCGGGGCCAAACAGACCAGTAGAGACCCAAACTCGGGTACTAACGCCAAATTTGGGTCAAAAACCAGTTGAAGATGCTTTTACGCGACGGGATAAAAAATCGATGTTAGGATATGGAAGTCGTAGTGCTTTTCTACAACGCTGAGTCATCATGAATAAAAAAAGAATATTCTCATTTTTCTCTCTTGCCCTCTTGGCTGTCTGTATTGCTCTTTTATGCGGGCCAACACAACTGATGGCACAAAGAAAGAAGAAAATGCCCACTCGCCAATTTATTGCCGAGGTTGACGTCGAAAAAGCTGAAAGAGACTTGTTAAGCCCAATTTTCCAGCCAACCAAAACAGTTGAGGTCTCGGTGAGTGCGCCACCTTCAGTGGCCGCGACCCGGGAGACAGAGGCCGCACGCAAATCTCTTGATGAGCTGTCCAAAGAGCTTGACCAGATTATTAGACCGTGGGAGTTTGGTGACCCAAACGAACTGATAGAATTTAACTTCGAGGACGCAGAACTCAAAACCATGATCTCTTATATCGAGGATCGTTTCCATATTAAATTTATTATGGACAGCATTCTCAATCCCGTACCACAAGGCGGGAGAAATATTGCGGGAATAAAGATCACCTACAAAACAAATGATCCGCTCACCAAAAAAACTGCGTGGGCTCTATTCCTAAAATTTTTAGACATGGCGGGACTTGCGGTCGTCCCAGGACCTGCGGATAAAGTGTTGCGCATAATGACGACAGACCCAAAAGCTCCAAATAGCGCATCCAAAGAACCAATACCCACATTTATAGGTATAAATCCTGAACTTTTACCCGACAATGATTCGCTCATTCGATATGTCTACTTCGTGCGGAACGCCAATCAGGACACTATCAAAAAATTACTCGACACCTTCAAGAGCCAGGCGTCACCAGAACTCATAATGGTCCCTGAGGTGCGGGGTATTGTGATGACCGACAAATCGTTCAATATCAAGACGATGCTTGAGATTATTTCAGAGCTCGACAAGTTATCGATGCCTGAGGGTCTATCGGTCGTTAAACTACAACATGCGGATGCCGTAAAAGTTGCCGAATTCTACAAGACACTCGTCAAAGAAGAAGACCAGGCACAAAAAGATTTTGCTGCACGTGTTATGGGCAACCGTCGGCCACAGACCCTCAACTTTTTCCCCGCTGGAGTCCGCGTTATCCCAGAACCACGTACCAACACCCTTATTATTCTCGGTGCAGAGGATGGGATCCGCAAGGTTGAAGATTTTATTCTCAAAGAACTTGATAAGCAGAACACGCTACAGTACAGGTTTACCAAGGTACACCCACTAAAATACGTCTCGGCAAAAGCCGTTGCAAATATTCTCAACAACGCTGTTACTTTTAATGCAAACGCCGAAGCTGCCAAAGTCGGTGGGGTGCGTGATGGGGATAAATATTTTAAACCAATGTCGATTATCCCTGAGGAGAGCGGCAACCGTCTTATCATAACAGGCGAATACGAAGACTATCTAAGACTACTTGAGGTAATAAAGCGCATAGATATTGAACAGCCGCAGGTTGGGCTCAAGATACTTATTGTTGACTTTGAATTGAGTGACCAACGCGAATTGGGAACACAAATCAGAAATAAAAAACCGGGTATTACCGGCCTGCTTGGCGACAACGTCAACTTCCAGACATCCGGTCTTGGAGGCAAGAGTGTTGTTGAAAACACTACAGTGTCCCCAATTAATGGCGCAACACGACTCTTGGGCGATCTCGTTAACTTGGCAGTCGGTGGTGCTATTGGCTCCACTTATGTCACCCTGGGTAGTGATACGTATGGTGTCTGGGGCATGCTGCGCATGTTGGAAGACTATGGCCGCACAACGGTCGTCGCTAACCCGTTTATTGTAACCACCAACAACTATCCAGCAAATATGGGTATAGGTTCAAACCGCTATGTGTTAGATGCGCAAACGGCGACCACCACGGGGAATACCAACTCTTATACCACACTCGATGCAAAACTCACCATAAAAATCACGCCTCGCATAAGTTATGAGGGCTACGTCACACTCGACATATTTATCAATAATACCCAGTTCACCGACACCAACCCGTCATCCTCGAGTGGCAATAGAATAGAGAAAGAGATTCAGACATCGATTACCCTTGCGAATAACGAGACTACAATTCTTGGTGGACTGATCAAAAATGATGCCACCGAGGGCGAAACATTAGGCACCCCATTCGCTCGTATCCCGCTTATTGGTTGGCTTCTTGGTAAACTTAAAACACAAGCAAAAACGAGTTCGAGTCTTCTCATTTTCATAACACCTGAAATTATACCTCCTGACAACGAAAAAATCGCACGTGAATTTACTTCGGAACGACTCAGCGATGCAGCGAAAACACTACAAATTTCAGATCAAGCGTACTATCATATGGATCCTATCCACAAGCTCTTCTTCGAAGACACAGAGCGGGGCCAGAAAACCATTGAAAAGTATGTCAGTGAAGAGGGTAAATATACCTATCCATCTCAAAAAAAACACATTAAAAATTTTACGCGTGATGCGCGTGATAAGAGTTTAGGTGACTACCTATGATAAAAGATCTCTTTCTTCCAACGCGTATCGGTAACACGTATCTATTTCCAGAACGAATAGTAGCTTTTGAGCTTGGTGGAGACACTATACGAGCGACAAAAATACATGCCCATCGTTCACTCGCTACGCTCTCTGCATACATTGAAGAACCATACTCGCCAGGCAAACCCGAGAGTGTTGCGCATGCCATAATGATTATCAAAGAAAAACTTGGCAAGTGGGACACGACACACATCTGCCTGCCGAGCAACCGTGCAATCTTTAAACGGCTCTCGCTGCCATTCACCAACCGTACAAAGATACGGCTTGTCTTGCCATTTGAACTCGAGTCAGTTTTACCATTTCCAGTTGAGGAAGCAGTATTTGATGTTTTGGTAACACCATCAACACAAGATCCGGCACTATCTGACATCTTTGTCGCAACTATCAAAAAAGATATTCTTGATGCGTATGTCAAACCGTTCCTAGATCTCGGCCTAATACCCCAACGCGTTACCCTTGGCGGCATAGAGTTGTATGGATTTATTAACACGCTCCATAATCCTATAACCAGCACGGGCCCGGTTATTGTCGTCGACATCGATACAGCCACAACTGACATTCTACTTATGACAGATGGCAAACTTACTGGTATGCGAACACTTGTCCGCGGCATCGATACAGCATTATTGCAACGGGCGGTCTCTTCGCTCACTCCTGACGAATATAAAATAGTCTCCTCACTCACTGCCGACCTGCGGTTTACCGTACAAGCGCTCACAAAAAGTGAGCGGTTAACCGCGCCCCCAAAGCACCTTCTCATCACGGGCGCAGCAAGCTCCATGGAGGGTCTCATCCAGCTTATCCAAGATGAGCTCGGGATACCAACCACACATCTGCACCCACACGATATTATGCATATACCGTGGGTTAACATGGACCATCAGGGTGTTCTGCCAAGCAAGTTTGTCAAAAGCTTTGCAGCTGCACTCCCACGATCAATTACAGAACAGTTCGATCTTGGCACCACGTACCACGAGGCTCAAGATCTGACAAAGTTTAAGAAAAAATTATCTGTTGCAACAGTACTTGTTGTCATCTTGTTTGGTGTGGCAATAATAAGCTCTATGATGTCCACAAGTAAGTTGTCGAAAGAGCTAAACGCATCGCGCGCTGAGCTTGAAAAACAGCTGACTGCAGAATTTAAATTGACCAAAAAACCGGGTTCAACGGGAATTAAAGGCCTGCTTGATGAGGCCCAGAAAAAGCTCGCTTTCAGTGAAGGGGTCTGGTCGGCACTCACAACAGACCGTTACTCGTTTTTAACCTACTTGCAAGAGCTCAGCACGCACATTAATCGTAATGAGATAGGGCTTGAGCTAAAAAAACTTGCTATCAAACGTGATCCGCAGACAGGCGAAGATAAGTTTACGTTGGAGGGAAGTGTAAAAGACTTTAACGCGCTTCGTATGCTCGAAACATCACTTCAAGAGACAAAGATATTCAAGCCATTCCCACGCGGACAAGAGACAAAATTTACGATCTCTCTGGTTGTTAATAAAGGGGGAGACTTCAGATGAATATGATAGTGCGCATTCAAAAATTTATTGAAGAGCTCGACAACAGAACACTCTATCAGTACCTTGCCGGCATGGCAGGACTGGTACTGCTTATTCTCATGCTCCTGTTTTATATGGGGCATCGACGCATTGTTGCCCTGCAGGGTGACATTGCGAGCATGAACCGTTTCAGAACTGATGCACGAAATTTATTAGGTAAAAATGCGATCGTTAACGAACGTAAAAAACAGGTAGATGAGATCCTTACCCAGGATCAGACATTTTACATAAAAGAGTATTTCTTGCAGGTTGTCTCAGAACTCAATTTAACAGGTAATAGTTCAAAAGATGCAGAAATCTCGAGTCCACAAGATTTGAAAAACGGGTATAGTGAGATAAGGTTGGATGCCAGTTTTACCGGGATCACGATGCAACAGCTATGCGATCTTATGTTTCGCCTAGAAAAAAATCAACGGGTCTTCATTAAAGAGGTGTCCATCACAAAAACCTTTTCGCAACCGACTATAGGAGTAACGCTCATCATTGCGACCCTCCAGTCGGCAGCAGGACTATAATCAAGCTTATGGAGCCTAAAGACTATGAATCGTCTTCGTACCTTCTGCTATTTCGTGTTCGCTATAGGCGTTGCACCACTTATTATTTATCCGGCAGGTCCAGCTGACCGGCCGAGCTTAAACGCTTTTGTCCCTGATGATGCAGCAGCCAGTGCGCCAAAAGTAGAACCAAAGGCCGTTATTCCATTACCAGAATTAAAACCAGAGTCTAAGCCAGAAACAAAAGTTGAACCTAAACCTGCGCCAAAGCCTGAACAGAAACCTGAAGAAAAACCGGCACCCAAAACAGTCGAAAAACCAGTCGAAACTCCTGCCGAAGCGCTTATTCCCGCAGCAGAACTTTCTCAACCTGAAGTCCTGTCAGACGAATCTGCAAAGAGCATATTCGAAGAGTCAGAAGAAAATGACGGTGACACACCTATAGAGACTCAGCAAAAGTCTAGCGATAAAAAAGAGCCCTTTGTCGTTATAAAAAAGAACGAAAAGCTCTCGAGCCTCATCGACAAGATAGCCGCAAAAAAAGGTCTAAATGTTATTTTACCCCATGGTAGTGACATCATCAAAGAGACGATAACTTTTGATGCCGCGCAGAAGATGCCCCTCTCAAAGGCCGTTTCGTATATGTATATGTTCCTCACTATGACCGGCTACCGCGTCCGTCCGGACAACGGGTTTTTTATAGTAAGTAGGGTAACCGACAATAATTTAAGCAGAGAGCCTCTACCGCTCTTTGTGAACGTTCCGCCGGAAGACCTGCCCCAAAACGATTCACAAATTCGCGCAATCTATTATCTCGCCAATTTCCGCGTACCGAGCGATCCAGGCGGCAATGACCCGCTTAACCTTATTCTCAAAGACATGCTTGGCGCACAAAAGGCCTATCTCTTTGACCGCAAGACAAATGCCGTCATTCTTATCGCATCCGCAAGAAAGATAGCATCGGCAATGCGTCTTATTATTGAACTTGATAACACTGGAACACCCGACGATCTGCAAGTTATACCGCTCTATAATGTACCGGCACCGGCTATAGCAAAAATGCTCAATGAACAGATCATCGCAACTGCTCAAGATTCACGTCGGACTCTCCGGAACGATCCGATGGCACAAGAAGATCTCTATTTTGCTCCGAATACCCGCGTTGTCGCTGACCCACGCACAAACTCTCTGATTGTTCTTGGACAAGCACCTGCAGTCAAGCGCATTAGAGATCTTATTAGGGATTACATAGATCTGCCGCCAGAAAGTGGAAAATCTATCATACACGTCTACGATTTGCAATATTTAAGATCTAAAGAGCTTGCAGAACAGCTGATAAAAATAGTCGCTGGGGCAGACACTGAACAGTCACGGAAAGAGACGGGCGGCTCACAAAAGTTCTTTGATAATGTGAAAATTATTCCAGAGGAGGTTGAGGACGCGCCAGTAGCTGGCGGTAGCGGTTCAAAGATCTCAACACGCTCTACCATTGGCGGCAACAGGCTTATTATCGCCGCAACAAACGACGATTGGCTACAGATTAAATCACTCATCGAACAGCTTGATAAACCAGAACTCCAGGTTATTCTTGAGGTCATGATTGTCGATTTAACTGTTACGGCCAGTAAAGCGCTTGGGGCACAGACACGCAACCCTAGCTCCCTCAATCTGCCTGCCGGTTTCCAGTTCCAGACAGCTCAACTCTACACGCAGATTATCGATAGTACCCCCACAACCCTTGCAACAGATATGCTTAAGCTGGTTGCTCCTGATACTTCGCCAACAAAATCGATCGCACAGGTATTGACGACTGGCGCAGATATGGGCGCTATGATTATTTCGCTCAAAGACCCAAATACCGATAGCATATGGAGTGTCTTGGCCCTGCTTGATAAATGGACAGAACGCAAAGTACTCTCCCATCCATTTCTTATCACAAAAAACAACTATGCGGCACACGAAACAAACATAGAAGTACGACGCAATGCTGGTGCAATTTCGGAAAACAATAGTGCGGTGACAACGGTTAAACAGACAGACTACAAAGCAACTCTAAGTGTCAATATAACACCACGTATAAGTTCGGTTGATAGGCTCAATATGCAGGTAAACGTGCTTGTTGAAAACTTTGTTGATAGTACCGGCCAGAATAAAGTTACCCGCAATATGGAGACAAATGCGTCTCTTGGATCAGGACAGATCCTGGTTATCGGTGGGCTCTCTCAAGTGGGTGATAGTGAGGAAGAATCGGGATGGCCACTGCTTTCAAAACTCCCTATAATCGGCAACTTATTCAAGACATCGACCAAAGGCAAAGCACGCACCAATCTCGCAATCTTTATTCATCCAACAATCGTCGATCCAAAATTACGATCAGGGATCAACAAGTACACAGACGATGCGATGAAAGAGTGTGAAAAAACTTTTGACAGTAGCTATCTCTTCTCGTCACTACGCGACCCAGTCACGCGCATATTCTTTAACGAGCCAAGAGTCGAAACAGCAATTGGGCTCTTTGAAGAATATAATCGCGAGTCTGCTGCCAAACCAAAACCAGACAGTCTCGATACCGTTGCTTTTAATATCAGCGGTGGCAGAGAGCTCGAAGAGCTCCGCGAGCGCATGGAAAGTGAAAACAACAGCGGGATTTGACCAAGATCATTAAAAGGAGTCCGTATATGAAGCGTTTAATCACAACTATTTTCACGCTATTACTACTCACCAGCAACGCTGTTTTTGCTGCAGAGGAACAGGAACTGGTAACGTGGAAAGTTGTTATACTGCCCGTCGCCCGGGATAGCAACGGAGCCCTCCAGTGGCTGTTAAAAGATGGTGGGGGCTTCCAGGTAACGGTACCCAAACCCATAAACTTGGTGCGAGAAAGATACACGTCATTTTCGAACGAAGATTTGACAAAAATCGACGCAGCAGCCATCAAAGCCCTCGATCAGTTCGGCTTTAAGGGCTACGAGTGGTCAAATATCCAAAACGCAGTGATCGACGAGCCAAACCACTGTATTATCTATTATCCCTCGGTCAAATTCAGACAATTTGAAAAACCGTATGCCTGGGTACAAACAGATAAACTCCCCTACGACCTCAAGAACTCACTGAATTCGTCGGGTTGGTCGAGTGGGAATCAGAAAAACATCACACTCGATAAAAAAATAGATTCTGAAACACCCAAAAATTTTGAAGACTCTATCTGGCACGTCTTCCTACTCCCCTGCTACAAAGATGCTCAGGGTGTGAAGTGCCTGCTCGAAAATAATCTTGGCATCAAGATCGACATTTCAGAACTAACGGAGAAAGATTTCTGGACACAGGACACAAAAAATATTGATGAAAAATTTGCCCAAAAAATGCTCAGTATGGGCTTCCAGCAAGATGAATGGATAAAAAAAGATCAGGATGCTTATCGCGATCCCAATCTGAGAGCCATGATCTACAGCCCTGTCGCACGGCCAAAAGCACTTGGGGGCAATTTTGCGTGGGATAAAATTGACGAAAAAACAGGCCCTAATAAGTTCAAAGACATTCTAAAATCTACTGGCTGGACATCCGGAAAAGATGCCAAAGAGACGCTCCTGCAGATTATAACGGGAAGGGTGCCGCTCCTCTACTGGACCAGCACAATCTACATTGCCAAAGACAAGGGCAAATGGAACGTCTACCTGCGTTCACCACTGCTGTTCACACGCTCAAGTGCCGAGTCAGAAGCTGGCGCCGACATACTATTGCATGAAAAGCTTAGCAACCTGGAGGCCATAAACTTTATCTACAACGACAGTGTCAAAACAGACAAAACATATGCAACCATCCCAGCCGATCCATTCTTGCCGGCAAGCGTGCCTACTGGGTTTGCCTACACAGACATGCTCACAACAAAACTCCCAGAACTGATAAAGCTGGGCGCAACGTATCTTGAAAACAGGTTGATGGCCAATTTTGGCGGCGCGCTTAAAACGCTTGTGAACGCTTAATCGGTCACATACCAAAAGGAGTAAGTCGTGAAAAAAATCATTTCTACCATCTTTGCACTCATGCTTCTATCCAGCAGTTTTGCAGTTGCTGAAGAATGGCAAGTCGTCATCCTTCCCTGTTCCCACGACAAAGACGGGAATTTACAGTTTTTGCTGGAGAAGGATGGGGATAAGTTCAAAAGTATTACCAACAATATTAAGGTCAAAGTGGCTGAGGGGGAAGAGCTCTCAAAAGAAGATAATAAGAACTTAAGGGATAAAGTAAATAATATTTTAGATTCTATTGGCTTCACAGAAAACAATAGAGCTGGTACCTGGATATTGCAGGATGGAACACGGCTTATTTATCCCCCCATCGTCAACCCTGCTGTTATTCTCAAAAACACAGAGAAATACCAATGGATAAAGGCAAACGAAGCAATTAATAAAACTACTAACACAACTGATGAAAACCTCAAGGAAGTTATTAGGTCAAGTGGTTGGAAAGTGGATGAGGAGCAAGAAAAATCTTTCATTGATACAGCAACCAACCTGGCCGACAAAAGGTACTGGAATCTTGGGTTCTATCTTGAGAAAAAAAACAATCAATGGAACATTTTATTGGTGAAAGGCAAAGTGAAAGACAAATCCAAACTATATCCCATCTGGTCAGACAAAACAAGTTTCGCTGCCCTGCAAGAAAAAGACGATTCCGCCATCTTTAGCTCAGCCGTATTTCCAACAACATACAAAGGCGGCCAATTTTGGCAAGCCGCCTTTATAGACGCATCCAAGCGCCCCGATCCAGATGAAAACTGGGTGAAGATCGAACAAAATATATTTAAAAATACCGTAACAGAAGATCAAAACGTGTCGGTAGATCAAACCCAATATACCATCCCCAAAGAATTATTTAACACTATCGTCGACTACCTCCCCAAAGCCATAGAAGCAGCTGAAAAGTTGGAAAAAGAGAAAAAAGAGACAGGGGAAAAAGAGCCAGAGAAATTGGATACCACAAAAGATTTAACAACAAAGCTAGCCCAGTCACTCGCCAAGCTTGCAAAAGCGTAATCGGTCACAGAATTTTAACGGGGTGGATTTTGACGTCCATCCCGTTATCCATTTTTCAACTAACCATATCTCTCAGCGATCTTGCGAACCGTAACAGCAGCGCTTTTCCCTCTTGCTCTTCTCTATTTTTTTTCTCAAGAGCCTCCTGTTCAAGCCGCTCCTGTTCCAACTTTTCAAGCCGCTCTTGTTCCAATTTTTTTTGTTTGAGTTGTTCTTGTTTGAGTTGTTCTTGTTTCAGCAGCTCTGGGTCAGGTCCACCAACATTTGGCTTCGTAAACTCTGGATTGTCTTCCCCCTCAACAGTGCTTTTGCCATCAGGGCTAAAATAGAGTCTTTTGGGGTAGTCTTGAGGATAGTGTTTACTAATGTCCAATTTTTTGCAAATTTCTTCCACCGCATCAAAAATTGTCTTTATCTTATTAATAAACTGCTGATTACGACCATATTGATCTTTTAGCCCTTCCTCGACGAACGCATATATAAAACGTCTTGCCCCGTGGCTCACTAAAACATCATAAATGACCTGCTTGGCTCCTGCACCAACAACAAGTGCCGCATCCAACATGCTACCTATTGGATCCATGTGTATATCAGTATCACCAGGCTTAAAATTCTGGTCGCCAATGTTGTAAGTAACATTTGCCGCTCCAGTCTTCAGCATGGCATTTGCACTCGCAAAATACCCCTCTTTTATCAGACCCAGCAGAGTGGTTCCAAATTGCTGTGAATCCATAGGTATCGTAGTCTGCCCCGCAAAAAAGCGTGGATACAACCGCTGGTTAACAAAATTCCCCAACTCCTGTCCCTTTAAAGCCGCGCTAATATTGCCAATCTCTTGCGCTAGTGCTTGGTCCTCAATAGGAGCCTCTTTAAACTTCACACCTTTATCAAACGTTATGGTTCCATGCGTTGTTTTGGCAAAATCATACAACAGCGTCTTATCATACACCTCTCCACGAGCGCTGCCACACACCAGCATAGACAGAGCCACGCCAAGACTTACCAGTATTTTACGCATCCATCTCTCCTTTCTGAACCCTCATCAGATGGTCCTCGATCGTAAGCAATCGGTTATATTTTGCAAGCCGCTCGCTACGCGACAACCCGCCCGTTTTTATCTGCGCCGCACTCGTCGCAACGGCAAGATCTGCAATAAATGAGTCTTCCGTGTCCCCAGAGCGGTGCGAGACCACAACCATAAGGTTATTCTCTTTGCTCACCTGGATCGCCTGCAGCGCTTCAGTAACCGTCCCTATTTGATCGGGTTTTATAAGAACTGCGGTCGCCGCCTGGGATTGCACCCCAAAAAGAATGCGTTGTGGATTGGTCACAAAAAGATCATCACCAATGAGCTGTACGCGATCTTTGAGCCGCTTGGTCATCAATATCCACCCTTCCCAATCGTCTTCGCTCAGACCATCTTCTATTGAGCTGATGGGATAGTTTGCAAGCAGTGTCTCGTAATAGGTCACCATGTCAGCCGCGGAGCGCCCCTGACCATCAATCGTGTAGGTGCTGGTTGCACGGTCATAAAACCGTGATGCCGCTACATCGAGGGCGCAGAATGCACTAAAACCGAATTGGGCATTAACCTTAATGAGCGTCTCTCCAAGAATATCGAGCGCCTCTTCGTCGCTCGAAAACTGGGAAGCATAGCCACCCTCATCCCCAAAGATAATCTCTTTTTTATGCTGTTTTAACACATTGCCAAGCTCATGAAAAATAACCGCCCCAACTTCCATCGCTGCGGCAAAATTTTCAACATCGATCGGGACCACCAAAAACTCTTGGATATTCAGGGTGTTATGCGCATGCAGCCCGCCATTGATCATGTTAAACATGGGGAAAGGAATCGAGACCGATTCCGCGCCAAAAACGTGTCCCATAAACTCAAAGAGATCAACCTCCTCAAGGTGCGCATGCGCGCGATACATAGCCATGCTCACCGCAAGCATGGTGTTGGCCCCCAGACGGGACTTATCCGGCGTGCCATCAAGATCGAGCATCTTGAGGTCAGTGTTTATCGCATGGGGCTCTTTACCAATTAATTCTGGTGCAATTACTTTTTCAATAAATTCGACAGCCTGCCGTACCCCACGCCCCCAGAGCCTATCCCGCCCATCGTGGACGGTACGTGCCTCGTAACTACCACGCGACATGCCCGTCGGCACGCTCGCAAAAAATGAACAGCCATCGTCAAGTATGATTTCACACTGGACGGTGGGCCATCCGCGTGAATTGTAGACTTCGCGCCCAAATATATGCTTAATTTTCATCGTGACTCCTCGTGAACCAACTCTCCACCCTCACCTTCCTGGTCTGATCGTAGCAAAAAGCGTGACACGTTTACATCAGATCGAAAATTTGTTGCTAAATACCCCACATTGAGCAGCTTACCAAGACGAAAAAAATAATTTAAATTTTATCCTAG
>CAZWYO010000029.1:0-17106 GCA_964638315.1 uncultured Candidatus Babeliaceae bacterium | reverse complement strand
GCCTCGATCGCCGGTTCGCTCAAAAATAAAGAAGTAAGTGTCGAATTGGCTCAGTAGATGAAAATATCGATTCTCACCCTTTTTCCTGAGATGTATCGTCCCTTTTTAGAGACGAGTCTCGTGCACCGTGCTCAAGAGCGTGGCGATCTTACCTGCGAGGTGAGGTCGCTTTTTGAGTTTTGTGCACCCAAGGAGCGCGCGGATGGTCCAATATTTGGCCATGGTCCGGGTCTGTTGATTCGGCCAGAGGTCGTTGAGCGGGCGGTGACTGCACAGGAAGAAAAGGCGGGATCGGCATTTAAAATCTTTTTTTCCCCCCAGGGAACGGCGCTGGATCAGACGCTGCTCAAGAGCTTGTATGAGCGGATTGAGGCGAAGGGCGGCCATTGCATGCTGCTTCCTGCCCGTTATGAGGGTATGGATGCGCGTGTTGAAGAAGAGTATGCGGACGTGGTTATCTCCATCGGCGATTACGTGCTGATGGGTGGTGATCTGCCTGCCATGGTCTTTCTTGAAGGGCTTGTGCGCCACGTACCGGGTGTGGTTGGTCGGCAAGAGTCGGTTGCTCAGGATTCATTTTCAGGACCGTTTGTCGATTACCCCCACTACACCGCGCCGGTCGTCTGGCGTGGCAGGGAGGTGCCTGAGGTTATACGTTCCGGAAATCATGCGGCGCAAGAGGAGTGGCGGCGTGATAAGGCTGTCGAAAAGACGGTCTTGCACCATTTTTCGTGGGTTCGGTCCTATCCGCTGAGCGAGAGCGATCAGAAGCGCGTGGCAGACGCAGTGCCGCATCACTATGCGGCGCTTATGCACACGGGTGTGGCGTTGCCAGGGGGCATAGAAGGGACGAGCTCGGTGACGTCGATCGACATCCATGATATCGCGCGGTCGGCGCGTAGTTACGGTCTAAAAAATTATTTTATCGTGACACCGCTCGAAGACCAGAAAAAGATTGTAGAGAAGCTTTTGAACTTCTGGCAGGAGGGTGCCGGAGTGGCGTATAACCCTTCTCGGCACGATGCCGTGATGCGTGCACGACACGCCGATAATCTCGATGTGGTCGTAGCTGAGATTGAGCGGATTGAGGGTGTACGACCAGTCGTTATTGCGACATCTGCGCGGCCCCTTGCCCATCAGCAGATTATTACGTATCATGATCAAGAGAGGGTGTGGAGCCAAAAACGTCCCGTTCTATTGCTGTTTGGGACGGCTCAGGGGCTTGCCCCGTCGGTGATGGCACAGTGCGAATTTGTATTGTGTCCTCTTCGCGGATTTTCCCGGTTTAACCATCTGTCGGTACGTTCAGCGGCCGCAATTGTGTTTGATCGGTGGCTTGGAATCAATGAGAAATGGCTGGCGAGAAACGGCTAGTGTAAATATAGGTTTGGTGACATTTGAGTAGAGGATTAGATTAAGATGAAAGCAAATAAACTCACTAAAGAGACCATTTTGCAGATGGGTGTGATGGATCGGAAGTTTCCGGACTTTCGCCCAGGCGATGCCGTGCGCGTAGCACAGCGGGTCAAAGAGGGTGACAAGGAGCGGACACAGTACTTTGAGGGTGACGTTATTGCCATCCACAACAACGGTGTTTCATCGACCTTTACGGTTCGCCGTATCGGTGCGAATGGGATCTCTGTTGAGCGTATCTTCCCGTTCCATTCCCCTAATGTTGAAGAGATTGAGTTTCTTCGTCAGGGTGACACACGTCGTGCGAAGCTCTACTATATGCGCGAGCGTATTGGTAAGAGTGCGCGCGTTAAAGAGCGTGTGTTGACGCATGATGAAAAGATGGAAAAAAAGGGTGTAGTAGCCGATTCTTCTGAAGCGGGTGCTGCGCAGTAGTAGGGTTGGAATGTTGAAAAACAGCTCTATATCTATAGTTTGTTTGTGCCTTCTTGCCGGTTGTGCGGGAAGGCATGTCCGCGTTGAGCGCCGTCCGACGGTATGCGAAGCGCGGATGGACAGGGTGCCGTTTCCGTGCGGCGTGCGTGTGCAAGAACTTTCGGGCACACCGGCAGGTGCGGCTACCGGTTCGGTGACTGGCGCTCTTATCACTTCCAAGATGTGGGAGTTTGAGACCAAGCTGTCGCCACAAGCGCTCCACGAGTTTTATTTTGCGCAGACGGAACTTGAGGGGTGGCGGCAGGTCTCTGCCTACTTTACGGCGTCCGGTGACCTTATACTTGTCTACCAGCGGCCGGGCAGGCTGCTGGTTATTGATGGCAGGCAGCGGGGACGCAGGTTGTTGGTCCGCTGTTTTATGGGGCCGGATCGGAAGTAGGGTAAGTCTCACTGGTGGTCAGGGGCGTGGCATACCAGAAATGTTTTGGCCTACTTATCTGCAAAATGTAAGTCTATGTCGTCAAAGAAGTTTTTCTTCTTGTTTTCTTTCTCGAAGAGCGAAGGGGTTGCCGGGATGATGATCTTGTTTACTACCATCTTGTCTTTGCACGTCTCAAACATCTTTTTCTGATCCATGCTTTTGTTCTTTTCATTTAAGATGGCAGCCCACCGTTCCTGCTCATTTTGTGTCTTTATTTTAGCTAATTTTTTTGTCCTTATCTTTTGCTCCGTGATGAACTGAGCTACCGCCGCATCAAACGCACTGCTTGTAGTCGTTTCAATGTACTCAAAGCATTTTTTAAGCCAAGCATGTTTTACATGGACATTTTTGTTCTTTGCCTGGTACGCAAGATCTAGGTAGAACCACTTCATGTCCGGCTTTACTTCGTGTTTATCTTTGAAGTGCTTTAGATGATTGTGGGCCTTCATCCACGCAAAAAACTTTTCGAAAAATTCGGGGTTTTGTGTCGTGGAGTAGGATGAGATGATGCCGATGGTGGTGGTAAGATTTTTTGAAGCCTCTTGTGGGTTCGCGAGCTCAAGATAAGTTTGTGCAAACGCATCGAATTTTTCTGCGGGATCTTGCCTGGCCTCATTGAGGGCAGTGGCGAGGGTGAGGTAGTCGACAATATCTTGGTTGTTGTGTTTCTCTGCCAACTGGAGAGCAGTCTTATTTTTTAAGGTTTGCACGCCAAGGTCTGCCCCATTTTCGACAAGCAGTTTAACGGCAGGCAGATTTCCCTCTTTGGCGGCAATGTGCAGCGGGGATCGTTTATGTCTGTCTTTTGCATTGATATTTGCATGATTGTGAATGAGAATTTGCATAACGTATAGGTTATCGTTTTTTCCGGTTTCCGTGTCGTATAAGTAGTCATTTGTTGCGGCTCTTCGGTGCAGTGCAGTTTCTCCAAGCAGATTTTGTGTATCTATGTTGGCACCTTTTTCGATGAGATATTGGACAACATCCCAATGGTTACAGGCCGAGCTTAGGGGTGCGCCGTTTGCTGTCGCCCATTTCCCATCTATTACATTAATCTTTGCCCCATTTTCTATGAGAAGTTCTACAACAAGCAAGCTGCCACGTTGAGCAGCAAGATGGAGAGGGCTTTGCCATCGATCGCCTGTTTGGCCCGCCTTAACGCCTGTGCCTATTCCATCGACGTTGGCCCCGTGGGCAATGAGATATGCGACAATTTTGAGACAAATAACAGGGTCTTTTGCCAGGTCCCAACACGCACGATGGAGCGGGGTCCAGTTATAATCGTACCAATTATACGAGCCCTTTTTTTCTATCGCGTTAACGTCTGCTCCATTTTCAATACATTCTTTGACTTTGGGTAAGTTTCCCGCTTCGACTGCTTTAAAAAGCGTTTTCTCTTTACTGTAATTCTTACTGTTTTTTTTACTTTCCATCGCCCCGACCTGCGCTGGCCAGACAGCCGCCAAGATGAGTGCGACAAATGCTATATTTTTTATTATTTTTTTCATGGTTAACTCCGTTGGAATAAATATATTTACATATTATACATATTAGCTTAAAGACATAATCAAAAATGTCAATTAAATTTTTGATCCTCTGTTTGTCATGGGGGGCCCACACTAGTTTTTGAAAAACACCAACTTCACATCCTCAAACTCAGTGCCCATCTTTTGCTTTTTCAAAATCTTCCTGAGCCTTTTCTGGGTCCTGAGCGGGGCAAATGCGGTCTTAAATCCGGGGATTTGGCACGCCCATGGATATGTTTTAAGTTTTTCAAAGAGGTATAATTGAGCCCTGTCAGCGAGAAATTGTTTTTTTGAGGCATTTTTTTTGAACATCCATGGTTGCGCTATCTGCTGTTGCACACAGAGGGAAAGAAGTCGTAAAAAGTTGGTAAAAGCGTTAATGCGCAGCATTCCGGCACAAAGCGTTGCCAACGTGCTGTTTCTGCGTGCCGACGTCTCAAGCATCCCGTACTCTACAGCCTCTTTAAGCTGCCAGGTGGTCCCGCATAGAAAGAGTGGGATTTTTTTGAGATCTGTTAGCTCTTCGTTGCCATAGAACCAGGCTTCGAATTCTTTTTTGGTTTTCAGCTGTTGGAGTGTTTTGCATTCCCCAGGGTTAAATTCGAAGTACTGTTGTTCCTCGTCATTGAATGAGGGGAATAGCCCGATTGGAAGCTGTCCTAGAAGTAGGTAGAGTATCTGCCGCCTTTTTTCTCTGGAGAAGATATTGTCGGTATCAGTGTTTTTTACCAAGTGTTCCAGGCATGTTAAGGGTTTAAAATTGATGCCCATAAGTATAAGCTTGCGCATGGTGCCGAGCTTGTTATCTTCAGTAAGCGTCTTAGCCACTGTATCACCATCAGATGCAATAATGGCATAGGCGGCGGCATTTGAGGTTTCTGTTTTGATGGCCTTAGCTAGAGCAGCCTTTGCGGTGTGGCGTAGCGCTTTGACAAATCCATTTGGATCTTTTGAAAAAGTCTTAAGCAGGGCATTTATTTTTGTATAATCATAGTTGGTCGATAAGGCCCAGTTGTAGAGGGCTGACGCGAGCTGCTTGCTCTCTGCTTCGTCCAAGGGGTTTTCTATGCAGAGTGTGATAAAGAGATCTACATTTTTCTCGCTTAGAGGGAGCACTGAAAGATACTCGTCACTCTCTCTTGCTAGCAACAACTCATTAAACGCTTTTCTGAGTTTTCTGTTGCTATCGCGGGTGCTCGTATCTTTTTTTATATAGAGTTTTTCCATTGGATATGTCGCTGGCGTGGTGCACAGCATGACCACGATAATTACAGACAACAGATGCCATTTTCTCATCCAGTATTCCCATAGTTTTTACAAAACAAATCCTAGAAATTATCGCATAGATCCGCGTTCCACACAATAGGAGCTACTACCTAAATATAATTTTTACGTCAGGGACGATATTTTTCTTCTGCATATTTGCACAGAGCGATTTTATGAGATTCTTCTGGGTATTGATCGGGGCAAAGGCGGTCTCTATCTGTGGTATATTTTTGGCCCACCGGCACCATTCAATTGCTTCGCGCACCTCTTTGCTTTCGTGGACCTGTTGTTCGGCACACATGGAGAGGGTGCGGCGGATGTTGCACCATCCTTGGCTACACAGTGCAGCGTAAAATAGCATCTTAATGGCAGTGTTTTTTGGTGTGCCGAGGGAGTGCGAAATGTATGCTGTCGCCCACCTGAGTTGCGAGAGCGTGCCACCTATCATGAGGGCGTATAGTTGAGCATCGCTCGCATCAAACCATCTTTTAAACTTTTTTTTAGAGTCTGCTTTTTGAAGGGTGATGTATGCATCAGGAGTGTAGTTGAAGTATTTTTGCAATTTTTTATTGAACTGTATGCTTGTGCTGATGGGCACCCGCTCCAGGAGCATATAGAAGGCTTCGCGCTTGAGCTCATGGATCTCTTCGTTATCCTCTTCGTTTGTTGTGTTCACAAGATATTTTATTGATGCTATGGGATCTTTTATTAAGCCTTTGAGTATGAGCCTCTGCAGGTTCCAGAGATTGTTTTTAATGATAGCACCTTTTATTATCATATCCAGAAAAGCGTCACATTTGATGGCGTAGTCAGCCGCCTCATCCCATTCATTTTCAATTGCTTCTATAAGCTTCTCGCTAGCCCGAATGCGGAAGTGGTTAGTGAATGTTTTAGGGTGTTCTGGTTCATACTTTCCAAGGATATTAAACAGCTCTTTGGGGGGATATGATATCGTTGAAGCCTCATCATACAGGAACTCAAAGAGTATAAAGAGCTGACTTTTTGTGAGGTTCTTGGTTTTGAAGCATAGCCTAATGAAAGTTGGTATTGTATCTCTGCTCAGGGAAAAGGTTGGTACGGCATCACTGTTTTTGTTAGCTGTAGCTAAACATTTGAAAGCTCCCTTAAGCTCAGGAATACTAATTTTTTTTAGTCCCGACGTTTTGATGCGGAGCTTCTTGATGTGGAGTGGTTGCATGGCTTGTGCGACTCGCACTTCACCTGCCAGCAGAATAAACAGGAGCGGGAACAATCTTTTTTGCATAGTGGGCTCTCAAGGCAGCGGTGATAAAAACGGATCCCCGCAATTTTCCTACATATGCGTGATTTTGGCAATAGGTGGAGCACACGAATTCAGATTTTCAGGACTTTCGCAAATGCATGAAAGGTGCGGTCTAGACGTAAAGATTCAATAATTCCGCTCGCCCTGAGGAGCCCTGCGAAGCCCATAGGGCGTAGTAGGGCGTCTCGAAGGGTCCTTGCGTACAATTTTTTGGCGTTAAAAAAAGTCGTGTGTGTGGGATTCTCTGAACCTAGGACAGGGATAGCGCCCGTTAATTTGTAAATCCAAGCCCGCTCGCAAGAACCCTTCGAGACGGCCTTACGGCCTCCTCAGGGCGAGCGGAATTGCGACCAATTCGACTTAGAACAAGTTTTGAAAAAGTCAAAATGCGTCCAGATCGGATTTTTCAAAATTTTGAGGAAGTTTTAGATTTTTGGCACACAAAAAACCACCCACACGAGTATGTGGGTGGTTTTTTGTGTTTTACATTCAGTCTTCTTGCGCGGGTATATCAGCGTCCGATATGCCAGCCGTTGTCTTAAGTTGTGACTCGAGCCGTTTGGTTTTGTTTGCCTGGCTGCGTAGTTGGCTCTTGAGAGTACTAATCTCTGTACTCAGCTCAGCTTGGGTGTTCGCGTCTTCTGCTGCGTCGAGACGTTTTTCAAGGTCCACCAGACGTTCGTCCTTGGCGCGCATTTCGGCTACATTGGCGTTAAGTTGGGCTTGCAGGGCTTCGATCTCATCCTGCATAGCTGGGTTGCTTGCATAGTATGTGCCCCAGTTCCATGTTGTCCACCAGAGAGGGGTTGTAGCAAGTAGCCACCAGCCCCATGGATAGAGACCGGAGTTCCATCCGTAACCGTGACGCCAGTACCCGCCTGGATGATGGTGTCCCCTATAGTGGTGTTGACCCTTACCGCCCCTGCCCTTGCCCCCAGGTCTTCTACCGCTTGATTTTTTACCTCTCATGGTTTTGCCGGATTTCTTCATGCCACCAGTTCTCTTCGTGCCTCCAGCTCTCCTTGTGCCCGTAGTTCTCCTCGCGCCGCCTGTGCCACTTCTTCTTACGCCGCCACCACGTCCACCGCCACCACGTCCACCGCCACCACCATGGATAGCAGTTAATGTTTCGCTCAGGCCGCATGCGACGAGCGTGATTATGAGCATGAGGTTTTTAATTATCTTATTCATGGTTACCTCTTTTTATTTTACCTATACTGGTATTACGTAGCTTCTCCTGCTTCACTTACTTCTATTGTTTCGACTTCTTTAACTGGCTCAGGCTCAACTATTTTTGCTTTTGTCTCATTGAGTCGGGTCTTGAGCTTGGCCTCTTTTTCTTTTGTTTTTTCAAGTTGCTCTTTTTTGTCCTCAATTTTGCCCTCAAGATGGGCTTTTTCTTTCTTGCCCTTTGCTTTTTTTAGCTTCTTTTCAGCAGCGGAGATCTCTCGTGTAAGGCCTGCACGTTCGTCTTTCAGATCAGTGATCTGTTCCTTGAGCGCATTGATCTTAGTTTTAAGTTTGATGTTTTTGGATCTTAAAGATGATGCTTTCGCCCGTGCTTCGGCCTTATCGGCCCGCAGCTGTGCTATTTCAGCATCTTTTGCCGAGGTGTCTACCTCTTTTTCGACAATAACTCTATTGGTGCCATAGTACGGATAACCATACCCATATCCGTACGGATACCCGCCGAGGCCCCAGCCTAATCCCAATCCCCAGCCGCCACCACCCCATCTGCCGCCCCATCCACTATGTCCCCAACCACTATGGCCATAATGGCCTCTGTGGCCCCCATGCCCACCACCACCGTGACGGGCTATTGAGACAGTAGCTGTGCCGCATGCGAGTAAGGCGAGGGTGAGGATTATTTTCAATCCTTTACGCATTGTTATTCTCCCTCACCATCGTCTTGGATAGCTGCTATTTCTTCTTTTAATCTTGCAATCTCAGCATCTTTTGCCCCGTCATCTTCTGCAGTGTCTGATTCGACAACGCCTGCTGCTCCAGATGCCAGCAAGCCTGCTCCCAAGCCTATTCCTAGCCCGGTGCCGACTCCTCGACCCCAGTGGCCATGACCGCCATGGCCGTAATGGCCGCCGCCATGCCCACCACCACCGTGACGTGCTATTGAGACAGTAGCTGTGCCGCACGCGAGTAACGCAAGGGCCAGCACTATTTTTGTAAATTTATTATTCATTACAGTTCTCCTTTAACGATTTTGTCCGGGACCACCTCTGTGGTGCCCACCTGGGCGTCCAGGGCCTTTACCGTGACGGGGGCCACCCATATCAGGGCGCATCTCATCAGGACTAAATTTTGGAAGGTCGGGCAGCCCGAGAGCTTTTCTAACTTCCTGTAGGTATCTGACCTCTTCTTCAAAGAGAATACGGTTTTTCTCTTGATTCTCTTTTCGCTCGTCGCCAAGCGCCTTCGCTCTTTCGAGCTTGTCTAAGAGCTCATTTTTGGTATTTTGATTGTCTAGTTTATTGACCAGATCTTTTAGCGTTGCACGTTCACCTTCAAAGAATTGTGGGCCGCGATGGTGAAAGCCTTTGTGCCAGCCAAAGCCGTGCGTGTGTTCGCCGCGTGGACCCTTATGTTTAAAACCGCCTGGTCCCCAGCCTGGTGGCGGTGGTTGTGGTGGCGCAAATAGACTTGCGGTTACGAGTGCGCCCAGTGAGAGGGCGAGCATTTTTGTTATATTTATTTTCATAGTTGCTCTCCTTTTTTCCCTTTTTTGCAGAGTTTGTGCCGGGTTTTTACACCCGGCACGGTTTGAGTCAAAAGCGTTTAGCTCTTAGCCTCGGCTTTTATTTCCACGAGCTGTTCCTGCATCTCCATGATTGGTTTCTCAATGGCTGTTTTTAGCTCTTCTTTCTTTTCCTCGAGCTTCTGCATGATGACCTCTTTCTTGGTCTCGAGATCTTCCTTAGCTTTCTCTATTTTTTGTTTTACGTCGGCTTTAGCCGAATCTATTTTTTGTTTTATGTCGTCCTTAGCCTTCTCTACTTTCTGTTGTACGTCGGCTTTGACCTCTTGTACCTTTTCCGTCACAGCAGCTCTAACTTTCCCTACCTTTTCTTGAACAACAGCCCTAGTCATTGGTCTGGTCATTGAGAGGCCAAGCATCTTGTTAAGCTTGTTCATGTTTTCGTGTTTTTTCTGTCTTATTGTGTCGATTTTTTCGAACTTCTTGACCATGATGTTATGTTGTTTTTCGATTTTGGCAAGCAATTTTTTTGCGTCAGTTTTTTTCTGTTGGTCTGTAAGCCCATTTATTGCATTGTTCCATTTCTCTTTTTTCATTTCAAAGTAGTGGTGACCCTTTTGGCCACCGCCACGGTGCCCCCGGCCATATTCGGCCTGGGCGTTAACAGCAAAGATAGTTGCGACGAGTAATAAAGTACTTAACTTATTCATGATTATTTCCTTTTTATATTAGGGTTTGTGCCGGTTTTTTTTACACCCGGCACGGTTTTAGTTAAAAATGGTTAGACTTTTTATTTTTTCATGATCATTTTATCTGTATGGGATGGTATGACTTCTTCATAGGGTGGTATGATTTCTTCATAGGGTGGTATGACTCCTTCTTCATCGTGGTAGGTATTTCCCCCGCGAAGCTTCTTACCAAGTTCTTTCATAAGTCCCTTATTTTCTTTCCTCGTGTTTTTTATTTTTTTAAGGTCAATTTTTTGGTATTCAGCCATGATGAAGTCATGGTTCGCCTTGATTTTGTTAAGTATGGTATAGAGCTCTGGACGTTCCGCATCTGGCTTCTCACCTATTTTCTTGTTATATTCGGTCATTTTTTTATCAAAATAGTTTTTTGTGATCACGGGGTTTATCTCCTCCCATGGCTCAGGTCTTGGATGTGGTTTTGTGACCATCCCGGTTGGATATGGTTCTGGGACTACAGCTGGTTTTTGGACAGCCATAGATGCTTTTAGTGATGTGTGGGTATTAACAGCAAAGATAGTTGCGACGAGTAATAAAGTACTTAACTTATTCATGATTATTTCCCTTTTATATTAGGTTGGTTATACAGTTGGTTATACAGTTGCTAGATGGGCCTTGAGGTCCATCATCAGACGGTAGATCTTGCCTGGGATATCTCTCTGATCTCTCTGAAGGTTACGTATTTTTTTCAAGATATTGTCAGCCTTTATCCTTGACTGCGAACCTTCTCTGAGTGTTTTGGTTTTTTCTTCGAGTCTGTCTATGATTGTCTCCATCTCATCAATTTTCTTCTTCCAGCGTTTGTGCGTATCTGCGTGACGACGCCGTCCACTGTAGACAGCATCTGCATCCGTTGTGCCGCTGGTTGGCGGCGTGCTTGTGCCCATAAATGAGCTTGCCGCACCAGAAATAGGACAAGAAATGGTGATCAGGGAAAGGAGTAGCGAGCAATACGCTACCATTTCTGTTGTCTGTTTTTTCATACGAGACTCCTTGATATAAGCCAGATACACCATAAAAATGAATGTATCAGATGGATGTACCATCGGCACCCCAAACAATTTGGTCTACCTCAATATTAATTCTAATTGAAAATAATGTTGGAAATCAAGACTTTTTTCAGAAAAGTTTTTGGATGTAAAGTTTTTTTGTCTTGCATTACGAAACAAGGGTTTTATAAAATCCGCACACCCTGCCTGCCCGTCTTCGCCAAGGCTACGACGGGCAGGCAGGGTGTGCGGAATCTCGAAATCCTTGATCCTATCGGTGTTTTAGATGTGATCAACTACCAGCTTTTCCGAAAGCCGGTTTATCTTACCAGCTCCCAAAAAGAGCAAGAGGTCGCCCGGGCGGGCGTGTTCAGAAATGGTTTTTTTGATCTGTGTGTAGTTTTCGTCGAGCGGGACGTAGGTAGCCCCGACTGCCGCTGCCAATTTCTCTCCGGTGATGCCGTCAATAGGCGCTTCGCTTGCGGGGTAGATGTCAGTTATGATGAGCAGGTCACACTCGTGGCCCGAAAAGATTCGGACAAAGTCGTCCCAGAGCTTTTGTGTGCGGCTGAACCTGTGGGGTTGGAAGACAACCAAGAGTCTTTTGTGGGTCCGTTTTTTCGCAACGGTCAGCATGTTGGCAATCTCGGTGGGGTGGTGGCCATAGTCGTCGAAAATTTCGGCCCCCTGGAACGTGCCGCGATACGAAAAGCGTTGGTCGACCCCCAAAAATGAGTCGATCGCGCGAGCTATTTCTGTGGGTTTTGTGCCAAGTGCTGTTGCAACGGCGCACGCTGCCATAGAGTTGAAAATATGGTGCTTGCCGGGGATGGGGACGGTTATTTGAATAACTTCTCCCGTTTGAAGCCGTATGGTAGTGCTTGAAGCTGCGGGCATGAGCTGGTAGTCAACCAACCGTACCGTAGCGGTCGGGCTGGTGCCATAGGTTATAATTGTCCCCGTAAAGGTCTCTGAAATAGTCGGTAAGATGGCTGCCGCGCCCGGGTCGTCCAGGCACAAAACCAGGATGCCATCGGACGGCAGGCGACTGATAAACTGGCAGAATGTTGCTTGTAAATCTTCAAGATCGCGGTAGGTATCAAGATGTTCGAGATCTATGTTGGTGACAACGGCTATGGAGGGGTGCAAAAGGGTGAATGAGCGGTCACTTTCGTCGGCTTCGGCAACAAGAAGGTCGCTTTTTCCTGCCCGGGCGTTGTGCCCCAGGTTGCCCATATGTCCCCCCACGATGACGGTGGGGTCTCTCTTGGCTTCTATTAAAATATGGGATATGAGTGCGCTGGTGGTTGTTTTACCATGGGAACCAGCAACGGCGATGCTCCGTTTTTCGTGCATCAGGTCAGCCAAAAGTTCTGCGCGTGAGATCACCGGGATGCCCCTTTCGAGCGCTGTTTTTACCTCGGGCATGTCGCGACGCACGGCTGTTGAGCAGACAAAGAGATCGATGTCTGGCGCAAAGCAGCCAGCAGAACCGTTACCCTCATGTATGGCACAGCCCAGTTTTTTGAGATGATCTATGCTCTTTTGTGTGATGTCTGCATCGCAGCCCGACACGGTTATGCCCCGCTCGGCCAGGATGGTTGCGAGGGCGCTCATGCCGATGCCCCCGATGCCGACAAAATGTACGTGTTTTGATGCGAGGATGGTCATGGGATAGTAACTCCGAGAATCAGGTCATAAAAAGTCCGCACATTTAGACCCTTCGACAAGCTCAGGGTGTGCGGGATTTGGTACAATTTCAGGGTAATGGATGTTTGGTTATGGCATTTTTAACATCATGAATTTTTATCCCGAATTGGCACAAGTATGTCATCTAGTTTTCATCTAATCCGCACACCCTGAGCTTGTCGAAGGGTCTGAAGGTCCGATTATAAAAAGATCCCGCTTACTCACACCCCTTATTTTACAACAGATCCCTAAACTTTTTAAGCTGCCCACGCAGCCGGGTAAGTTCAGCCAAAAAGGCTGAGTGGTCCAAACACCCCTGCTTTTGGGCAGATAGCCGCTGCACAGGAGTTGGAGTTGTGACTTGCCCATCGCCCCCCAGCGCCTGTCGCGCCCCCTCAATGGTGAAGCGCCGTTCATATAAGAGTTCGCGAATTTTGACAAATTGGCTCAGATCCTTCTCATCATAATAGCGCTGTCCCTTATTAGATCTTTTTGGGCGGATATCAAACTCTTTTTCCCAGAATCGTATAACTGATGGCTCGATTTCGAGCCCCTCTTTTGACAAGACGCGGGTCAGTTGACCGATGCGAAATGTACGTTTTTCCATCTTCATAGGTACGCTCTCCTTTTGCCTGCCGGCTAGCCCATATTCCTAATCTATGGTATTATAAGGGTATCATAAGTGATATTCCAACTAGCAAGAAGTTTAATCAAAGAATATCTGTTTTAGAGAGAGGTTCGTAAAAATTATGGAAACACAAGATCGTACAACCCGTATTATTCGTATTGTAACCCTCGTGCTGATCGGCTGGCTTTTTGCCCAGCTTGCACTCCTGGGGATACGGTACTTTTTTCCGTCACAGACTGCGGTTGTGACCGAAGCAGTTAAATCTGGTCAGCGGGTTACGACCCTGCCAGCCCCCTATATGTGTCAGCCGGTGAAGACGGAGGTCGACTTTATCGACACCCCAACAACTGGCGTCGATGAAAAATGGGAGCTTGTCCTCGGTGACTGCGGCAAGGCCGAGTTTTCTACCCTTGGTGGATGTCTCGATCGTGCAACATTTATTAAGCTATGTGATGGCAAATCTTCTGAGCTCGTTATTGTCGGCGCACATACGGGCAAAGAGCGTGAAGAGCAGGCATTCTTGGTGGCCTTTGATGAGAAAACCCCTTATTTCTATAAAAAAGCCGAAACTTCCGCAACTTTTGTTGCTGAGACCGACCAGGTTCGTGTTACCAAAGCGTTTAAGACAAACGGATCGGTTATTGATCTGGACATCACCGTCGAGCCGCTGATTGCTGGTAAAACTGTCCAACCACGCATATTCATACCAACACCGCTCCTGGCCGCGCTCGGCGATCGCAACGTCATCTCGGCATTTGTCTGGGGGGCTAGCGAAAAACTTGAAAAGATCGTTCCAAATCAGGTGACTGGTTCTGCCTGGGCAGCGCCACAGATCTTTGGTCTGCAGAATCGGTATTTCGCTTTTGGGTTGATTAAAGATGAGAATAAATTTGCGCGGCGCGCCTACTTTAAGCATTCGCCAAATGGCCAGTTGGCCGCGATATTAGAGGGCCCTGAGGTTGCTACTAAAACGACTTGGCACCTGAGTTTCTATCTCGGCCCAAAAGAGAGTACCGCATTTGCAGCGGTTGATACTCGTCTTGACGGCCTGCTCGAATATGGCTGGTTCTCGTTTATTGCCAAGGGGTTGATGTTTGTGCTCAACTACATCAACGACTATGTGCACAACTACGGCTGGTCGATTATTCTTCTGACATTGCTCTTAAACTTACTGCTCCTGCCATTCACTTGGAAAACTGATATGAAGGCGAGTGATACGACCGAGTATGCTCGCAAAATGAAGTATATCGAATCGCGCTATGCGAATGATCCGGAAAGATTGCGTGAAGAGAAGCTAGAGCTTATCAAGAAATTTGGGGCGTTCCCGGGGCTTTCCGGCTGTCTGCCGATGTTGCTGCAGTTGCCGATCTTTTTTGGGCTTGGTAGTGCGCTACGCAGCTCATTTGAGCTCTACCAGGCGCCATTTGTGTTCTGGTTGAAAGATCTTTCGGCGCAAGACCCTTACTACATCCTACCTATTCTGCTTGGCGCGAGTATCTTCTTGAGCGTTGCTTCAAATGCAAAAACGGCTCGCCAGACTGCTCTCTACTTTGTTTTTATACTGCTCTCTGTAGGCCTTATGATGAATCTGCCATCGGGCCTTTCACTCTATCTTGTGGTGAGTGGTGGGCTGCGAATGTTGCAGTCAAAGGTTGCGAAAAAATTTAAGCGAGCCTAGAAATAATGGATGGATTACCAACGTTGCAGTTGCTTCTTAGGCAGCTGCAACGTGTTCCGTATCTGGCGTCTAAAAATCTCTACCGGGTAGCACAACACTTTTTGTCGCTATCACCCGAACAACTCGAACTTTTTTGTCGGGCCTTGCGCGAAGCGCAGGTCAATCTGACCCGGTGTAACCGTTGTTGCGCCTGGCAGGAGCGGACGGCTGGGTGTCTCTTTTGCGATGCACCAAAGCGTGACCACACTGCTATCTGCGTTGTCGAAACCTGGTATGACCTGACGGCGATCGAGCGGTCTGGCGGGTACAATGGGGAATACCATGTGCTTGGTGGGGCGCTGTCTCCGCTTGACGGAATCGGGCCAGAGGACCTATCGGTCGACGTTCTCATACAGAGAATAACTCCCGTTGACGAAGACCAGAATACTGGCCAACCAGCTAAAGCACGTGAAGTTATCTTGGCCATGAACCAGACCCCTGAGGGTGAAGCGACGGCCTCATTCGTGGCGCGGGCGCTGCGTGGTAAACCGGTGACGATTACCTGCCTGGCGCGGGGGATGCCGGTCGGGTCGACGCTCGAATTTATGGACCGTTTGACGCTCAATAAAGCGCTCTCTGAACGGAGGAATTTTTAGATGTTGTCATACAAAATCTGAAAATTGATGCTTGGAATATTGGGTGTAACGCCAGTTGTCTCTCTCCACCGCTCATCCCGAGTGTTTTTCCGCAGGGGCTTGTCCCGTAGGAAAAATGTATCGAGGGACATGGGTGGTGGTAAATAAATTGTTGTCGAGGTTTCCGCTCATGTCCCTCGATACATTTTCTCAGCATGTATCATGCTTCGAAAACACTCGGGATGAGCGGTTTGGAAGGAATTTTTAAATGATGACACCCAAAATCTATCAAGATCGGCGCGCAGAGCTTGCCCAAAAAGTTCAACAGCCGGTCGTGCTCCTTGCAGGACTTGAGCTCTCGTACTGCACCTTTCTGCAGGACTCAAATTTTCTCTATTTTACAGGTTTACATGAGCCAGGACTTGCGTGTCTGATCATGCCCACTGGGCAATCAACCCTTTTTGCCCCGTGCTACGCCCAATCGCGCGCACAGTGGATGGGGTCAGCAGCCGAGTTTACTGAAGCCTACGCAAAAAAGCATGGCTTTGATGAGATAAAGCCGCTGGGAGACACCTGCTCAGGTTACAGCGTAACGTTGTTTGACCGGCCGGAAGTCTGGAATGGGCTTTGTACCGTGTTGACTGATCTGATCGATGGTGGTGCACAGATAGCGACTGTTTATCAGCACGAGCTCTGGCTCAGGATGCAGCTTATGCTGCCAAACTTACAGAAAAATTCTATCTCTTGTGCTCCACAGGTTGCGGCCATGCGGCGAATCAAAAGTAGAGATGAGATAGAGCTGCTTTTCAAGGCAGGGTCGATCACCGCGCTTGCCAATCAGGCAGCGGCCTGGGCGCTCGGCGACGACGTGCCTGAAGCCGATGTCTTGGCGAGCATGCACTATATTTTTGCGCAAGAGGGTGCACGTGAGGCGTTTCCGACGATTATTGCGGGTGGCCAGCGGGCGACGATTCTGCACTATGCGGATGCGACGGGCCTGGTCAAAAATGGTGAGTGTGTGATTATCGATAGCGGCGCGCAGGTAGAGCACTACTGTGCCGACGTGACGCGCACCTACCCGGTTTCGGGTAGCTTTACCAAGCGGCAACGTGAGGTCTACGAGGCCGTTTTGACAACCCAATTGACGCTTGCTGAAGAGGTGAAACCCGGCTGGTGGATTCGCAACGACGATGCGCCTGAGCTTTCGCTCCACCACCGCGCCAAAGAGCTGCTCGGTAAACACGGGCTAGCCGACTACTTCACGCACGGCATAGGCCACTTTCTGGGGCTCGATGTGCATGATGTGGGGGATAAGAGCCTGCCGCTGCACGAGGGAGATGTGATTACGATCGAGCCGGGGGTCTATCTGACTGACGAGAAGCTCGGTGTCCGGATCGAAGACGACTTCTGGATCGTGAAAAACGGGGCTGTCTGCATAACGGACGACCTGCCACGCGAGGCGGCTGAGGTTGAAGATTTTGTGAAGTCGGCGCGTGAGAAGCCGAAGGTTTAAAATCAAATTTTTGAGAGCAAAACCCGCTCACCCTGAGCTTGTCCCCTCGACAGGCCCCATGCTTCGCCAAGGCTTCGCAGGGCTGTCGTCGGGATAAACTTCGACTGGGTAAACAGCAACTTGATCCGCTCACCCT
>CAZWYO010000028.1:0-17859 GCA_964638315.1 uncultured Candidatus Babeliaceae bacterium | reverse complement strand
TTCGCATCTATTAGAGCGGAGTTTATCCTGAGTAGCGAAGCGTATCGAAGGGTATCGAAGGGTATGGCAGGCCAGACTTCGCCTATATTAGATTTGAAATTTTTAGTGCGCCCATAGCTCAACTGGATAGAGCGTCAGACTACGGATCTGAAGGTTGAGGGTTCGACTCCTTCTGGGCGCACCATACTACGCTCCTCCGGAGCTACGTATGGCAGGCCAGACTTCGCATCTATTAGAGCGGAGTTTATCCTGAGTAGCGAAGCGTATCGAAGGGTATGGCAGGCCACGCTTCGCCCCTAGGGCAGGCTAAAGCCATTTTTTGGGAGAGATGGCTGAGCGGTCGAAAGCGGCGGTCTCGAAAACCGTTATTCCGTGTTAAACGGAATCGAGGGTTCGAATCCCTCTCTCTCCTCCATAAAATTCTGTAAATTTAAAACAGGCTGTATTGGTTACAAACCAGTACAGCCTGTTTTTTTGTGCCCTAAAAGATGGGGCGGCTTTTTTTATTTTGCCAATTGCTGGAAATTCTTTAACATAGTTTACGTCACGAGATATGCCCATAATCCGCACACCCTGAGCCTGTCGAAGGGTTTCCCGGGTGCGGACCATGCAGAAAATTGTTCGAATTTACCGCACATTAACATAGTTTACGTCACGAGATATGCCCATAATCCGCACACCCTGAGCCTGTCGAAGGGTTTCCCGGGTGCGGACCATGCAGAAAATTGTTCGAATTTACCGCACATTTAGACCCTTCGACAAGCTCAGGGTGTGCGGATTTTTATGAATCATTTTTTTGATTTGGTATAAATTTTCGGATTTTGTATCGGTATTTGCCATGTTTGGGTGCATGGCGCAAGCCAGATAAAGCCTGGCCCCTACTCCGCCCTGGTGGGCTACGAAGGGCAGGCTTGCCATACGTAGCTCGCGTAAGCGAGCGAAGTATGGTAGGGCCAACCGGACTTGAACCGGTGACCTCGCGCATGTGACGCGCGCGCTCTGCCAGCTGAGCTATGGCCCTATCTCTCTAATGGTAGCAGAAGAGCCGACGCCGTCAATCGCAAGACATACACAAAAAATAATAACTCTCTATACTCTGTAAACGATACACTTGGCTCAATAGCCCGGCTCAATCGAAAAAACCAGAGGGGAATAGTTGGTCTTGAAGCTCTACAAAACAGCAATTATATGCGCTTTAATGTTGTTTTTCTGCGCCCATGGTTCGACAAAACCCTGTTTTAGACCCCTGCCCAAACGCCCGCCAGAGATCAAATTCGGATACTGTAAAAAAGACGCCAATGCACCGAAAACCACATCCTGGTGGCGCGGGTTTGCTGGCCCAGAAGAACTTCTCGCGTCAATTCTTATCTGTTACATAACTGGCAGGCAGCTACGGAATATATCAATTTTGCCCCGCGAGAACGATACCCTACAATCCATCTTAGGCGCTATCGCGCTCGGCTTTGCGGGCAATCTCTGGGCAACCATCTGCCATGAATGTGGCCACGCAGTTACCTATCGCATCTGTTTTGGTACCTGGCCAGAGAGCGTCACCCTTGGCAGCTCACACCCAAACGATACACCATTTCTTTCTGCTCTGGGGGGGAAATTGCTATTTTCAGGCGTTAACCCATTCGCAGGGCTTACCCGCTTTTCACCCCGCATTCCATTTAACGACCCAAAAGCAATCCCCGTCTTTGCCGCAGGCAGCATGTGTGGCATAGCTGGTTACTGCGCGCTCAAAAAGGCTCTCTGCGCATATTGCCCCCCACCAGCAGCTGAACAGAATATCTCTGATGATCTTTTTGAAGAAATTGTTCCGCAGATGGCATCCTACGCCCAGCTTACCGTCATTTCTGAGGTCATCAACCTTGCGTTCGACTACGATACCCCCGGCTCCGACAGCTACAACATAGCGATGGTGCTGGAAAATTTGCGCAAGTAAAAAAGCGAAGTACGGTATACTGTGAACTTGAGAGTAAATTTGTATAAAATTTTTTATAACAGATCCAACGTATGCAAGGACGAACAGACATGACCCCCATAACTAAAAAATCAACAAATAACGCCGCCTATATTCTTATCTGCTCGCTGCTGCTGACAGGCAGCTGTTTTGCGGAAGAAAATTCAGCACAAACAGCTCCCAAACAACCTACTGAAGAGCAGACAACGCCTGAACAGGCGCCAGCTAACAGTAACACCGCTGCTGATAACAACGACGTCGAAGTAGTAGATGTTGTGGAACTCGACCTGACCGCGGATGAAGCGTCCCTCGACGCGTTTTTAGATACCGAAGCAAAAGACTTAGAAAAGTTTGCGAAAAAGTTTAAAGAAGACGCAGCGTTCCGGGAAAAACTGGCCGAGCTCTTCCTAAGCTGCGAACAATGTCGTTTTACCGCCAACGACGGTACGGTCGTTGAAAATATACATTTTCGCGATCTGCCCGAGGACATTAAAAAGGATTCTAAACAGAAGTTTATCGCCAATTATGCAGCCTGGCTAACAGGTGCAGTGCAAAAAATCCAAGCATCAAAACCATCATGGCACGGGCTTACCCCGCTCGATGTTGCATTCCTCCTCCCCTTCTGCTACATCAGCGGACGGCAGGTGCGCGGTGCTGGTGTGCCTGGTACTGACGAACTGCTCACGCTCTCAGGCCCGCTCAAAATCGCGGGTGACATCGCACTCGGCTACGTTGCCAACATGTTCGCCACGCTCTGCCATGAGTGTGGGCACGCAGCAACTTATCGCATGCTGTACGGCAGATGGCCAGAAAGCGTCACGCTGGGCTCGTGTGATCCTCAACGACCAGCTATCATCTCAACCCCTGGCGGTGCCCTTGCGCTGCGTGGTCTCGACCTTGGCGGCGCCACAAAATGTCCAGAGATAGATTTGCGCGAGGCCAGGTGTATTCCTATGTTCGCAGCGGGCGGCATCTGCGGAATGGCGGGGTACTATGGGCTTAAAAAACTGGTTCACGGCATCCTGGGGAAAGAATTGTCTATGATGGGCGAAATGGACGCACGATATAAATCGATAGAAAACTTCTATATATCTGCGAACAATGGCATCAGTGGGTTATGCGGGTTCGCGCAAAATTCTAACACTGAAGGCGCCCGAACGTTCTTCACCAATAGACCTTACCTTGCCCTACCATTCATCGTGGATATGGCAATCTGGATCCAACTAAAGAATGTATTACTCATGCACGATTCACAGGGAACCGATGCCAACGGCATAGCTACCGCCACAAAGTTCCAGTTCGACAAACTCTGGGATACTATTGCAAAGCAGGCCAAAAGCACGGTGTCAGCTGCGAAACCCGCGTAAAAATAGGTCAGACTTACCCCCCCTGGACTTGCATCTAGGGGGTTTTTTTTGGAAAATGGTTTGATAAAATTTTAGGCAGATTTTTACCCAACCAACACAAAGCTCTCCTTGCGCTTAAAAGCTATGCCAAGCTTGATGATCTTGGTCAGCCCGCGGCCACGCAGTTCGACCTCATATTTCTTGTCTTCGATCTGCTTGAGCGCTTTTTTGGCGGCAGTCAGAAGGGTCTCTTTGCCCTCTACCCTTTTAAACTCGATAATAATCCCAAACCGTGAGTGGTCTTTAGGGATGATCATGACGTCATAACGCCCTATGCCACTTTCTCGATTTGAACGCACTTCATGCGTCTTTATGAGCGCGGCAAACATACCGAGCGTCAGAATGTGATAGAATTTCTCAGGCTCTTTTTTTGAAATATCAAAAACACTTAACGCTTCGCATGAAAAAAGCTCAAAGACCCGCTTAAACTCGGCCACATTTCCCTCGGCGAGCGCATCGAGCATTTTCTGATAGTCCTGTTTGATCGCTTGAGCACGGAACCAGCCGAGCACCATGGACCGATAGAGCGATGCGACCTCCACATTAGGGATCTTTAACTCGGCAAAACTGCCCATCTCGTCCGTGCGATAGTTTTCAAACGTCAGGTAGCCGTTAAAAAGCAAAAAGTTCCAAAAAGCATCCATATCGTAGCTGACGTGCTGGAAAATAATACCCTCATTAATCTGCTTGGTAACCACCCCACCGCCCAGCAAAATATTGAGATCGCTCTCGATACGTTCGGCGTTGCCACGGGCAAGATTGTGGACCAACAAGTTATCGCTGGTATTGACCCAATAAGGCTGCATGAGCCCTTTATTTTTAATCAGATTAATAATAGACCATGGGTTATAAACTTTGTGCGGTCCGCTCTGGTAGCCGTCGTACCACCTACGTACATCGTCAATACTATTACTCAGACCAAAATAGTTGAGTATCGCGGCAACTTCATGCTCGACAAATCCAAATTTATCTGAATAATCATCCTGTAGAAAAGTGCGAACTTCGAGATTGTTTAACCCGCTAAAAATACTCTCTTTCGCGACACGTAGAATGCCGGTCACGACACTAAACTCAAGATGCGAATTATCCTTCAAGCCCCCGCCCAAAAAATCACGGAAAAATTCTATGGCCCTGTTGTAGTAATCATGCACAAAAGCCGCATGGATAGGGGTGTCATACTCATCGATTAATATAATTGCACGCTTCTGATGATGTTTTGCAAGATAGTCCGACAGGTTGAGCAACGCCCTTCGGTAGAGCATCTCGTCCGCACGGTTATCAAGAATTGCCGCAAAATTTCTTTTCTGCACGGGATCCAACGCATCACTCGTCAGCAGGTAACGATGTCGCGAAAATTCGCTGGCCACAATTTCCTGAACGCCCCGGTAGCAGAGCTCCCAGGTACTCGTTTTCATGTCCTTAAAAGTTAGCCAGATAACGGGATACTGTCCCTGATGGGCCATGCATGCCGGCTGCTGTTCGATAGCAAGATCGGTAAACAGATACCGATTTGAGCTCGCGGCTGCAAGATTTTTTTCAAAAAAGTATCTGAGCATAGAGATGTTTAATGTCTTGCCAAATCTGCGGGGGCGTGGGATGAGCGTGACATCTGCTTTCGCATCGATAACCTCTTTGATGAATAGGCTTTTGTCCGCAAAATAAAAATTGTTTTCAATCAATTTTTTAAAATCACTTATCCCAACGGATATGTTTTTTTTGTTTACCATCTTCAATCACCCCATAAAATTTCACAGCCCGACCGCGCTTGCCCTTTAATCTACCATACCATAGAGCGTTGGAAGTATGCTATACTGATGCTGTTGTCTAAAATTTCTTACTAGTTTTTATTTAATACTCATGGAAATACCAAATTATTTTGTCAAAGACGGCGAAGAACTCAAGCTCTATCCAACCCAAAAAAAACTCGGGCTTATGCTGCTTATCGCAGTCTTCAGCTTCGCTGTATGTAGCTGGATCGTATGGAAAGAGGGGCTCGAAAAAGACCCTGGACTCTATGTTCTGCTCTTTGGCGCGCTGCTTGGCGCCATCGTCACAATTCTGACGCTCAAAGAACTATTTGCGCCGTCACCACTTATCGTCTTGACACCGACGGAGATCGCCACGTACCAACGCCCATTTTTCACCCGGAAATCGATCGCCTGGAACGACATTAAAACGCTGGCACTCGTAGGGCGACGGACAAAAACCCGCAACGTCGACTACACCCATACGTACATTGAAATCATTGGACCGACTACAAAACGGGAACGCGATACCCCACTTTCACGGTTTATCTTTCATGAAAAAGCGGAGAAAACAGAAACCATAAACATCACGCTCCAGATGCTACCCTGTAAAAAAGAGGATCTTTTTAATTTTATAGGTGAGTACTATGGCGAGAGGATCGGATTTTAGATGGAAATACCAAACTATTTTGTCAAAGACGGCGACACGCTCAAACTCTACCCAAGCAAACTGATGCTCGCGATCGTGACTGGCTTAAGCTTCGCAATTCTATCCGTACTTCTCGTGGTCCCACACAACACCACAAGCATGATAGCTTATGTCGTGCTGGACATCATGGGCACGCTCTTTTTTAGCATTCTCACCTTCGGCTTCGCCCGAGAATTTTGGCACAAAGAGCCGATCGTAACCATCACACCAACATCTCTCACCATTAGGGGCATACCCTTCTGGGCTCCCGAAACCATCAACTGGTCGGAGATAGATGACATCGCGATAGTTAAAAACAGAAAAAACAGTTTTTTATTTATATACGAAAAGCCAGGGTCGAGCGAAGGCTCTTTATTGCGCGAACGACTCGGAACTCTGTCCGACAATCTCAATCGCAAACAGCACTACATCAACACCATGTTTTTACCACGTCTGGCACATGAGGGACTTTTCAGCTTTCTCACCATCTACCATCTTGGTAATCGCACCCAACAAAAAACTTTCAAAAACATAAAACTGGTCATTTTTGACTGTGACGGCGTCTTGGTGGACAGCGAAACCTTGTCCTACGAAACCTATACCAAAGTTTTCGCTCAAGAGAATTTTGACCTCTCTCCGGACGAACTACTCGATCGGCTCTCGGGTCTCAGCCTCCCCGACATGATCGCAATGCTTGAAAAAACAGAGGGAAGATCTTTTAGTTCCGACATTCTGGACAAAATAGATAAAGCGATACGTGAGAGTTTTTCGCGCAGCCTCAAACCGGTCAGTGGAACGTCTGAGCTTCTTGAAAAATTGACTGCCCATGGTATCAAGATCTGCGTTGTGTCGAACGGATTTCGGGGGCGCATCGACCATGCGCTCACCGTAACTGGACTCAAAAAATACTTTCCCGACAATCATATTTTTGATGTGTCACAAGTAAAAAATGGCAAGCCAGCCCCAGACCTACTGCTGTACGCCGCCAAACAGATGGGTGCCAATCCGATGGACACTGTCGTTGTAGATGACAGCGTCACGGGCATCAGGGCTGCGCAGGCTGCGCGCATGGCCGTTATCGGTTTTCTTGGCGGGTCACATGCGGCCGCTGAGGGATACCAGACGCGTATTAATCGTGCGCAAGCCGATACGATCGCCTACTCGATGGACGAGATTTCGGACTTTTTTATTGCGTTTGCATAGAACCGCATCGTAAGCTTATTAGTGCATAAACAGGCAACTCTCATAAAAAATGGAGATTTTTATGGTAAAAAAACTTATTGTCCACACTTTTGTCTATAGTCTTATTGCACTTGCCTCACCCATATTTCCCATGGAAAAAGAGAACTTTCTAAAATTTTCTATTGAAAATGAGAAAAAATTTGCGGGAGAGAACAAAAAAAAACAGCATGCGCACATACTCAAAGTGCTGAAACTCAATACCCAAAAAAAAGAGTTGGACGAGATCTACACAACCTGCGTCCACGAGCTAGAAAAAAAATTTGATAAGTACGAGAAAAACAATCTTCCCTATAACGACTTAGTAAAAAACTTCTATCGCCTCCTCTGCCAACACGAAGAATTATCCGGCCCAATCAAAACCGACCCCGAAAAGTTGCTTATTGTTGGACTCACCTATCCCGAAGTTCCCGACTTTGTCCTTCACGCAATCATGGCGTATGTGGGCTTTAACTACACCGAAATGATAACGGGGAGCGAAGACATAGACAACCCCATGAGCAAGGGGAAGAACACAAACCAGCAATTCACTATCCCCTGGCCGCAAAAAAAATTTAGACTCAAAATCCTCGATAATATCGATGGAAAGCCGATTTTTTCTCCTGATGGGTCGCTGTTGGCGGTCTTGGGAACAAAATGTATCACCGTGTTTAGCACGGTAACTGGCCAAAAAATAGGCCAGTGTAAAAGGCTGCTTGATAGGATCCAACTGCTGCAATTTGGCATTAAACAAAAATCAAACAGTACGAACATCGTCGTAAAAACAGATGGTGGGATCTTCATCTATGAACTCAACGATACGTGCACGAGCAGCGACGGCATACCCAATATGTTTTTAATCGAACGCAAAAACGAACTGAATGAACTAAATGAACTAAAAAAAACAAAGAGCAGTACAAAAAGCAGCTCTATCACGACCTCAAAATCGATAAGCCCGAAAAAGAAAAATAGCCTTATCTACACCTCGCTCCCCAAAGTACTCGCTACCGGATCATTTTTACCCCCCTACACCGACCGTTTTGGCGTGGTAAAACGGACAAATAAATCTCTCGCGTTTGTTGACCTCGATTTAAATACCCTATTTCCCTCAGAAAAAAATGAAGAGCTTTCTCTGGAAAAAACAGACAATATATTCAAAACGCAAATGTCATACATCCCGTTTGGTCTTGTCAGCGAAAATGGGTTGTATGGAGTAATAAGCGAAACTCAAAAAACCCTCGATCTCTACGGTTTTACCGCTATATTACCAGCAAACAAATGGCTCTTAACATTCTGTTTACGGTATGGCCAATACAAAAAACCACTTAATACAACGAGCGCGTGGTGTAAGGCAGCATATGATTCGTTCAACGAAGAAGAACAGAAGTATCTCAAAAACAACTATTCATTCACCAAACCAAAGAAAAATAACTCGCTGCCAAAGATGCCATCACAACCGTCAATACTGGTTGTTAAAGAGGGTGGGAGCATTATCAATGACGACAAGAACGCCCGTCGATTCAGCAAATAACTAAGCTAAAGGATTGTTGTATGAAGCCCTACAAACTTTTGCTACCCACACTCTGTTGCTTACATCTGGCTGCTGGCAACACACCCAAAAACGTGTTTATCTCGCGCGATCTTATAACAGTTGATGGCTGCGCGCGAATTAGCGACCTCTCCTTCCCAAACATCAAAATTAAAGGACAGATCGACGCGCACAACTGTCAATTCGATACCCTCGATGGAGATGGTTTTTTACAGCTCATCAATTCACGCATAAAAGAGAAGATGGTCTGCCATGGAGAACTCAATCTTAGGGATAGCTTTTGCGCAACTATTTTTGCCGTGACAAAACTAATCGTGCTTGAGAACGCCCATATAGACGAGCTTTTTGTAGAGGAACTGGTCATAAAAAATAGCAAGACCAGACCGCCCAAAATTGTCCTGCATGGTAACAGCTCAATCGGAAAAGTCACCTTTACAAAGATGGCTGGATCGATTGTCATGAAGGACGTATGCGCGCAGGTAGGATCGGTTATAAATGGTACAGTTCTACCGCAATCGCCAAAAGACCAAATAGCGTAAGTATCACCCCCGAAAAGCAGTTGACCCATGAGATGAGACTCGTGGGGAGATGACGCTTGGTTATCGACACGAGCGTAGCCAGGGTGAACCACCAGGTGAGCGATCCGAGAAACATGCCAAGAACGGCAATTGAATGGAACAAGACCCCATCGGGAATTTCGAGCGCGCTAAAAATCCCAAAAAAGGTTATGAGCGTCACGGGATTAGCGAGAGTGAGAAAGAACATCGAAACGGCACTGCGAAAGTACGGTGTGGGGACAACCCGGTCCGGCGCCACCAACGTCGCAGCTGGCCTACGCAGAAAACCGAGCCCCATGTAGACCAGGTAACAGCCACCGGCTATGACAAAAAAAGAGCGGAAGACAAGCACAAAGGTCGAAAGGGCTGCAAGCCCAAAGATCGCAATCGATGCGTACGCCGCATCGGCGCAGGCAACGCCCAACCCCGCTGCGTAGCCAGCAAGTAGGCCCTCGGCAAGTGAAATGCGGATGCTGAGCAGGCCGATCGGACCAACGGGCGCCGCGACGGCAAAGCCAACAACAAAAGTTTTTAAAAGCAGATAGAGCGTCGACATGCGTTATTCCCCCCTCAGGACCAGTATCATCACTATTACTTTATCACACTTGATCGTTGATCTTGAAGAGATCGATTGCATGTGGGAAAAATGGGGGCTGTAAAATCGTTTGAGGCGGGGGCGAGAAAATGGTAGGCTACGACCGAAAACGTGGGCGGCCCGGCGTGCGGGGCGTGATGTGTCTGGTGATACCAAAAGGAGATGGGATGAGGTACAAAAAACTGTTGGCGATTGCGGCGGGGTTGCTGTTGTGTGTGGGGGGAGATGTGTGGGGGGAAAAATATACCGTTAAGTATGTTGAGCTTGTGACCGAGCCAGGGGGCAGATATGGGGACCCAAAGGGCGGCATATATGATGATTACATAGTAAAAAAACTACTTTTACTCGGTCAGGACAATACTGTAATACCTAAAAAATTTTCCTGGATAACCACCGAGATCGACGCAGATCTTGCAAACCTAGATAACGCCCTGGTTACCGTAGAGGACCCCGCAGTATACTATGGCAAAAGAGTAATTTTAAGAAAAATGGTGGATCAAAACGTTGTATATGTAATATTCGGCCGGGACGCTTTACAAAAGGGCGCTAGTATAAAATCAGACCAATTAGGTACCATTAATCCTGAAAATAACTTCTTACGTGACGTCCTATGTAAAAAGTTCACATGCGACAATACGCTGGTCGATTTTTTGGATAGAACTGAAAATAATGACACCTACATTAATATAGCTATTGATGATGCCTTAGATCTTGCAGTAGCCGCAATAAAAAAATCTGGGGAAATCGTGCCAGCAGCAAAAACATGGGAAGTGCATAAAGCCTCGAGAAAAAAACAGTTATTAGAAAAAAAAGAACCTGAAAAGCCCGCAGACGACCCCAAGAAAGACATCGAGAAAAAGGGGGATATTGGGGCAGACGAACCAGAAACAAAAATGGTGAAAGCCATAGCGGTCACCGTCAATCCTCTGGATAACGATTTTTTCCTATTCGTAGTAGCAGATCTAAACAAAAAAGACATCATATTTACTGCTATGGAAGGACCTTTAAACAAAGAGAAAGAAAATGCAGCCCTTCTTGATCCAACCGAAATCGACAATTACTATTATCTTTATTTCCACACAGACCCCAAAAATCCCATCAAGCAAGAGATCAACTTGAGCAAAGAGCCTAAAATGGCAGCTTATCCCATAAACTCAAAAACGATCTCAACGTTAACAAAGTCCAAAGACAACAACTACCTCATACCAAATTTCGCAAGCATCCCTATTGAAGGCGACAAATCACTCCTAAAAGGCCACACGGAGGCCTATGTTGATGGAAAAATTGTCGACTGGCTCGAGAAAGTAAATTGGCAACCCGGCACGGTTTGGTTTCTCAAGAATATGGCCTTGATCAAAGATGCAGCGATCAAAAAGTTCAAAGAACTAGGTGGTAAAGTGGAATCGGACACAGGCGATATTGAATCCAATCCCGACAAGGGCGCAACGAGCACCAGCACAACAGGAACAACAGACCCCACGAAAAAACCACCCAAGAAGAAAACGGACAAGGGAACAACGAGCACGACGGGCCCTGTAAAGACCCTGGGTGGGACAGATAAGGACCTCGACAACCTCACCCGGGCGCTTTACAAGCTGGCGCAGTAAAAAGAATTTAGAAGCCCCCCGCAGCCAACCAACCAGCGGGGTTTTTAGCCGATCAGCACCAAACTCTCTTTGCCCTTAAACGAAATGCCCAGCTTGGTAACGCTGTGCAAGCCGATGGCACGCAATTCCGTCTCATACAACCTATCTTCTATCTGTTTGAGCGCCTTCTGAGCAGCAATTTCTAACGTCTCATTCAACTGCTCACGCACCTTCTTAAATTCGATAACAATGCCCGGCTTAGTTCTATCTTTTGGAATCAACATAACATCATAACGTCCATAGCCGCTCTCACGATTCGACCTGACCTCATACGTCTGCGACAGGCTGACCAGCATGCCCAAAACAAACGAGTGATAAAACTGTTCCGGCTCCTCGCCACCAACGTCAAACGTACTCAAGACCTCTCGGGTTAATTTGACGAAAAGCTCTTGAAATCCTTCCAGATCGCCCTTAACAAGACATTCGAGCATCCGTTGATAGTTGCCCTTGCCCGTGCTACTCTCAAACCACTTTCTAAACGAGGTCTCGTACACCTCCATAACTTCCCTGTTGGGGACGCTCAACTCAGCCAGACGAGGGCCGTCATTTTCACGCCTATCATTTTCAAAGGTCAGATACCCGCAAAAGAGCAGAAAATTCCACAAAACCTCATCGCTGCTGTCAATCTCGGTCAAGACAATATTGTCTTGTAAAATCTTCGTTACCTTGCCCCCTTTGACGATAATCTCTAGGTCCTCTTTCATCGAAGGTGAGCTCTGTTTGAGCAGGTCTTTGATAAGCGTATTGTCGCTGGTATTGACCCAGTAGGGCTGCATCTCACCATTCTTCCATACCAAGTTGATAATCGACCAGGGATTATAAATTCTATTTTTCCAGCATCGGTAGCCATCATACCACCGTCGCACGTCCTCGATGCTATTTTTTATATCAAAATAGTTGAGTATCTCGATAACCTCATTCTCAACAAATCCGAACTTATCGGCATATCGCTCATCCAAAAATGTGCAGACCGCAAGATTGTTGATGCCGCTAAAAATGCTCTCTTTTGAAACTCTTAAAATACCGGTCAGGATACCCATCTCAAGGGATGTGTTACCCTTAAGACCTGCCCCTAAAAAGTTCCGCATAAACGAAACGATTTTATCATAGTATCCCTTGAGATATCCCTCATGTACCGGAGCATCATATTCGTCTATGAGGAGCATAACCGGTTTTTTGTATGCACGTTCAAGGTATCTGGAAAGGTCTAAGAGGGTATTTTCATACATGGACTGTGATGCCGTACCAGCAATAATTTTTTGCACCCGCTCCATCTCTAGGCTGCTCAAGATCGGTTTTATGGCGCCAAGATGTCGATCAAATTCATGGCCAATGACCGCGCAAAGCTTTTCGTAGCAGGACGTCCAGTCACCCACTTTGGCTTCTTTTAGGGTCATCCAGATAACGGGATAGCACCCCTGATGCTCCATGCATGCTGAATGCTCTTCGATCTTAAGCCCACTGAAGAGGTGGCGCTTGGATTCTTCTGATTTTTCAAAAAAGTAGCGGAGCATAGATAAATTTAACGTTTTGCCAAACCGGCGCGGACGCGGGATAAGAGTGGCCTTTGCATGTGAATCGATAATTTCTTTTATCAGCAAACTTTTATCTACAAAATATGATCTCTGTTCTATAAAACTTTTAAAATCGTCTGTCCCAATAGACATAATTTTTTTCTCGTTCTGCTCCGACATTGCTACCCTTTCTGGTCTGGTTTGGCCACCAAAATGCTCTTTTTTTAGTTTAGCATATCTTTACCGTCATTTTGCTTGCAACCCAAAACTCAACCCCTTCTTGATTTACAACGTCAGAAAAGGTACCTTTATCTTAGAGACGTCAGGAGAGATGGCTGAGTGGTCGATAGCGGCGGTCTTGAAAACCGTTATCCCGTGAAAGCGGGATCGTGGGTTCGAATCCCACTCTCTCCTCCAGATTACTCAGATTTACCGCACATTTAGACCCGGAGTTTATCCTGAGTAGCGCAGCGTATCGAAGGGACAAGCTCCCAGTCTTCGCCAAGGCTACGACGGGCAGGCAGGGTGTGCGGTTCTGTGGTACGTGCGGGCACTTCTGTTACCTGCCCCAGGGCTCACGCTTCCAGACTAAAATTATCACTAATTTTTGCCGGTTCTTCGAGAATATCCAAGATCCGCTTCGCGCAGTAGACCCGCCCCCGTCTCCCCTCAGAGACCTGTGCAACAATCCCCAGGGCCTCAAGCTTGCCAAGAGCCCGCTGGGCCGTCGTGAACGCGATGCCCAAATTTTCCGCAATCTTTTTTGTGGTGACATATGGATTGACCCCCAGACTCCTCACAATCGCGCCCGGCGTGCCGGATGCACCGGCGCCAAGCTGATTCTGCCAGTCACCAATAATACGGTTGATCCGTTCAGCACGCGAGAGCACATCGATCGATTGGGCGGCTACGCCATCAAGAAAATAGACGAGCCAGTCATGCCAGCTCCCTTCAGCGCTCACACTGTAGAGCTGCCGGTAGTATTCATCACGCGTTATCTCAAAAAATGCGCTTATGTAGAGTAGCGGCGCTGAGAGCACCTTATGCTCGATGAGCAGCAACAAGATAAGCAGGCGCCCTACTCGTCCATTGCCATCCAAAAAGGGGTGTATCGCCTCAAACTGATAATGACACAGGGCCACGTGGATCAGCGGCGGCAATGTTCTGTCGTACAAAAAACTCTCGAATTCCCCAAGGACTCCCATCAGCTCTTCCGGGGCCGGTGGTACAAATTTTGCCGTCTCAATCGTGCTCCCTGGCCTACCAATCCAATTTTGTGTCCGACGAAATTCTCCAGGAGTTGCATGACTCCCACGCACCCCCTGCATAAGCCGCGCATGGACCTCTCTGATCAGACGGAGCGATAGGGGGATCTCAGAACCCCGCTTGAGCCCATAATCGAGCGCGGCAATATAGTTATGAATTTCTCGCAGATCGTCCGGGCTGCGATCAACCGAAACACCCCCCTCATCCGCCAGGATTTCGCCCAACGTTGCTTGCGTCCCCTCAATTCTGCTCGACAAAACAGCTTCACGGGTGATAAATGGGCGAACAAGTAGATGGGGATTGGGCAGCGTACTGCCCTCACGCGACAACTTACCTAAGACATGATCTGCACGCGACAGGCTGGTTGCGAGGGTATTGTCCCACTCAAATGATGGTGGCAGCGGGTTAGGAATAAAAGAGCTATATCCCTTTAGAGTCTTAATAACACGACCAGCAGGCGATTTTTTGATGTCCACAATAGATGCTCCTGTTTTTGGAAAACGGGTGTGCTTAAAAGTGTTACACAAGGTGGTAAAAGCGATTTACCCCCCGCTCATCCCGAGTGCCCGCGCTAGCGGGTGTATCGAGGGAAATGAGCGAGACCCTCGACAACAACTTATTTACCACCGCACATGTCCCTCGATACACCCGCTAGCGCGGGCACTCGGGATGAGCGGTGGAGAAAACTCATTCACCTTTTGAAAGCTTTTATACATGGGTCTTACCCTTAAACATTCTTTGTAACACTTTTAAGCACACCCTGGAAAACAATCATCAATAGCATGCGGCTTATTTTCGAAAAACGCAATAATCGAAAATAAGCCCCCCTCCAATTTGCGTGGGCGAAAATAAGAACCCCCTCTTATTATCGTTTTTTGCCAAAATCGAAAATAAGAATAAGCCGCACGCCCCCCACTCTTTAAAAAAAGGCTTGCAAACACCTCCCCCATTTTTTTAAGATAAAGATAGAAAATTAATGTTTGTAATTAAACTAAAATGGGGGCGCATTGTGAAGTCTTTTAGCAAACTCCTGCTTTTTTGCGGGCTGGCATTCTGTTTGTTGCCAATAGATAGTAACGCATTAAAGATTGAGGATACGAATTTTGGGCAGATACTAGCACCTGGCGCGAACATTTTGCATCCGATTTTTGGTTTAGCGCTCTATCTGCGGGGACAAAAAATACTTATTAATCTCTATCAGCACGGCAATCCAGAGCACCCGCTCATCAAAGTAATCCACACCCTATTTCACCACGATATGCCAAATGAGCTGTTGCGACCAAGCGCTTCCGATGCAAATGTCACTTATGGATTTGGCCCCTATGAGGTTGGATGGCTCCTTGCCCTCCTAATCTTTAAACCAGAGTTATTTAGTACCCCAGGTCTGTACGCCAACAAGTCCATGAAAAGAAATGTTGACATCTCTCTGGAAAAAGTAAAGTTAGACGTAAAGCTCGCCACGTTCATGAAACACCTTAATATAGCACACAAAAATCGTGTTGCACTCGAAAACCCCTCTCGTAAAAAAAACGCAATACGCGGAACCAAGATAGCAAAATTACTCGATTTTTCGCAAAATGCTATCAAAGCTTTAAAACTCGGCACCGGAGACGCTTATAGCGCAGACTTTGTACCCCTATTATTTAACGCCTTTGCCTGCGCAAAATCCAAAAATAAACGAGACCTCTTTAATTTTGTGATTAATGGATTTATAAAACACGCGCTGCAAGCCACAAATTTAAAACTCTTGGACGCTTATCTGACGCCCTATGGGAAAGAGGTGGTAATAAACAAAAAGACGCAAGAGAGTTTTTTAAAAGAAAAGAGTTCCCTTGCGAACATCAAAAAAGCAATAACACCATACTATACCACGCTTATACCCAATGAAAAATTACCCCACTCACTCATATTTCCCGGAACCGCATATCTCACAAACCTCATACCGATGCCCGAGAAAATAGTGCAGCTGTATATCACAAAATATGATAAGGCGCCTGATTGCACCGAAGCCGCGATTTTGCACCTGGTCTCAAGTATCCTCTTTGATAATCGCAAGGGAATATTCAGCCTTGAAATGCTGTCACCAAACTTACGAAACAGAGGACAGGTCAAAACCGTTTTCGAATATCTCACCCGGAAGCAACCGAATGACCAGGATTTCAGGACGACCTGGTTTGAGTTTGTTTCCCAGCGCGACAACATAGACTACAAAAAGGACGGATATTCCATTGCGGCACGTACGAAAAATATTTTCAATCTCCTCACGCAAATTTTTGAGATAGAAGCAACTTCGTGGGAGGAGCTAGGCACAGAACTGTCATCCGAAAAAGCAACAATCTCTTTTTCCGGCCCATCACTGGGCAGCAACTATACATCGGGTCTTATTCTGTTCAAAAAAATCTATCCTGGCGGTAGCGTCTTTTCTTCTACAGTATCCGTCAATCACGACAACCATGCAGGCATTCTAGATTCCAAATTTGAACAGGCCAATGACAATGACCAAAGCATGGCCATAGCTTTTACCAATAGCCTCGCTCTCATCGGCCTACCCCAAGAGATAAGTGCTGCGCTGGCACCTCTTTCTGCCGAAGAATTTTCAATAAAAACATTGCCAAAAAAAATTAAGAATGCCAAGCAGCTGTTTTTTGTACTCTCACGCGATCTGCGGCAGGAAAGTTTTTTTGAATTAATGCGGCTCATCGATAAAAATAAGGAGATAAAAGACCTTATTGACACCCAATATCTTGAGCCAGATGACCACATACATATAAGTTTACAAACTACTGATTGGCTATTGAAAAGTGGGCAGTATAAAAATAGTAAATATTGGGTAGCGATAACACATAAACCACGCACATTCATTTCACAGGCACTCTTTCAGAACAACTATGCCGCCATCAACTTTATGCTCAACAAAATTCTCACAACCATAGAAATCACCTCACCGATAAAAAGAAACGATATACTCAAAGAGGTGTGGACCGCAATTGTAGATCTACATAAAGATATCTATGAAATATTTCCCTTGTGCAAACCAAAAGGTGAGAAGAATAAAATCGCGCCAATCGGCTATCGCTATAACGGCAAAGAGGTCAACGCCATTATACAAAAATTATTCAAACTGGACCCTATTTTCACGCCATGTTCTATCAAACATATAATTGCGAAAGACATCTCCGCCAATACTAGTCTCACCAGAAAATTTATCCACTACGATAACAGCATGATAGAGAAGAACGGTAATTTCACATTTCTCAATCCACACATGCTCTACCTACTTATAAGAAATGCCATAACAGATCCCGACAGAGAAAATAGAGAAGCAAGCCTCTCGTTACTCATGGAAGACCCTGCCTATCTAACTAAAAAAATATATCGCACCTATGACCTTGTAACACTCACCAAACAGAAGGGAAATATCTTGTGTTTATGGAAATCGAGTAAGGAGCATGCACGAACAAAAGATATAAGGAAAAAATTAATCAAAAATGCTGATTATGAAGAGAAAAAGAAAAAATGGGCCGTTGTACCGTACACACAGAATATCTTGAAGTAAAGGGCTAATTTAGCAACGCGTGGAGTGACCGCGCCAACATCGTTATACTAACCGATTTTTGAATCTCACTCTGCAAATCACGCAAAATATTTTTTGTAGCCTCACCAAGTATTGCTTTTTGCAAAGCTCTGGACAAAACCTCTGTAACCGTTCCCT